>NZ_SRLC01000001.1:2400000-2772200 GCF_004765605.1 Hymenobacter aquaticus | reverse complement strand
CCACTTCGCGAGACGTTGCACGACAACTTTGACCGGCAACCGCCACGCAACCCGGACGCCTCGCGAAGTGCAACTTCGCGTTACAGCTCTCTGCCGCATGAAAACCAGCCTGCACTTTCAGAAGTATGGCACCGGGCCGCGGGTGGTGCTGGCGTTTCA
This sequence comes from Hymenobacter aquaticus, assembly GCF_004765605.1. NCBI lineage: Bacteria > Pseudomonadati > Bacteroidota > Cytophagia > Cytophagales > Hymenobacteraceae > Hymenobacter > Hymenobacter aquaticus. The sequence goes on along the minus strand of NZ_SRLC01000001.1, from coordinate 2,772,041 downwards.
CGGCTACGGGCAGAGCGAGGGGCACTGGCGCGGCATGGCTGCCATTCTGGGCCCCGACGTGACGCTCTACGCCTTCGACCTGTTCTACCACGGCCGCAGCCGGCTGGCCAAGGCCGATTCGCCCCTGCGCAAAGCCCGACTGGGCGAGCTGCTGGGTGAGTTTCTGGCCGCGCACGGCATCCATACGTTTGGGCTGCTGGCGTTCAGCATGGGGGCCAAATTCGCCTTAACGGCCGTGGAACAGTTTCCCGGCCGGGTCGAAAAGCTCTGGCTGATTGCCCCGGATGGCCTCAAAACGCAGTTCTGGTACGCGCTGGCCACCTACCCACCCTGGATGCGGGGCGTGCTGGGCCGGGCCGTGCTGCGCCCCCAGCGGCTGCTGCGCTTCATCGACGGGCTGGCCCAGCGCCGCCTCGTCGATTCGGGGCTGGTGCGCTTCGCCCAGTGGCAGCTCGACAGCCGCGAAAAGCGCCTGCGCGTGTACCGCAGCTGGGTCGGGTTTCGGCACCTGGTCTTCGACACCAGGAAGCTGGCGGCCCTGCTGAACCGGCAGCCGACGCCCGTGACGTTCTTTCTCGGCCGCTTCGACCGGGTGATACCCCACGCGGGCTTACAGGAGTTTATTGCCTCCCTCACCAAGGCCCACACCGTGCTGCTCGAAGCCGGCCACGCCGGCCTGATCTACGACGTAGCCGCCTACCTGCGCCGCCACCCGGAAGAGATGAAGTGGTAATGTGGGGTGAATGTGTTTTGAATGTGGGTCGAATGTGAGAAATGTGCGGAATGTGTCATGGCGAGGCGTAGCCGTGGCAATCCGTCCGCTGCTGGTGACAAGCTGCCTTTTTACCAGTAAGCCCTTTATTCCTGCCGGAGTAGAGGGCTTTTCACTGTAGGAAGCTCAGCCCATTTCAGCGGACGGATTGCTTGGGCCTGGCCATGACGGCTACCGTGTAGGGGCTTACTTGCTTAATTCCTGCTCGTACAGCTGGCGGCTTTGGTCGTCGAAGACCACGAAAACTGCCGTGTTCGGGAAGTCGTGCTGCGCCAGAAACTGCCGGACTTCCCGCACGGCAATGGCGGTGGCTTCGGCTTTGGGGTAACCGTAAATGCCGGTGCTGATCCCGGGGAAAGCCACGCTGTCGAGCTGATTTTCGGCGGCCAGCCGTAGGCTGTTGCGGTAGCAGCTGGCTAGCTTTTCGGCTTCGTCTTTCTGCCCTCCGTTCCAAACCGGCCCCACGGTGTGAATGACGTGGGCGGCCGGCAGCCGCCCGGCCGTGGTCATTACGGCTTGCCCCGGGGCCAGGCCTTTGCCCAGATGCCCGGCCCGGAGCCGCCGGCAGGCTTCCAGGATTTCGGGGCCGCCCGCCCGGTGAATAGCCCCATCGACGCCGCCCCCGCCGAGCAAAGACGAGTTGGCCGCGTTAACAATGGCCGGGGTGTCGATTTTGGTAATGTCGCCCTGATAGAACCGGATACGGCCGAAATTCTGCGCCTGGGAGTGCCAATCGGTTGGTGAAGCTGTCATCTGAAAACGGGTGAGGTGAAGCCCGGTCCGGAGGGCGGGGTGTAAATGACCCATACGCTCCATCCCGGTTTTTCGACGGCTCAGCCCGGGCGTTCTACCACTCGGTATAGTATAGTTTGCCTATGTAAAAGCGAATGAATAGGTTCGCTGCATATTCATCTCCTAACCCGTTCGACTGCTATGGAAGCTGCCAACCGTGACCCCCAGCTGTGGCGCATCGCCAAGGCCCGCGCCAAGTTCAAAGCCCACCTGCTCACCTACGTGGCCGTCAATGCCCTGCTCTGGGCCATCTGGTTTTTCACTGATTTCAACGGCGGAGGCCACTACGCCGGCCGCCACTTCAACTACGTGCCCTGGCCAGTCTGGTCGACGGTGTTCTGGGGCTTCGGGGTGCTGATGCAGGGCGTGCGGGTCTACAGCGGCTTCGGCGGCCAACAGTCGGAGCGCGAGTACGAGCGGCTGGTGCGCGAGCGGGAAGGCCGCTAAACACGAGGCTACTGCCCCACCGTGAGCCACCAGGGCCGCTGGGGGAGGGGGCCGATGCCCGGCGTCACGGGCTGCCCCAGCTCCGGCGTGGTGATGAACTGGCCCAGGCGGCGGGCTTCGGCGGTGGCCCGCTGCACGGGGTCGTTCCAGGCGTGGTTGGCCTCCGTGAAAGCGCCCCAGTGCACGGGCAGCATCAGGCGGGCCCGCACGTCGAGGGCAGCCTGCACGCTCTGCTCGGGCATCATATGAATCTGGGCCCACTGCGCATCGTACTGCCCGCACTCCATCAGGGCCAGGTCGAAAGGGCCGTGCTGCCGGCCGATGGCCTGGAAGTGGGGGCCGTAGCCCCCGTCGCCGCTGTAAAACACGCGCTGCGTGGCCGACTTCAGCACCCAGGAGCTCCACGAGGTGGAGTTGCGGTTGGTGAGGCCCCGGCCCGAAAAGTGGCGGGCTGGCTGGCTGATGATGGTCAGGCCCGGCAGCTGTACCGAGTCGTTCCAGTCCAGCTCGTGCACGTTGGCCGGGGCCACGCCCCAGGCCAGCAGGTGAGCCCCGACGCCCAGCGGCACGTAGAAATTGGCCGTTTTGTCCTTGAGCCGCCGGATGGTCTGGTAGTCGAGGTGGTCGTAGTGGTCGTGCGAAATCAGCACTGCATCGATGGGCGGGAGCTGCTCGGCGGTGATGGCCAGGGCGGGGTTGTAGCGCGTGGGCGTGGCCCACGACACGGGCCCCATCTTCACGCTCAGCATGGGGTCGAACAGGATGTTCTTCCCGGCTATTTCCACCAGGCTGGCCGAGTGCCCAAACCACGTAGCGCGCAGCAGGTCGGGCGTTTTGCGGCTGATGCTCAGCGGATCGAGTGGCTGGGTGGGCAGGGGCGCGGACGGGGCGGCGTCGGGCGTTTTGCCGAACAGGAATTTCCACAGCACCGACACCGTACTGCCGCCGGTCATCACCTCGGTCGGTAATAGGTTCCGAAACTCACCGTCCTGGTAGTGGCCCGATTGGGCGTAGGCCACCTTCTGGGCTTTCGTGGGCTTACCGCCCAGCTCCGGGCTCAGGTTGGCAAAAGCCACGCCTGCCACCAGCAAGAGAGCCACCAGGCTGAGTAGGAGTCGGCCAGCAGATTTCAGAGATTTACGCATCATGTAAGAGGAAAAGCCGAGTAGCGCCCAACGCCGGGTCGCTAGCTGCACTGACGCATTGGTACGGCAAATACCTTAACCGCGCCGTATTTGCCCCGCTGCAACCTTCGGGTGGAGCTTGGTGTTTTAGACTATATGATTCGCCGCCTCCTTCCCCTCGCCCTGCTCGCGCCCCTGGCCCTGGGCTTTACCGCCGAAAAGCCCACCGCCGCGGCCGACGCCAACCTGAGTAAAATCAAGCTGCCCGCGGGCTTCACCATCAGCTACTTTGCCCAGGGCGTGAAAAGCGCCCGGGAGCTGGCTGTGGGCCCCGACGGCACCGTGTACGTGGGCACCAAGGATGACAAGGTATACGCCCTGCCCGACCGGAACAAGGACGGCCGCGCCGATGAAGTCGTGACGGTGGCCACTGGCCTGAACGCGCCCAACGGCGTGGCCGTGCGCAACGGCGCGCTCTACGTGGCCGAAATCAACCGGGTGGTGCGCTACGACAACATCGCCAAGACGCTCAGGCAGAAGCCCAAGCCGGTGGTGGTGTATAGCCAGCTGCCCAACAAGGACTGGCACGGCTACAAGTACATTGCCTTCGGGCCCGACGGCAAGCTCTACATTCCGGTGGGCGCGCCCTGCAATACCTGTGAGCCCGAGGAGCCGATTTACGGCACCATCAACCGCATGAATCCCGACGGCACGGCCTTCGAAACCATTGCCAAAGGCGTGCGCAACACCGTGGGTTTCGACTGGAGCCCGGTCGACAAGGCCCTGTGGTTTACCGACAACGGCCGCGACCAGCTCGGCGACAACCTGCCCGCCGACGAGCTGAACCGCGCCGCCGGGCCCGGCCAGCACTTCGGCTTCCCGTACTTCTTTGCCGGCGACGTGCCCGACCCGGAGTTCAGCCAGGGCAAATCGGCGGCTACTTACACCAAGCCCGCCCGCAAGCTGGGCCCGCACGTGGCCGCGCTGGGCATGAAGTTCTACACCGGCAAGCAGTTTCCGGCCCAGTACCGCAACCAGATTTTCATTCCCGAGCACGGCTCCTGGAACCGCAGCACCAAAATCGGCTACCGGATTTCCCTGGTCAAGCTCGACGCCACCGGCAAGCAGGCCACCAGCTACGAAACCTTCGCCGAAGGCTGGCTGCAGGGCAAAACCAGCTGGGGCCGCCCCGTGTGCCTGCTCCAGCTGCCCGACGGCTCCCTGCTGCTCTCCGACGACCAGAACGACGCCGTCTACCGCATCAGCTATAAGGGTTAATGTGCTGATGTGGGGAATGTGCTGATGTGCTAATGCTGCATTCGTGTCATGGCGAGGCGTGAGCCCAAGCAAGCTGTTCGCTGCTGGTGACAAACGTACTTTTATTAGAAAGCCCTTTCCTACACGCGGTAGGAAAGGGCTTTTCAGTTTAGAACACTCAGCATTTAGCGGACGGATCGACGCCGCTTGAGGCGCGAAATGGCTTACGCCCCGCAAGGACACATTCCGCACATTCAAGCACATTTCTCACATTCAAGCACATTAAGAATTAGCACATCAGCACATTCCCCACATCAGCACATTAAACCTATCTTGCCGGCCGATGAAAAAGCAACGGGTGCCGAAGCGGGTGGTGGGCCGCCGCGAGTTGGTCGACTTTCCGCAGTTTGATATTCAGGGCGTGGAAGCCAAGGTGGATACCGGGGCCTATACCGGGGCCATTCACTGCTCCAACATCCACGTGGAGCGCCTGCCCGACGGCCGCGAAATCCTGCGGGTGCAGTTGCTCGACGACTCGCACCCCAACTTCAACGGCCGGCCCATGTACTTCGCTGATTTCAGTCTGCGCGACATCAAAAGCTCGAACGGCGACGTGCAGGAGCGCTACGTTATCCAGACCGTTATCCGCCTGTTCAACGAGGATTACGTCACCGAATTTTCCCTTTCCGACCGTAGCGACATGAAATATCCGGTTCTGATCGGGCGGCTGCTCTTGCGCCGCGGCCGGTTTGTGGTCGACGTCGCCCGGCGTAATCTTTCGGCTAAATTTCAGCACGTCCCGAACCAAGCGCGGCCGTAAGCGCTTTGGGTAGTTACTTTGCATTCCCGCTTCTGCTCCTCTCCCTACCTCCTCCAAGACACCCTTCCCGATGAAACTTGCGATTCTGTCGCGTGAGCCGAAGCTGTATTCCACGACTCGTCTGGTAGAAGCCGCGCAACAGCGTGGCCACGACGTGGCGGTTATCGACCATATGAAATGCAACCTGGTGCTCGAAAAAGGAGCCCCCGGCATTGTATACCTCGACAACAAGCTCGAAAAATTCGACGCCATCATTCCCCGCATCGGGGCCTCGGCCACGTTCTACGGCACGGCCGTGGTGCGGCAGTTCGAGATGATGAAGGTGAAAACCGCCGTCGAAAGCCAGGCCATCATCCGCTCCCGCGACAAGCTGCGCTCCATGCAGATTCTGTCGCGCGCCGGGGTGGGCATGCCCAAAACGGCCTTTACCAACTACTCCAACGAGGTTTCCGAGCTGATCGGGCTGGTGGGCGGCGCGCCGGTCATCATCAAGCTGCTCGAAGGCACCCAGGGCCTGGGCGTGGTGCTGGCCGAGTCGGAAAAGGCCGCCCAGTCGGTTATTGAGGCCTTTCACAACCTCAAGGCCCGCATCATCGTGCAGGAATACATTGCCGAAAGCAAGGGTGCCGACCTGCGCGCCTTCGTGGTGAATGGCGAAGTAGTGGGCGCCATGAAGCGGCAGGGCAAGGAGGGCGAGTTTCGCTCCAACCTGCACCGCGGCGGCTCGGGCACGCTCGTCAAGCTGAGCCGGGCCGAAAAGGCCGCCGCCCTGCTGGCCACCAAGGCCCTGGGCCTGGGCATTGCCGGCGTGGATATGCTGCAAAGCAAGCGGGGCCCGCTGGTGCTGGAAGTCAACTCCTCGCCGGGCCTGGAAGGCATCGAAAAAGCCACCGGCCTCAACATTGCCGGCAAAATCATCGAGTACACCGAGGAACTGGCCCAGCGCAAGGTGAAAAAGGAAGGTGCCAGCCCGAAAAAGAAAGCCGCTGAGCCCTTGCCCGATTCGCAGTCGGATACGCCGCTGCGGTAAGCGCTGCCGCCTGATTCGAAATAGAGTGGCCTCTTTTTGCCTTCATTCGGGCGGAAAGAGGCCATTCATATTTTGAAGTTGTTCAGGAAGTAAAAACAAACCGTCATGCAGAGGCGCCGCCGAAGCATCTCGCGGGCTGTCGGTGTAATGCCAGTTGGTTACCATTGCCCGCGAGATGTCTCGCGAGGCTCGACATGACGGACTACCTCATTTCGCGCGACTTGCTAAACGGCTTCTTTATAGCAATTCCCAAGTTAGTGTGCCTGACTGGTAGTGGAGGTAGAGACGCAACATCTTGCGTCTCGTTGTTGAACGACTCGCACCAGCATCCTGCCCGGCTATTGTTCAACGATGAGACGCAAGATGTTGCGTCTCTACAGCGTGTACACCATCTTGGAAACTGATCTGGCAGCCGCGATACGCAACCGGCATTAGCCTACGGTGAGGATCTTGGTGGACGCCAGTACCAGTTTATTGTTTGTTTTTTTGAAACTTACGGGCTTTCTGAGCGGGCCGTGGGCCGGCTCCCGCCCTGCGTCCGGTGGTTGCGCAGCCTTTAATGTTGCCCCATTTTGCTGGAAACCCCGTTTGCCGCCCCCGAGAACCTGCACATCAACGGCCTCACCATTCGGCCGGGCGAGCAGGTCCTCACGCGCCTCGTGATTTCGCGCCTGCCCTCGGGCACCGTGATTGACGTGCCGGTGTACGTGTTCCGCTCCCGGGAGCCCGGCCCCACGGTGCTGCTGATGGCCGGCATGCACGGCGACGAAGTGAACGGCATCGAAACCATCCGTCGCCTGATCCGCCGCGACCTGCTGCACCCGCTGCGGGGCACCATCATTGCCATTCCCATTCTGAACATCTACGGGTTTCTGAACTTCAGCCGGGAAGTACCCGACGGCAAAGACGTGAACCGCAGCTTTCCGGGCCACCCGCGCGGCTCGTTGGCCAGCCGCGTGGCCCACCGCTTCATGCGCGAGATTCTGCCCCTGGTCGACTGCGGCATCGATTTTCACACCGGGGGGGCGGCCCGCAGCAACTTCCCGCAGGTGCGCTGCCAGCTCGGCTCGCCCGACAGCGACGCGCTGGCCCAGGCCTTCGGGGCGCCCTTCACGCTGCACTCGGCGTTGCGGCCGGGCTCGTTGCGGGAAGCGGCCTTCAAGCAGGGCAAGTCGATTATCGTGTACGAAGCCGGCGAGTCGCTGCGCCTCGATGAGGAAGGAATTGAAATGGCTATTGCCGGCACGTTTCGGGTGCTGCACCACCTGGGTATGATGGCCGAGGCCGTGCCGCCGGCCCAGCCCAGCATCGTGTGCTTGCGCCACACCTGGCTGCGGGCCAAGTTTGCGGGCCTGTTTCGGAGCCACGTGCAAAACGGGCAGTACCTGGAAAAAGGCCAGACCTACGGCAGCGTGGCCGACCCCTACGGCGAGCAGGCCGTGCGCCTGGAGTCGCCGGTGTCGGGCTACATCATCGGCCTGAACCACATGCCGGTGGTCAACCAGGGCGACGCGCTGCTGCACGTGGGCCTAGTGGATGAGGCCGAAGCGGCCCGCCTGGCCCTGAATCCACCCTTCAATGAGAAGCCCAATACCCACGAGGAACTCGAGGAAGAAGATCTGTAAGGTGCCGCTGGGTACCGTTTTTTACCTTTTTATATGACTACTACTGCACTTTGCCTTACGTCCCGCCTGCGGCTGCGGGCGTTTCAACCTGCCGATGCCGCGGCCTTTGCCGCCTACCGCGCCCACCCCGAAGTGGCCCGCTTTCAAAGCTGGGAGCCGTATTCGGCCGAGCAGTCGGCGGCGTTTGTGGCGGCCCAAACCGGCGCTTCGATTCCCGCCGCGCCCGGCAGCTGGGTCCAGATTGCCATTGCCCGCCCGGATACCGACGAGCTGCTCGGCGACTGTGCCCTGTGCCTGAACGCCGACGAGCCGCGGCAGGCCGAAATCGGCATTACGCTGGCCCCCGGGCAGCAGGGGCAGGGCTACGCCACCGAGGCGCTGCGGGCGTTGCTGAGCTACTGCTTCGGCGAGCTGGGTTTGCACCGCGTGGTAGCCGTGACGGATTGCCTGAACGAGGGCTCGGTGCGGCTGCTAGGCCGGGTGGGAATGCGCCGGGAAGCGCATTTCCGGCAGAATATCTGGTTTAAGGGCTCCTGGGGCGACGAGTACGTGTTTGCCCTGCTGCGGGAAGAATGGCCCGGAATAGCAGGATAAAACGCGCGGCCCGGCGGGAAGCTTGCCGCTTTTTGCGTTTCTTTGGGTAGCCATTGACGGGCTGCTTCTCTTTTTTCTCCCTTTTCTTGCCGAATGAACAATTCCCTGCGCCTGATTATCGACGCCGTACTTGTGGTGGCCGTGGCCGTCCTGTTTTACCTGCATTTCTCGTCCAAGCCCGCCGCTCCCGCGCCCGCGCCCGCCAAAATCGTGGCCGTGCAGCCCGTGGCCACGGATGACGACGATACCACCGCTGCCGCCACCACCGCCGAGCCCCTGGTAGCCGTAGCCGACACCGACAAAGTGGCCTACGTGGAGTCGGGCAAGCTGCTGGAAGGCTACAAGGCCATGCAGGATGCCCGCCGCAGCTTCGAGGCCAAGGCCCGGGGCTGGGAAAAGCAGAACCAGGCCCTGGTTACCGGCTTCCAGAACGCGGTGCAGCAGTACCAGAAGCAGGCCGAAAGCCTGACGCCCGAGCAGCGCGCCGCCACCGAGCAGAAGCTGCAGGCCCAGCAGCAGCAGGCCGGGGCCGCCCAGGAGAAAATTCAGCGCCAGGCCCAGGAAGAAGAAGCCAAAATGACCCAGCAAGTGCTGGAGCGCATCAACAAGCAGATTGAGAAATACGGCAAAGACAACGGCTACAAGCTGATTCTCATTGCCGCCCCCAGCGGCACCATTGCCTACGGCCGCAAGGACATCGACATTACCGACCGGGTGCTGAAACACCTGAACAAGGAATACAGCACCAAAAAGTAAGCCTGCGCTACTGCTTGCTGCCAAGAAAAGCGCCTGCCGTTTCAACGAAAACTGCAGGCGCTTTTTTACGGGCCGCCTGCCAACTATCCGCCTTTTCTGCTACTCTTTCCTACGCGCATACCAAACCCTTGGGTCCCGGCGTTCAGGGCCTTTCATCCGTTACTTTCCGCTTTATAGTCCTTAGCTACACTCTTTTTATGAGCCACTTTCGCTCACTGCTCCTGCTCAGCGGCCTGCTGCTGAGCGCCGGCGCGGCCCAGGCCCAGCAACCCGGCAAGCTTACCATCAGCGGCTACGTCCGCGACCAGGCCACCGGCGAAAACCTTATCGGCGTGGCCGTGATGAACCCGGCCACGGGCCAGGGCACGGCCACCAACAACTACGGCTTCTACTCGCTTACCCTGCCGGTTTCCTCCGACTCGGTGCGGCTGTTCGTGTCGTATCTGGGCTACGAGAAGGGGCGCTTCGCCGTGCGGTCGGAGCGCAGCGTGAGCCACGACTTCCGCCTGCGGCCCGCCACGGCCGAAATAGCCGGGGTGGAAGTAGTGGGGACCAAGGAGGAAAAAATTGCCCAGACCACCCGGATGGGTACCATCAACGTGCCCATCACCCAGATCAAGACGCTGCCGGCGCTGTTTGGCGAAACCGACGTGCTGAAGGTGCTGCAGCTGCTGCCCGGCGTGCAGAGCGGGGGCGAGGGCACTAGCGGCCTGTACGTGCGCGGCGGCTCCCCCGACCAGAACCTGATTCTGCTCGACGGCACGCCGGTGTACAACGCGGCCCACCTGTTCGGCTTCTTCTCCGTGTTCAACGCCGACGCGCTGAACAACGTGGAGCTGATTAAGGGCGGGTTTCCGGCCCGCTACGGCGGCCGGCTGTCTTCGGTGCTCGATATTTCGATGAAGGAAGGCAACATGCAGGAGTTCCACGGCGAAGGCGCCATCGGGCTGGTGGCCTCCAAGCTCACCTTGGAAGGTCCCATCAAGAAGGATACCGCCTCGTTCATCATCTCGGCCCGCCGCACCTACATCGACCTGCTGGCCCGCCCCTTTATTAACCTGGCTATGGCCAGTGAGGGTATTCCGTACGACGAGCGGCCTACGGTGGGCTACTTCTTCCACGACCTGAACGGCAAGCTCAACTGGAAAGTCAGCCGCCGCGACCGGCTCTACCTGAGCGCCTACACCGGCTACGACAAGTTTTACGCCCGCTACAACGACAAAGGCGACAACGGCGGCTATAGCAAGGAAAACGACGGCCTGGGCTGGGGCAACCTCACGGCCGCCCTGCGCTGGAACCGGGTGCTGAACGACCGGCTGTTTATGAACACCCACTTCACTTACAGCAAGTACCAGTTCAACATCCGCATCAACCAGGAAAACCGGTACGTCGATGACCAGAACCCGGACGATACGCGCACCGAGAAGTTTGCCCTGCACTACCTGTCCAACATCCGGGACCTGAGCCTGAAAACCGACCTCGACTACGTGCCCAACCCCGACCACTACATCCGGTTCGGGGGCCAGTACATTCTGCACTCGTTCCGGCCCGGGGCTTTGCAGGTGAAGGGCGAAGGCATGGACGACATTGCCTCGGGCGTGCAAACCCTGGCCAGCGAAGCCAGCCTCTACGCCGAAGACGACTACCGCCTCACCGACCGGCTCAAGGTCAACACGGGCCTGCGCCTGAACAGCTTCCTGGTCGATAACACGCTCTATCCGTCGGTGGAGCCCCGGGTGGCCGCCCGCTTCCTGCTCACCGAAGAATGGGCCCTGAAAGCCTCCTACGCCCGCACCACGCAGTTTATTCACCTGCTCACCAACTCCGGCATCGGCCTGCCCACCGACCTGTGGGTGCCGGCCACGGCCAAGGTGAGGCCCCAGAAAGCCCAGCAAATCAGCATCGGGGCGGCCCGCACGCTCCGCCACAAGGGCGAGGAGTACGAGCTCAGCTTCGAGAGCTACTACAAGCCCATGCAAAACCTGATTGAGTACCAGGAAGGCGCCAGCTTCCTGGGCACTACTGACAGCAAGTGGGAAGACAAAGTAACCAGCGGCCAGGGCTGGGCCTACGGCGGCGAGCTGTTTCTGCAGAAGAAGTCGGGGCGCACCACGGGCTGGATCGGCTACACGCTGGCCTGGAGCAACCGCCGGTTTCCGGAGCTGAACCAAGGCCGGCTCTACCCCTACAAGTACGACCGGCGCCACGACGCCACCCTGGTCGTGATTCACAAGTTCAGCCCCACCTTCACGCTGTCGGGCACCTGGGTCTACGGCACCGGCAACGCCACCACGCTGTCGGAAGGCCGCTTTCAGCTGGGCCCCTACCAGCAGTACGAGGAGTATGGCGAGCGAAACAGCTACCGGATGCGGGCCTACCACCGCCTCGACCTGGACCTGAGCAAGACCAAGAAAAAGAAGTGGGGCGAGGTAGTCAACAGCTTCAGCCTCTACAACGCCTACAGCCGCCGCAACCCCTACTACATCTACCTGACCCGCGAGTCAGACCCGCAGACGGGGGAAGATAAGGGTGTGTACAAGCAGATTTCCCTGTTCCCGATTATTCCCTCCTTCAGCAAGAGCTTCAAATTCTAACGTTCCGTCCGATGGCTATGTATATTTCTTCCCGGCCCGTGCGCGCGGCGCTGTTGCTGCTGAGCCTGGGGCTCGGGGCCTGCGAAACCACGCTGGACCTGCCCGAGCCCAAGCACACGCCCCGCATTGCCCTGCAGTTTGAGCTGTCGAACTACGACTTCGACTTTCAGCCCCCGAACTCGAACGACGAGCTGGCCCGCCTGCGCCGCCTCTACGTGAGCAACAGCCAGCGCGTATTCGACCTGAACGAGCTCAAAGGCCGCCGCGACGCCACGGTCGTCATCACGGACGATAAGGGGGCCGTGGTGGAATCCTTCGAGGCGCTGCAGTCTACCTCGCCGTACTACGACAGCGAGCAGGGCTACTACCGGCAAACCAAGCGGCTGAAGGGCGAGCCGGGCCGCACCTACACGCTGCGCGCCTCGCTGCCGGGCTTCGAAACGGTGGAAAGCACCCTGACCATGCCCAAGGCCGCCGTCATCGAAAGCGCGACCTTCACCAAAAACCAAAGCAAGAGCAGCCCGAATGACGTGCGCGGCAAGCTCTCGGTGACCGTGGCCGACGACCCCGGCGCGGCCAACTACTACGTGGCCTTTGCCCGCGTCGTCGATAAGGACTATAAGCTCACCACGGGCTGGGCGGAGGTGCAGGTCGACCAGGACAACAACGGCGACATCGTGACCCCCGAAGTCGGTCAGTTCCAGCTTTCCAGCCTGTCGGCCATCAGCGGCGGCGGCTACGGCACCTACGGGTTTTATCCGTACGCCGACACCAACGTGAACGGGAAGCGCTTCTCGCTCAATGCCGACGTGCGCTACTATCCCGGGGGCTGCTCGTACTCGGGCGTTTGCAATGAGGCCGCGTATATGGAGGTATTTGTCAGCAGCCTCACGCGCGAGGCCTACAACTTTCACCTCTCGCGCCAGCGCTACAACAACACCGACGGCAACCCCTTCGCCGAGCCCGCGCCGCTGGCGTCCAACATTCCCAACGGCTACGGCCTGTTCGGCGGCGTCACCGACGCGGTGTACCGCATTAAGCTCCAATAAGACAGGCTGGCGCTAAAGTTGCCTGCTGCCCGGCCTACTGAGCCGCCGGGCTTTCTAACTGCGCGGCCCGGGCCCCATGCGGAGGCTGCTGGTACTACCAGCAGCCTCCGCATGGGGCCCGGGCCGCGCGTGTTTGATGCCCCATCCGGTATGAATCAGGCGGTGCTATGCGTGTCTGCCCCCCCGGGGCTTGCGCTGACGCGGCCAGACTGCCGTTGAGAAATCAGTTGGATAAGAATAGAGCAGCTTCGCGGTTTCTGCGCGCCAAAATGCTGGCGTTCGGCTTGCCGTTTACATTGTCCCACATGGTGAAGTGGGCAGTTAGCTCTGCGGGGTCTTTTACGTTGGCGTTAATCAGCTTCAGAAGCGAAGACTTTTGCAGGGCTCCTTCGCCGAGGTTGAAGGCAAAAGACACCAGCGCGTTGAACTGATGCTGATTGAGCGGCACCGTGACCATCCGGTTGACGGCGGCTTCGAAATGGGACAGGTCTGCACTCAGGAATGCCTGGCTCTGGCTTTCCGTGATTACCTCTCCGTCGAAGACGCCCTGGGTATGGCCCACGCCGATGGTGTCCACGCCCGCTGCGCACTTGTATTCGTGTAGTACTTCGCCTTCTTCATGCGTGATGAAAGCCCGCCCGGCGTCGTCGATGGTTAGGTTGTTTGTCATGGGTTTTGGTATAGTGTGGTCAAGAAGACCTGGTGGAGGAGTGGAAAAGGGGGGCGGCTACGTGCGGCTCCCTGCTAAGACAAAGGAAAAACAATCAGCCCAGCGTTTTACGCGTATAAATCCCCCTTTTGGAAACCACGTGTTTCTACCTGGTTTTTCCTGCGCGCTGGGTTGGGCGGCCAGAGTAGCGGGGCAAATACACAGCGCCGGATGCCATACAATCAGCTTGTGGTGCGGCTGCGGTGGACTGGTGCGGCTGGCGCGGACGCAAAAAAGCCGGCCGCGGAAGCTTCCGCGGCCGGCTCGGCACAGCACGCTGTTACCGGTCACGGACCGATACGCAACGGGTTAGAAGGTGTAGCGCAGGCTCACGGCCGCGTCGTTGTAGAAGCCGGTGTAGCCGTGGAATACTTCGAAATAGGGCTTGTAGTCGACGCCGACCACGAAGGGCAGGTCTTCCATCTTGTACTCCAGGCCCAGAATCAGGTCGGCGCCGAAGGCGACGTACGTGGCATCGTCGTAGCGGTAGTCGTAGAGCACGTACACGTCCTTTTTCTTGCGGCCGTAGCGGTAGTAGCGGGCATCTTCGAAGTAGTAGCGACCCTGGTAAGCGCCCAGGTGAAAACCAGCGCCGTAGTAAAACTGCAGGCCTTTCACGTCGGCCAGGGCTTTGTGCTTTTCGCCGAGCAGGGTGAGCCGGGCCCCGCGGGCCTTGTATTCGGTCGTCACCAGGGCTTCGAGGGCCACGCCGTTTTTGCCACTCATAAAGTGCTTGATGGTGAGGCCCGACGAGTAGCCGCCGCCGCGCAGGCCGATGCCCGTGCTGTAGCCCGAGCTGCTACCGCCCGATTTCTTTTTGGATTGGGCTGATACCAGCGTGGTGCTGAGCAGCAAGAGCAGGAAAAGCAGGGAAACCGAAAAACGCTTCATGAGTCCAGAAAGGCAGTAAATGAAAAGTACAAGCCCAAAAGTACGCACCGCCGCCCGGACTTAGCGCGCCGGCACCCGCCCGGCGGCTATTTCATCGGATAAGTGCACTAAAATCCCGCCCCCGTCATCTTCGGCGGCCCGCAGCATGGCCCGGGCCACGGCAGCGGCCGGCACGGCCCGGTACTTGCGCAGCGGCCCGACCAGCAAGGGGTTCAGCACGCGCAGCAAAACCGCGCCTAGCTGCTCGCCGGCGCGCTTTTCGCCCCGCTCACCCAGCAGCAGGGAGGGGCGGAAGATGTGAATGGCCCGGAACTGGGTTTGGCGGACGGCGTCTTCCATTTCGCCTTTTACGTGGTTGTAGTAGATGCGGGAGCGGGCATCGGCGCCCATTGCCGACACCACCATGAACTGGGCCGCGAAGTTGGTGGCCGTCAGGGCCGCTAGCTTTACTACATACAAATAATCCACTTTGTAGAAGGCCTCCTTCGAGCCGGCCTGCCGCATGGTGGTGCCCAGGCAGCAGAACACGTCGTCGGCAATGAGGGCCATGCGGTGCTGCTCCAGCTGGTCCAGATCGAGCACGCGTTGCTCCAGCTTGGGGTGCACGATGGGCAGGGGCCGCCGGCCCACGGCAATAACCTTGGCGTAGCGGTCGGAGGCGAGCAGCAGGGGCAGCAGCTGGCTGCCGATCAGGCCGCTGGCCCCGGCAATCAGAGCGGTTTTGTGAAGTTTCATGGCGCGGCGTAAGCGGGTAGCAGGGGAGTAGGCAACGTAAAAGTCCGGCTACCCTTACGCAGAAAGGCCGCTCAGCAGCGGTGTAAGCGCGGGAAAAGTGCAGCGGATTACTTTCCCTCTACCAGACGCGTCTGCTCGGGCAACAGTTGTACGAGGCCGCGCTTATACAACGAGCCCAGGGCTTTCTTGAACACTTTCTTGCTCATTCCCAGGCGGCGGTAAATGTCGTCGGGCTCACTTTTATCGGAGAGCGGCAGCGTGCCGCCGCCCTTGCGCAGGGCCGCCAGCAGGGTTTCGGCCGCGTCGAGGGCCTCGTCGTAGCCCAGCTTCTGCAGGCTCAGATCGAGCTTGCCGTCGGGCCGGATCTGGCGCACGTAGCCCGTGGGCGTGTCGCCGAGGCGCAGGGGCTTGAACACCTCATTGTAGTAGAGCAGGCCCTGGTGGGTGCCGTTCACGATGGCCGAGTAGCCCAGGTCGGTTTCGGCCGCGATGAGCAGCTGCACCGCGTCGCCGGGCTGGCCGGGGAAGGGCTCCTCACTCAGAAACCGGTCCCACTTGGCGGTGGCCACGATGCGGTCCGTGGTTTCGTCCAGGTACACGTACACCGTCACGCGCTGGCCGGGCCGCAGGTTGCGCCACTGGTTGCTGTAGGGCAGCAGCAGATCTTTTTCCAGGCCCCAGTCCAGGAAGGCGCCCGCGCCGCTGACGTCGCGCACGGTGAGGGCCGCAAACTGATTCACGCGCACCAGGGGCTCCAGGGTGGTGGCAATCAGGCGGTCTTCCGAGTCGCGGTAGACGAACACGCGCAGCACGTCGCCGATTTGGGTACCCTCGGGCACGTACTTGCCCGGAATTAGCAGGTCGCCGTCGTCGGAGGTCAGATACAGGCCAAAATCGACCGCGCGGGCCACTTCCAGTTCGTTAAAATCGCCTAGCGCAAGCATGCGGTGAAGAGGTGAATGAGTGAATGAGTGAAGTAGGAAAGGCGGACCTTCTAGGGCAAAGGTAGCCTATCTGGCGCGGTAGCGCATCCGTGGCTCGTAAACCCGCGGCCAGAAGTTTGGAAGGCCATCTTTCGCGCGTAGGATGCTGTTCCAACTTGTTGAACGAAGCTTTTCGCGCGTAGGGCGGCCTTCCAAACATTTGGAAGGCAGGTTTTCACGCGTAGGATGCCACTGCCAACAAGTGCAGAACCGGTTTTCACGCGAAAGATGGCACTGCCAACAAGTGCAACGGTGGTTTTCGCGCGTAAACTATCGTTACCAACAAGTGTAAGGCCGGTCTACGCGCGAAAACCGGCCTTCCGCAAGTTGGAACGCGCCGCGCCGCCCGCGCGCCGCCAGAACAACCACTTCACTCATTCACTCATTCACCTACTCGTAGCGCACGGTGTTGGGCTGGGCGAAGTTGAAGTCGCTGAAATCGTAGTAGGGGCGGGCGTTTTCGAAGATGCGGAAGCCGTTGGGGTTGGTTTGGCCCCGGGGGTAGTAGCCCAGCAGCAGCTGCACGGTGCGCACGGCAATGTATTCGTTGCGCAGGCGCAGGCCCAGGCCGAAGCCGGTGTAGGGCGTGTTGCGGAAGGGCAGCTCCTGGCCGGGCTGGGTGGCCAGCCAGGCCGCATCCACGAAGGCCACGCCGGCCACGCGGAAGCCCAGAAACGAGACGGGCGTAAACACGGTGGTTTCGTAGTTCATCACGAAGCGGCTGCCCCCGCGCATGTCGGACTCGAAGCCGCGCAGGCCCCGGTTGCCCCCAATGAGCAGGCCCTGCTCGCCGGGCAGGCGGTTGAAGCCCAGGGCCGAGCGGTTCCAGAAGAAGTGCCGCCACTGCCAGTTGCCGGTGTGGTAGAGGCGGGTGAAATACAGCACCTCGGTGCTCAGCAGGCCCTGCTGCCAGTCTTTGTCGTGCCGCCGGATGAAGCTGCCGAACTCCCCGCTTAGGTACAGGTAGCCGTTGCGCACGCTGAAGTTGCCGGTGGCGGCCCGCACGCCGTAGTAGTTGCGGTTGGCCCGGGTATTCATGTCGTAGCCGGCCGTGAAGCTCAGGATGGAGCCCGTCGGAATGTCCTCGGTGCGGCCGAAGCCAAACAGGTACTTGTCCTTATAGTAGCGCCGCACGCTGTAGCCCACCGTGCCCAGCATCAGCGAGGAGTTCAGGTAGTCGGGGTTGGGCCGGGCGGTGTAGGCGGTGTTAATCATGCGGCCCGACACAATCAGGCGGCCGGGGTTTTCGTAGCCCAGATCGTAGCTGCGCAGCCGGAACGAGCGGCCCAGCCAGGCATCCTTCACGCTGTAGTTGGAGGCCAGGTACACCGTGGGCTGATCGGGCACGATGTAGGGCACGCCCTGGCGGGCAATGCGCAGCGAGGCGGCCCCGGCGTAGCGGGTGTTGAGCGAGTAAAAGTCGCGGGAGAAGCTGATGGCCTTTTCCTCGTACTGAAACTCGTTGCGGTAGCGCACCTGCCCGTTGATGAAGTTGCGGAACGGCACCACGTAGCTGCCCTCGTAGCTCCACGACTGCGGCTCGGTGCGGCCGTACTCGAAGCGGTTGCGCACCTGGTGGCCCTGGCCCAGGAAGTTGATGTCGTCGGCCTCGACCACGCCCGCGCCCACGTCGCGCAGCTGGTAGTTGGCCCCGATGCTGAACACGTCCTTGGTGATGATGCGGATGTCGACGCTGTCCTGGGTAGTCGTTTCCTCGTCCACGAACACGCGGGCGTCGAGCAGCTCGGGGGTTTGGCGCAACAGGCGCTCCGATTCGGTCAGGGCCTGCGGGGCCAGCTCTTCGCCCACCCGAAACAGCAGTAGCTGCCGCACCCGGGCCCGGGAGGTGGTAATGTGCAGGCTGTTGCCGGTGCGCTCCAGCACGTTGCGCGGCTTGCGCGTGGGGTCCGAGACGCTGTAGCCAAAGGCATCGAGGGCCCGGATATCAATGCGGCGCACGATTTTGTAGCTGTGCTGGTCGAACTGCCGGTCGAGCAGCTCCACGTCGATGCCCATGCGGTCTTCCTGGCGCTCGGTGAAGTTGAAAATGGCCGAGGCGGCTTTGCCGGCAATGGTTTTGCGCTTGGTATAGGCCTTCAGGCCCGTGAGCACCCGCTCCTGGTCGAAGCGGCGGCGCAGCGAGTCGCGCCGGGTTTCGGGCTGGGTGCGCATCGAGTCCGTGACGACCGGCGGGGTGGGCTGCTGGGCCCACGCCGGCCCGGCCAGCCACAGCAACGCCAGCAGCCAGAACAAACGGCTGGGCAACACCCGAACAAGCCAAACAGGAGGAGTCATGAACGCAACAACACGGTGGCCCGCAACCGGCGGCGCCTGCCGCCGATGGAGCCCTACACGGCAAGTTACGCAGGAGAAGGGGCGGTCCGCAACTCTGGCTCGAAACTAAGAACGGGCTGCGGGGCGGAGGGCGCGCCAACTGGGCCGGAAGTTGGCCCGAAGTAGCGGCTTGGGGAACCATTTCCTAAAAAAATTAGCTTGGTATATTATTGCGCAGAAAGATTCAATCTGCTATTTTTAAGCCCTAAACCAGCCCCTAATGAACGAGCGGATTCAGGAAAAGCTAAGTATTTTGGCAGATGCCGCGAAGTATGACGTGTCGTGCTCCAGCAGCGGCGGCAAGCGTAAAAATGAGAACAAGGGCCTGGGCAACGCCGAGGGAATGGGCATTTGCCACTCCTTCACCGAGGACGGCCGCTGCGTGTCGCTGCTCAAGATCCTGCTGACCAACTACTGCATCTTCGACTGCGCCTACTGCGTCTCGCGCCGCTCCAACGACGTGAAGCGCGCCGCCTTCACCGTGGATGAAGTCGTGGATCTGACCATGAACTTCTACCGCCGCAACTACATCGAGGGGCTGTTTCTGAGCTCGGGCATCTTCAAGGATTCCGACTACACGATGGAGCGGCTGGTGCGCATCATCAAAAAGCTGCGCACCGAGCACAAGTTCAACGGCTACATCCACGTCAAAACCATTCCCGGCGCCTCGCCCGAGCTCATTGCCGAAGCTGGCCTCTACGCCGACCGCCTCAGCGTGAACATCGAGCTGCCCTCGGAGCTGAGCCTGACCACCCTGGCCCCGGAGAAAAACTACGAGGAAATCCTGACCCCGATGGGCCAGATCCGGGACGGTATTACCCAGAACAAGGAGGAAAAGGCCCTGTTCAAGAAGGTGCCCAGCTTCGCCGCCGCCGGCCAGAGCACCCAGCTCATCGTGGGGGCCTCGGCCGAGAATGACCACCAGATCATCAAGCTCACCGACTCGCTCTACAAAGGCTACGGCCTGAAGCGCGTGTACTACTCGGGCTACATTCCCATCACCGACGACCTGCGCCTGCCCCAGGTGACGCAGCCCCCCGTGATTCGGGAGCACCGCCTCTACCAGACCGACTGGCTGATGCGCTTCTACGGCTTCGAGGCCGATGAAATCCTGGACCCCGAGCACCCGTTCCTGGACCTGGAAATTGACCCCAAGCTGGCCTGGGCCCTGCGCAACCGCCACGTATTCCCGATTGACATCAACACGGCCGACTACGAGATGATCCTGCGCATTCCCGGGGTGGGGGCGCGCTCGGCCAAGCGCATCGTGGCCGCCCGCCGCTTTTCGCCGCTCAGCCTCGACCATCTGCACAAGTTCGGGGTGGTGCTCAAGCGGGCCAAATACTTTATTACCTGCAAGGGCCAGGCCCTGGAAACCCGCGACTACGACGAGCAGACCATCCGCCGCCAGATTCTGTTTGGGGCCGGCTCGGTGCGCTCGGCCCTGGTCACGCAGCAGCTCGATTTGTTTGCCCAGGCCGGCTGACGGGCCAGCTGCGGTGCTGAGAGGAGAGAGAAAGTGAACCAGAAACGCACCCCGCCGCCCGCCCGCTGCCTTCGGCTTTTTGCTCTCTTCTACTCACCCGCTACCGAATTAACCGCTTACGATGATGACTATTACCCACCGCGCCGCCGACGCGTCGGCCGCCCCGCTCCCCGAGAGCAAACCCGAAAAAGTAGCCCGCCTGGCCTGCTGCTGCAAGCTCAGCGACCTGCTGCCCATCGTGCGCCAATTGCACGAGCAAACCCGGAACCGGGCTCCGCAATCGGCCCACCGGCCCGAGGCCGCCTGAGCTTCCCATTGACCCCGACGCCATGCTAGCAGTAAAGCGAAGGGTGCATTACGACCTCGAACACCAGTACGTCGACACCAACGGCATCCGGCTGCACGTGGTGCAGTGCGGCCCCACCGATGGGCCGCTGGTAATCCTGCTGCACGGGTTTCCGGAGTTCTGGTACGCCTGGCACCGGCAGCTGCACCCGCTGGCGGCGGCCGGCTACCGGGTGTGGGCCCCCGACCAGCGGGGCTACAACCTGAGCGACAAGCCCCACCGCGTGGCCGACTACCGCCTCGACACGCTGGCCCGCGACGTGCTGGGCTTGCTCGACGCGGCCGGGCAGCGGCAGGCCTTCGTCGTGGGCCACGACTGGGGCGCGGCCGTGGCCTGGCACCTGGCGACTCACTACCCCGAGCGGGTGCGGAAGCTGGCGGTGCTGAACGTGCCGCACCCCAGCGTCATGTTCCGGACGCTGCGCCGTAGCGCCGAGCAGCTGCGCAAAAGCTGGTACATCTTCTTTTTTCAACTGCCCTGGCTGCCCGAGTGGCTGGTGCGGCGCAACAACTGGGCGGCGGGCCGGCAGGCCCTGGCGGGAACCAGCCGGCGGGGCACCTTCAGCACCGCCGACCTGGCCGAGTACGTAGCCGCCTGGCGGCAGCCCGGGGCCATGCGCAGCATGATCAACTGGTACCGGGCGGCGGTGCGCACACCCGGCCAGCTGCCGGCCGTGGGCCGCGTGACGGTGCCGACGCAGATTATCTGGGGCGTGAAAGATGCGTTTCTGAAGCGTGACATGGCCGAGCAAAGCCTGCTGCTCTGCGACCAGGCCCAGCTAACGTATCTGCCGGCCAGCCACTGGGTGCAGCACGAAGAAGCCGACGCCGTAACGGCCCTGCTGCTGCGCACTTTTGCCGTCTAAGCATCCGAATGGGCCCGGATGGAGTACATCAGAGTGTTTTTGCCACCAATACCGTTGCTATGAGCCGCTCCCTGATTCCCGTGAATCCTTCATCGGTGCCCCGACCCGGGGGCGGCGCGGGGCGGCCTACGGCTCCCGCGCTGACGGCCCCGCCGCTGGATTACAGCTACGATGGGTCGTTTGAGGGTTTGCTGACGGTACTTTTTACCATTTATGACCGCAAGGCGGCACCCAACAGCATTCAGCCGGTGGGCGCGGTGCAGGGCGGGCTGTTTGCCCAGCCGCTGCTGGTCGAAACCCACGAGGCCACGGCGGCGCGGGTGTGGGAAGGGCTGCTGAAACACATGACCCCGGAGGCGCGCACCCGGCTGTTTCACGCTTTCCTGAGCGAGCAGCCCGACCGGGAGCTGCTCATCTTCCGCTACGCCGACCTTGCCATGCGCTCAGCCCAGGATATTGCTGAGAACTACGCCGACGATAACGTGCGGCGGGTGGCGCACCTGGCCCAGCAAATGGGCCGCGAAAAGCACCGGATGGAGGCCTTCGTGCGCTTCGAGAAAACCGCCGACGAGCTGTTCCACGCCACCATCGAGCCCGACTTCGACGTGCTGCCCCTGATTGCGCCCCATTTCACCAAGCGCTACGCCGACCAGCGCTGGCTGATTTATGACCGACGCCGCCACTACGGCCTGTACTACGATCTGCACCGCACCGACATCGTGCAGTTTGAGCCCGAAACCACCGCGCCCCGGCGCAGCACGAGCGTGTCGGCCACGGTGCTCGACGAGCGGGAGCCGCTGTTTAAGGTGCTCTGGCAGACGTATTTCGACCACGTCAACATTCCGGAGCGCAAGAATATCAAGCTGCACCGCCGCCACATTCCGCTGCGCTACTGGAAATACCTGAGCGAAAAGCAGCCCCGCGAAACCCGCTTCGAGCCCATTAAGAACAAGCGCCCACCCCAGCCCGACAACTTGCGGCTCGGGTAAAACCCTCTTACTTTGTTGCCGGGCCGCCGCCACCGTGGCGCGGCCCGCAACATCGGAACCAACGTAAGGGGTAGTAATATGGGTAGCGTACTTGTTTTTGGAGCGTCGGGGCAGCTGGGCCAGTGCCTGGCGCACGTGGCCGGGGAAAGAAAGATGGATGAGCTGGTTTTTCTGCCCGAAGCGGAAGCCAACATCCTCAATCCGGCGGGGCTGCGGCAGCTATTTGCCCGCTACCAGCCCACGTATGCCATCAACTGCGCCGCCTACACGGCCGTGGATAAGGCCGAGGACGAAGTAGACCTGGCCCGGCAGGTGAACCGCGACGGAGTTGCGAACCTGAGCACGCTCTGCGCCGAGTACGACACCACCCTGATCCACGTTTCCACTGATTTCGTGTTTGCCGGCACCGGCAATCAGCCCCTGCTGGAAACCGATGAAACGGCCCCCATCAGCGTGTACGGCCTGACCAAGCTGGAAGGCGAGCAGGTGATTCCGGCGCACACGAGCCGGTATTTCATTCTGCGCACGAGCTGGCTGTATTCGGAGTACGCCAACAACTTCGTGAAAACGATGCTGCGCTTTGGCCGGGAGCGGGACGAGCTGCGCGTTATCTGGGACCAGATTGGCACGCCTACCTACGCCATCGACCTGGCCGGCTGCATCCTGACCATCATCGGAACCCAAAGCCAGCAGTACGGCACTTACCACTACAGCAACGAGGGTGTCACGTCGTGGTACGACTTCGCCGTGGACATCTTCGAGCTGAGCAACACGACGGTGAAAACCACCCCCATTCGCACTGCTGAGTACCCCACCAAGGCCACGCGCCCGGCCTACTCGGTGATGGACAAAACCAAAGCCAAAACCCAGCTCGGCGTAGCCATTCCGCACTGGCGTGAGAGCCTGAAAGTATGCATCAGCCGCCTTCCAGCCCAGTAAAAAGCCGGGGCGGCGGGTTTTCCGCCGCAATAAAAAGCGCCGCTGACCAAGCCAGGTCAGCGGCGCTTTTTTGGTTGAAATCAGCTTCCCTAGCCGCGCGGGGCGTTGCCGTAGAAGCGGTTGACCAGGTAGGCGGCCGCTACGAACGACAGGCCCACGGCGCACACGCCCGGCCACTGGTAGTGCGCCCAGGCCGTGCCGCCGGCCAACGAGCCCAGAGAGCCGCCGATGAAATAGGCCGTCATGTAGATAGTATTGAGGCGGCTGCGGGCTTCGGGTACCAAAGAGAAAATTCGCGACTGGTTGGAAATGTGGGTGGCCTGCACGCCGATATCCAGCACGATGACGCCCACCACGAGGCCTACCAGATGGTAGCCGCCAAAGGCCAGCACCAGGTACGCGGCCAACGACATCAGAATCCCGATGTTGATGGCGTAGGCCGGCCCCCGCGTATCGGCCGATTTGCCGGCCAGCGGTGCCGCCAACGCCCCCAGCGCGCCAATCAGCCCGAAAAAGCCGGCCACGTCGCTCTTATAGAAATAGGGGCTGCCTTCCAGGAAAAACACCAGCGTGGTCCAGAACACGCTGAACGAGGCAAACAGGAACGCCCCCGTCAGCGCCGACTTGCGCAGGGCCGGCAGCGTACGGGTCAGCGTCGAGAGGGACTTCATCAGGCTGGCGTAGGTGCCTTCGAAATCGGGCTGGTCTTTGGGCAGCTTCAGGGCCAGAATCAGCGCCAGCACCAGCATGGCCCCGCTGCCGATGCCGAAGACCAGCCGCCAGCCGCCGTGGGCCCCAATGTAGCCGCTCAGGGTGCGCGACAGCAAAATGCCGATCAGCAGCCCGCTCATGATTTTACCCACCACGCGGCCCCGCTCGTCGTCGGAAGCCAGGTGGGCGGCCATGGGTACCAGCAGCTGCGGCACGGCCGAAAAGATGCCAATCAGCAGGCTGGCCCCGATCAGCAGGGCAAAGGAAGGCGCCAGGGCCGCGGCGGCCATAGCACCGGCGGCCAGTACCAGCAATAACAAAATCAGGCGTTTGCGCTCCAGCTTGTCGCCGAGCGGCACCACGAAAAACAACCCCAGCGTGTAGCCAACCTGCGTGAGCGTAGCGACCAGGCTGGCGCGGCTGTCGGAGAGGTGAAAGGTGCGGCCGATGTCGGCCAGCAGCGGCTGGTTGTAGTAAATATTGGCTACCACCAGGCCGCAGGCAATGGCCATCAGCCAGACCAGGGCCGGCGTGAGCTGCGGAGCCGCATGCGCTGGCGCCAGGGTGGGAGAGGAAGCAGAGGAAGAACGCATAAGCAGGAAATAGCCGACCCACGGCCGCTGGGCTCCGGGTCGGCAGAACGTGAAAATGCCAGTCAACGCTTGCGGGGAGTACGCCATCCGTCAGGCGCGGCACCCCGGCAACTGGCCCGGGGCCGGTTTGCGGATACTGGTATTCCTAAACCCGCAGGTATGTTTAAGAGTTACAAAAAAGCCAACAATGCGGGCGAAACGCCGGTTTTTGGCCTGAGCCTTACTTCGTAGCGGCTGCGGGGCCGCTACTTCCCAGCAGCATCCATCCCGCCGCTTGAGTCCATGTTGGGTCGGTTTTGCGGGTCGGGCACCATTCTACAACCCGCTGCCGGGGGCTGCGTTAACCCGGTATGAGCCGCGCATTCACCAAAGAGGACGACGTACAGTCGCCCACCATTATTCCGCCCCGGGCCGCCCTGCCGCCCAACACGCCCAACTACGTCACGCCCCATGGCCTGGAGCTGCTGCGCGCCGAGCTGACCACGCTGGAAACCGAGCGGGCGCAGGTGGAAGCCAACCGCGACAACGACGCCGACCGCACCCGGCAGTTGTCGGTCTACAACGGCCGCATCAGCGACCTGACCAGCCGCCTTGCCAGCGCCAAAGTGGTAGACCCCCGCACCCAGCCCCCGCAGGAAGTCCGTTTTGGCGCTACCGTTACGCTGCGCACCACCAGCGGCGGCAAAGTCGGGTTTGAGCGCAAATTCACCATCGTGGGCGCGGACGAGGCCTCGGTAGCGGCGGGCAAAGTCGCGTTTGTGGCACCCATTGCCCGGGCCGTCATCGGGGCCAAGCTGGGCAAGCCCGTTACGCTCAGGCTCGGCCCCAAAGAGGAAGTCGTGGAAGTCGCCGCCATTACTTACGAGGGCTAGAAAACGGCAGGAGTCAACGCCAGAACGTCATTCCGCGCTGGCCGAGGAATCTCGCGGGCTGACGCTGGAGGGCTGTTGCTGAAAAACAGAGCGGCATGCGTCAGCAAGCTCAGCATGACAGTTACTGGTATGTGGCGACGGCAGCACGCGAGATGTCTCACTGCGTTCGACATGACGTTTCGAAAAAAAAAGCCCTTTACCGCGCGGTGAGGGGCCTTTTTTTGCGAAATGAGGAAAGCCGGAATACTTACTTGGCGTCCTGAATTTCCTGCACGGCTTTGTCGATGGTTTGCTGGGCCTGCTGGACGTTGGGGCCGCTGGTTTTGCGCTGCTTCACGCTTTGCAGCAAGCCGATGAGGGGCTCGGCCGCGCCCTGGGGCTTAAACTGAATGGCCAGGGCTTTCACCCGCTCCACGCCCGCACTGAAATTAGCCGGGTCGTCGAGGCGCACCAGCATGCCCGACAGCCCTTCGAGCAACTCGAAGCGGGACTGCAGCGGCGCCGCGTCGAACTTGTCGCGCACGAAGCTCCACTGCGCATCACTGCCCTGGGCGGCATACACGTCGATGACGGCGGCCAGGGTGGTGTTATTGTCGGTGGTTTCCAGGGTTTTGGCCTGGGCCAGGGCTTTGGCTGGCGCCACGGCCACCAGCCCGCGCAGGGCCGCGCCACTCACCTGGTACGACTCGTTTTTGAGCTGCTGGGTAAATAGCTTTTCATCCTTCTTGTCCTTGAGCTTGGCCAGGGCCCGCAGGGCCGCGGCCCGCACCGAGTTCTGTGGGTCGTTGGCGGCCATTTTGCGCAGCACCGGCGCGGCGGCTTTGGCCATAGCCTTGTTTTCCAGGTTCAGGGCGTCAATGGCGGTGGAGCGGAGCAGGTAAAACTTGTCGGCCATAGCCTTGACCAGCAGCGCGCGGGCCGCCGCGTCGTCCTGCTTGTCCTTGGCGGCCAGAATAGCCTCGCGCCGGTCGACGTACAGCGGGGCGTGGGCGTACTGGTACACGTACTCCGACAGCGGCTTATTGTCCTTTTTCAGCCACACCGTGAGCTTGGTGGCGTCCACGTTGACCAGATCGGGCTTGGCGCTGGCCCCAAACTGGAAGGTTTCGGTGGCCTGGCGCATCATCACCTGGTGGCGTTCGGGCTTGCCGTTCACGTACACGTCCACGGCCAGCGGCAGCTGGAAAACGGGGCCTTCCTGGGTTTGCTTCAGCGTCACGCTCTGCACCTTTTTGGCCGCGTCCCAGCTGTAGTCGATGCTGACCTCGGGGTGGCCGGCGCCGTAATACCACTGGTTAAAGAACCAGTTCAGGTCGCGGCCCGAGGCGGCTTCCATGGCCAGGCGCAGCTGGTGAGCTTCGCCGTTGCCGAGGGCATTCTGCTTCAGGTACTGGTTCAGGCCGGCGAAGTACACCTCGTCGCCGAGGTAAGTGCGCAGCATGTCCTGAATAGCGCCGCCCTTCTGGTAAGTTACCCCGTCGAACATCTCCTCTTTGTCGCCATAGTGGAAGCGCACGAGGTTTTTCGCGTAGTTGTTGGGGTTGTTGAGGTAGTTGCGGATGTACTGGTTGCGGTGGGCGCCGGCGGCGTCCGGGCCGTACTTATACTCGGCCCACAGCGCCTCGCTCATGTCGGCCATCGACTCGTTCACGGTCAGGTTGCTCCAGCTTTCGGCCGTCACGTAGTCGCCAAACCACTGGTGAAACAGCTCGTGAGCAATAACGGACTGGTTGTTGGCGTACTCCCGGTCGAGCAGCTCGCGGGTGTTCATCTGCAAAAACTCGCCATGCAGCGTGGCCGAGGTGTTTTCCATGGCCCCGCTCACGTAGTCGCGGGCCACAATCTGGGCGTACTTGTTCCAGGGAAAATCCACGCCGAGGCGCTTAGAGAAAAACTCCATCATTTCGGGCGTGTCGCCGAAAATCTGCTTGGCGAAGGGCGCGTACTTGGGCTCCAGATAGTACGTCACGGGCTTGTCGCGCCACTTGTCCTGGTAGATGTTGAAGTCGCCCACGGCCATCATAAACAGGTAGGGCGCGTGGGGCAGCTCCATCTTCCAGGTGTCGGTACGCAGGCCCGCCCCGGCCGGCGTCTGGCTGACCAACGCCCCGTTGCTGAGCGTGACGTACCGGGCGGGCACCGTCATGCTGATTTCCGACGTCGTCTTCTGGTTGGGCCGGTCGATGGTCGGAAACCAGGCCGACGACGCTTCCGTCTCGCCCTGGGTCCAGATCTGCACCGGCTTGCCCTTCACGGCGCTGTCGGGATTGATGAAATACAGGCCTTTGGCGTCGGTAATGGCCGCGCTGCCCTTCACCTTCAGCTCGTCGGGCTTGGCCGTGTACTCGATGTACACCGTGTAGGGCGTGCCCACCGGCATCAATTTGCCCAGCTGGATGCGCAGGTTGTTCTGGTCGGCGTAGTCGTACTTCAGCGGCGTCTGATTGGTGCCATCCACCAAAGCCACGGTCTTGATGTCGAAGCCCTTGGCATCGAGGCGGAGCGAGTCGGTGGCGTAGGCGTAGGGCCGCAGCGTGAGCCAGGCCTTGCCGTTGAGGTGGCGCTTGGCGTAGTCGAAGCCCACGGCCAGCTTGGTGTGTACCAGCGCGTTGATTTTCGTGTCGGTGGCGCGGTAGGGCAGCTCGGGCTCGGCGGCGCGCGTCAGGGTAGGGGCCTGTTGGGCCCGGCCGGCCGGGGCCGTCAGCAAGCCCAAGCCGAGGCTCAGGGTAAGGATATTCTTCACGGGAGGCAGAAAAGGGGAGAGGGTGTGGTTCCGGCGTGAAAGTAACCGTTCCGACCCTAATGGCTGCAACCCGCGCCTTGGTTTAGCCCAGCCCGCACTGCTTTTTATACAAGCCCGGCGTGATGCCCTCGTACTTCTTGAAGATGGTCTGGAAGTACGCCGGGTTGTTGAAGCCGGCCCGGAAGCACACGTCGGCCACCGTCGCCACGGGGTTGCGCAAGAGGCGCTTGGCTTCGGCCAGCCGCTCCTGAATGATGTATTCGACCGGCGTGAGGCCAAACTCGCGCTTGAACAGGCGGAAAAACGTGGCTTTGCTCATGCAGGCCAGCTCGCTGAGCTTGTCCACGGTAATCTGCTCGGTGAAGTGGCGCTTGATGTACTGCACCACCTGGGCAAAGCGGTGGGAGGTCAGGTGCTGGGCGTAGTTCTGAAAAATCAGCTGGCGGGCGTTGGTTTGCATCAGCCGGATCAGCAGCTCCTGCAAGGTGAAGCCGGCCAGCACGTCCTTGGCCGCGTGCGTTTCCTGCGACAAATGCACCAGGCGCTCCAGCGTGCCGGTCAGCTCGGGCGTGTTGGTCAGGTGGGCGTTGTGGTGGGCGTCGAGGTGCCAAGGCGTGTGCTCCTCGGCCAGCGGGAACCGCTCGTTGAGCAAATCCACGGTGTGACGGATGGTATCGGCCGGAATGGCCACGGCCAGGCACTGGGTCGGGTTGTCGAGGGTGGCCTCGGGAAAGTCGATTTCCATCAGCTGCTCTTCGCCCACAATCACCGACTCGCCCGGCAGGTAGTCGAAGGCCGCCTGCCCGCTCAGGTGCATCACTTTCTTGCCCCGCAGCATGGTGGTCAGCACCAGGCTGCCCATGCTCAGGGGCACGCGCCGGGCCGTCTGGTGGGTTTCGAAGATGTTGAGCTCAAAGGCGTCCAGCGAGTACACCGTGCGGTTTTCAACCAGCGTGGTGAGGTCGTCCGGGGCGTGGAGGGCGGGCAGCAGGCGTGGGTTCATGGCGGCAGTGAATGAGGCAAAAGGCACCAGCGGGAAACTTGCGACTATCCCCGAGCTTGTTGAGAGAATACTACATCTTTTCCGGCAATTTCTAAAGCTACCTTGTGAGTAAGTCATCACTCCTTAACACCCACCTCATGGAAACGTTAGAAAAACCGTCCACTCTCGTTGCCCGTCCCCAGTTCAAATCTCACTACGACAACTTCATCGGCGGCAAATGGGTTGCCCCGGTCAAGGGACAGTACTTCGATAACCCTTCGCCCATCGACGGTAAGGCGTTCTGCAAGGTCGCGCGCTCCACGAAAGAGGATATCGAGCTGGCGCTGGATGCCGCCCATGAGGCCTTTAAGTCGTGGAGCAAGGCCTCGGCCACCACGCGCAGCAACGTGCTGCTCAAGATTGCCGACATCATGGAGGCCAACCTGGAGCACCTGGCCGCCGTCGAAACGGTGGAAAACGGCAAGGCCATCCGCGAAACCATGGCTGCCGACCTGCCCCTGTGCATCGACCATTTCCGCTACTTCGCCGGCGTGATCCGGGCCGAGGAGGGCTCGGCCACCGAGCTGAACGAAACCACCCTGTCCCTGGTGATTCAGGAGCCGCTGGGCGTGGTGGGCCAGATCATTCCCTGGAACTTCCCGCTGCTGATGGCCACCTGGAAGCTGGCCCCGGCCCTGGCCGCCGGCTGCTGCGTGGTGATGAAGCCCGCCGAGCAGACGCCGGCCAGCATCATGGTGCTGATGGAGCTGATTCAGGACGTACTTCCGGCCGGCGTGGTCAATGTGGTAAACGGCTTCGGGCTGGAAGCCGGCAAGCCGCTGGCCTCCAACAAGCGGGTGCAGAAAGTCTCCTTCACCGGCGAAACCACCACCGGCCGCCTGATTCTGCAGTACGCCGCCGAAAACATCATTCCCGTCACGATGGAGCTGGGCGGCAAGTCGCCGAACATCTTCTGCAAATCGGTGATGGACCACGACGACGACTTCCTCGACAAGTGCCTGGAGGGCGCGGCCATGTTTGCGCTGAACCAGGGCGAAATCTGCACCTGCCCCTCGCGCCTGCTCGTCCACGAAGACATCTACGACGCCTTCATGCCCCGCCTCATCGAGCGGGTGAAAGCCATTAAGCTCGGCCACCCGCTCGACCCCAGCACCATGATGGGCGCCCAGGCCAGCAACGACCAGTACGAGAAGATCCTGAGCTACCTGGAAATCGGCAAGGCCGAAGGGGCTGAGGTGCTGACCGGCGGCGAGGCCCACACCAGCCATGAGCACGACGAGCTGGCTGAGGGCTACTACATCCAGCCCACCATCTTCCGGGGTCACAACAAAATGCGGATCTTCCAGGAAGAAATCTTCGGTCCGGTGCTGTCCGTCACCACGTTCAAGGACAACGACGAGGCCATTGCCATTGCCAACGACACGCTCTACGGTCTCGGCGCCGGCCTCTGGAGCCGCGACGCCCACGAGCTTTACACGATGCCCCGCGCCATTCAGGCCGGCCGCGTGTGGGTCAACTGCTACCACGACTACCCCGCCGGCGCGCCCTTCGGCGGCTACAAGGCTTCGGGTTTCGGCCGCGAAAACCACAAGATGATGCTGGCCCACTACCGCCAGACCAAGAACATGCTCATCAGCTACAGCCAGAAACCACTGGGATTTTTCTAGTAGCGGCGGCTAAAGCTGCGTAAAACAGAACGTCATGCAGAGGCGTCAGCCGAAGCATCTCGCCAGCAATGGTAATCAGATACTATTGCGGAAGAGATGCTTCGCGGGGCTCAGCATGACGTTCTACAGTTTCAAAAACTCACCTCTCATGGCAAACTCCCCAACCCCGCGCGTACTCGTCACGCCCGCCGCCGAAGCCACCATCGACTTACTGCGCGACGAGCACGGCCCGCTGATGTTTCACCAGAGCGGGGGCTGCTGCGACGGTTCCTCACCGATGTGCTTTGCCAAGGGCGAGTTCCGCATCGGCGGCAACGACGTGTGGCTGGGCCAGATCCACGGCTGCGACTTTTTTATGAGCACCTCGCAGTTTGAGTACTGGCAGCACACCCAGCTCACCGTCGACGTGGTGAAAGGCCGCGGGGCCAGCTTCTCGCTGGAAATCCCGCTCGGCGTCCGGTTCCTGATTCGCTCCCGCCTGTTCACCGAGGAGGAAGAGCAGAACATGGCCCCGGTATATGAGGGGGAAGAGTACCTGGAGCGGACGGCGGAAGCGTAGCGTTGCGTTTGGATAAACACAGAAAGGCCCCGGCAGCAACTGCCGGGGCCTTTCTGGCTTAGTAGCGCGAACTTCGTAGTTCGCGTGCCAGCACAACCTTATGGCGCAGGCACGCGAACTACAAAGTTCGCGCTACTAGTGCTGCTACCGTACCCGCACGGGCAGGCCTTCCAGCTGGGCGTAGCTGAGCTTCCAGACGCCCTTGGGGTTCTTTTTCCAGAGCAAAATGAAGTTGCCCTCGCCCACGCCCATCGGGGTGCCGGGCGTGGTCGGAATCACGTCGACCTGGTAGGTGCCGCCCTCGTAGGCCGTCTGGGCATCGGTGCCGGACGAGGCCACGTTCAGGCGCAGGTTGGAAATGGTGCCCATCGTTTCGCGCACCCAGCGGTTCGATACCTCCGACTTGCCCTGGAAATGGGCTTCGCCCTGCAGAAAGTGCACGTCGTCGGCAAACATGGTGTCGAGCTGAATGGCGTTCTTGCTGTTCCAGGCGCTGATGAACTGCTGGTCGAGGGTTTGCGCCGTGACGGCCGTAGCGGGCGTGTCGGCCGTTTTGGAGCAGGAGGAAGCCAGCACTACCGTCAAGGGCATCATCCAGAGAAGGGACTTCATACAGTCTAGGGGTTTGGTGGGGGATGGAAACAATTTCGCCGACTCCGGCACGTGGGCTGGAGTCGGCGAAACTAAGCTACGCAAAGTCCGGACTTACCAGCTCTTGCGACGAACTTCCGAGGTCGAGTAGGGCTTGGTACGGTCGCCGTACGACTCGTTGGGCAGGTAGCCGGCGGCCACGGGGCCGTTGGCGGCAGTCAGCATCATCGGCGTGTTGGCGGCGAAGCCATTGGCCATTACGGGATACTGCTGCTGTTGTTGTTTCTGGGCCTGGGCGGCCAGGTCGGCTTTGCGCTCGGCGGCATCCACGCGGCGGGCCAGGGCGGCGCGCTCGGCGCGGGCCTCGGCGGCGCGGTTAGCGGCAGCCCGGTTGGCGGCGGCTACGCGGGCGGCTTCCTTGCGCTTGTTGTCGGTGTGCTTCCCGATGGCATAGCCGACGCCGGCACCGGCCACGCCCCCTACTACGCCACCCACGGCCCGGTTACGCTTATGGATGATGGCACCGGCCGCGGCACCACCCAGACCGCCAATGACGGCCCCTTTGGCCTGCGGGCTCCATTTCTTCCGTTCCTGAGCCTGGGCCATGTTGCTGAACACGGAGGTGAGCATCATTACCAGGGCGAGAATCAAACTGACCTTTTTCATGACTAGGTTCTTTAAGGTTTCAGAAACACTGCTTCCGTTATGAGGAGTGTTTTGCAAGCACCGTGCCAGTACGGATAGCGCCCCGCTACGGTTCGGCCCGGGCATATCCGGAGCTTCCGCCCGGGCGGTGGTGCCGCCGCAGTATCCGGGCTAAACGCGCCGGATGGGCCCCGTGGTTCAGTTTAAGCCTATTTCGTTAGCCAGCCGTTGGCGTCGAGCCAGTTTTGCAGCCGCTCGGCCCAGCTGTCCTTGGTGGTCTTGTTGTAGAGGCCGAAGCCGTGCCCGCCCCTGGGGTAAAGGTGCATCTCGACCGGCACCCCGGCCCGCAGGCAGGCCTCGTAAAAGCGCAGGCTGTTTTGCACTTTCACCGTTTTATCGTCGGCGGCGTGCACCAGGAAGGTCGGCGGCGTCTGGGCCGTTACCTGCTGCTCGTTGGAGTAGAGCCGGATCTGCTCGGGGGTGGGCGCCGGGCCCAGCAGCCGCTCCCGGGAGCCGGCGTGGGCCAGGCTGTCGGTGAAGCTGATGACCGGGTAGAGCAGCATTAGAAAGTCGGGCCGCACGGAGGTGTTGTCCTTGGTGTCGCCGGCCGGGGCGCTGAAGTGCGTGCCGGCCGTGGACGCCAGGTGGCCGCCCGCCGAAAAGCCCAGGATACCCACCCGGCCGGGGTTAATGCCGTACTCAGTGGCCCGCTGCCGCACCAGGCGCAGGGCCTGCTGGGCGTCCAGGAGCGGGGCCGTGGTTTTGTCGGGCTGGGTCTGGTCGTTGGGCAGGCGGTACTTCAGCACGAAGGCCGTGACGCCCATGTCGTTCAGGCGCTTGGCCACGTCCGAGCCCTCACTGTCGATGGACAGGCGCGCGTAGCCCCCACCCGGGCAGATGATGATGGCCGTGCCGTTGGCCTTGTCCTTGGCCGGCCGAAACACCTGCAAGGTGGGCTGCACCACGTTGGAAATCCGGACCCCGCCGCCAGCCAGCGTAATGCTGCTTTCCTGGAGGTTGGTGGCAATGGAGTTGGGAATGGTGCCGGCGTAGAGCGACACGGTAGCTTGGGCAAACAGCAAGGCGGGAGCGGCCACCAGGGCCAGAGTTAGGGCGAAGAGCTTTTTCATACGCGGGACAGGCCAGGAAGGACAACGTCGGGAAGGACCAGGTAGTAGAATAGCCAAGATAACCATTGCCGCCGGAGCCGGGCGGGCCCGCCGGGGTGCGCCGGGAAGCCCCGCCACCGGCGCAGCGCCAGCGCAGGCGGTAGGCAAACAAAGAAATGCAAAAAAGGGGAGGCCCCACCCGGGCGCGCGGGCCCCGCCCCACCCGGGCCGGCACTCCCAACCGCTCCCGGCACCGGCAATGGCAGGGGCCCACTGCGCTACGCGCCAAAAAGCCCCGCCGGCAGCCTACCGACGGGGCTTTTTCTAGACAATTACCGCGAAGTGCCACCGCGCAAGCCGTTGCCCGGTCATTAGGAAGGTGGCCCGTAGGCCCTGCGCAGTGGAACGCTGCACACCGGGAGGCCATTACCACCGGTGGCAAAGCCATCCGGAGTAGGCTGGATGCTTCTGCCACATGTGGCAACGACGTCCAGCCACGGCGGGAGGCCATTGCCACATGTGGCAAGGCTATCCGGGGCCGGCCGCACGCCATTGCCACCGGTGGCAAAGCTATCCAGCCACGGCGGGAGCCTACTGCCACCGGTGGCAATAGGCTCCCGGGCTAAGTGGTAGCAGCGTTGGCCTTCTTGGCTCGTCGCCGGGCGGGGTTGGGGTTCGGTAGTAAGCCATAGTTGAAGTACGCAGTAGCCTTGGCAGGCTCATGCCGGTGCACGTAGAGGGCGGCACAGTGCACGGCCCACAGGGCGTCGGCCATGGCCAGGGCGTGGGGACCCAGAGCCGAGATGGTGTCTTTCACGGCCTTGCTGCCCTGGTTTTTGGCGGCCGTAGCAGCCGTATACGTCACCAGCAGGGCTTTGACCTGGGCCCCAACGGCTTGCAGGGCGGCATCCGGGTGGCTTTCCAGCTGCTGTACGTAGGCCGTGAAGCGGGTAAAGCGCTTGGTTTTGGGCGCTTCGGTCAGGCCGCTGAGCTTGTCGGGGTAAAACAGCGCCTTCTCGGCAGGGTGGTCATAAAAGCGGGGTTGCAGCAGCTTCTTGTCGGTGGCCTTCACCAGCTCTTTGAGACTTTTGAAAGCCTGGTCCTCGGTTTGGGTACCGCTCTGGCGCTGCCCGCTGCCAGTAGTGCGCCCGCTCAGGCCCTCCCGGTAGGCGTCGAGGGCGGCTTGCAGGGCGGGGCGCTCGTCGCGCAGGAGCTTGGGCACCGCCGGCAGGCGCAGGGCCTCCAGGGTGAAGTCGGCAAAGGTGGCCAGCGTGTCGCGCGAGGCTTGCAGGCGGCGGAAATGGTTGTCGTACCGTTCGTCGTACATAACGGAGATAAGGGAAGAAGGAAAAAGGATAAGACAAGGGGCCGGGGCGGGGGTAAGCGCGGTGTGTAATGGGGCCCGGGCCAGGCGGATAGGGTAGCGGTAAGTGGGGAAAAGGTGAAAAGAAAAGAACACTTGTGCAAGGGCCGGCCCGCGCACCGGCCGAGTTTATTTTTGGCCGGCGCGGCGGTGTCCCATACCACCCGTGGCTGCTGGCCGGCCCGCGCGAGGTTGCCCGCGCTGCCGTGGCGCGGCGCCCGCCTGGCAGCAGCACAAAAAAGCCCCGTCGGCACTGGGCCGGCGGGGCTTGGGAGTAGCGGGCAGCGGGCTTATTCTGTCACCCAGGTTACCTTCTCCTCGATGGGCTTGCGCAGGTTGCGGCCGGGTTGCTGCTGCACGTAGCCCAGGTAGAAGAAGCCCAGCAGCTTGTCCTCCGGCCCCAGGCCGAAGAAGGGCTTGGCTTCTTCCAGGTACGTGATGCCGCCCGAGCCCCAGTAGCCGCCCAGGCCGTAGGCCACGGCCGAGAGGTGCAGGTTCTGCACGGCGCAGGCCACGGCCTCCACCTCCTCGATTTCGGGCAGCACGTGGTGTCGCTTCATCCCGATGGCAATGACGTGGGAAGCCAGCAGCGGATTGGTCGCCAGCTTCTGGGCCTTCTTCTCGTCCACGAACTCGCCGGCCTGCTGCCGGTACAGCCCCGCCTGAAACTCGGCCAGCTTCGCCAGCCCCGCGCCCGTGAATACCACGAAGCGCCAGGGCTCGGTACGCTTGTGGGTGGGGGCCCAGTTGGCGTTTTCCAGCAGCATCTGCACTACTTCGTCGGGCACCACGCGGCCGGGCTCGAACTGCACGGGCTGAATGCTGCGCCGGGCGCGGATCAGGGCGTTGAACTGCTCGGGCGTGGGCAGGAGGGCGGCGTCGGGAGTGTCGGACATGGGCGGGGGGTAGTAAAGGTTAAACTTCTGTCATCCTGAGCAAAGCGAAGGACCTTATACCAGTTGAACGAGTCGTTCTTCCGTGGTAAGGTCCTTCGCTTTGCTCAGGATGACACACGAATCATGGGGCAAACAGCGTTTACCTACGCCGGACTCGGGGCGGGCTGGTCGGGGGCGGGGCCGCCGTGCTCCTCGTCGGGCTGGTAGCTGGCCTCCAGCTCGGCCAGCTTGTCCTTGCCGTAGGCGAAGCGCGTGATGAGCACGTACAGCACCGGCACGATGAAGATAGCCAGCAGCGTGGCCGACAGCATGCCGCCCAGCACCGTCCAGCCGATGGTTTGGCGGCTCTGGGCCCCGGCGCCGGAGGCAAACACCAGCGGCAGCACGCCCAGAATAAAGGCCAACGAGGTCATCACGATGGGGCGCAGGCGCAGGCGCACGGCTTCCAGGGTGGCCTCCACCAGGGGCATGCCTTTATCCACCCGCTCCTTGGCAAACTCAATGATGAGAATGGCGTTCTTGGCCGAGAGGCCAATCAGGGTAATCAGGCCGATCTGGGCGTAGACGTTGTTGGTGAGCTTGGGCAGGAAAAACAGCGCCAGAATGGCCCCGAACGCGCCCAGCGGCACGGCCAGCAGCACCGAGAAGGGCACCGACCAGCTTTCATACAGAGCGGCCAGAAACAGGAACACGAAGATGATGGACAAGGCGAAGATGTACACCGTCTGCCCGCCGGCCAGCTGCTCTTCCCGGCTCAACCCCGAAAACTCGTAGCCGTAGCCCGCCGGCAGGCTCTGGGCGGCGGTTTCTTCCAGGGCCTTCAGCGCGTCGCCGGACGAGTAGCCGGGGGCGGCGTTGCCGTTGATTTCGGCCGAGCGGAACAGGTTGTAGTGCGAAATCAGCGGGGCCGACTCGGTGCGCTTGTAGCTGGTCAGCGTGCTCAGGGGCACCATGCCGCCCTGGCTGTTGCGCACGTAGTACTGGCCCAGGTTCGAGATGTCGCCGCGGTACATGCTGTCGGCCTGGGTCACGACGCGGAAGTTGCGGCCGTAGACGGTGAAGTCGTTCACGTAGGCCGAGCCCAGGTAGGTGCGCAGGGCCGTGCCGATGTCGGCGATGCTGACGCCGAGCTTCTTGGC
The DNA here is from genome assembly GCF_004765605.1 of Hymenobacter aquaticus. Classification (NCBI taxonomy): domain Bacteria; kingdom Pseudomonadati; phylum Bacteroidota; class Cytophagia; order Cytophagales; family Hymenobacteraceae; genus Hymenobacter; species Hymenobacter aquaticus. Next base: position 2,735,013 of record NZ_SRLC01000001.1, on the reverse strand, counting down.
CTTTTCCCGGTCGATGGTGAGCTGGTAGCCGGGGGTGTTGGCGGTGAAAAACGAGAAGGGATTCACGATTTCGGGCCGCTTGCGCAGGGCGGCAATAAAGCCCTGGAGGTTGGCGTCGAAGTTCTTGACGTCGCCGCCGGCCTCGCGCTCCTGCAAAATGAAGCTGAAGCCGCCGCTGTTGCCCAGGCCCGGAATGGCGGGCGGCGAAATCACGACGATGTTGGCTTCTTTGAGGCGGCTCAGGCGCTGCTGCACGGTGGCAATCAGGCCCTGCAATTGCAGCTCCTTTTCCTTCCGGTCGTCCCAGGGCTCAAGCTGGCAAAACACGGTGCCGCTGTTCGACTTCGACGAGAAGTTCACCACGTTCAGGCCACCCAGGCCCGCGTAGTGCTTGATGCCCTTGATCTGGTCCAGCTCCTTCATTACTTCCTTCAGCGTGCTCACCGTGCGCTCCGTGGAGGAGGCTTCGGGCAGGGTGAAGGTCACGAACAGGCGGCCTTCGTCCTCGGTCGGAATGAAGCCCGAGGGCTTGCTGCGGAACAGCAGCCCGGTGGCCACGATGATGCAGATCAGCAGCACGACCACCAGGCGCGAGTGCTTGATGCCGCGCTGCACGCCCTGGCCGTACTTGCCCGTCACCCGGTCGAACCAGGTGTTAAACCGGAAGAAGAACTTGTCGAGCCCCCGCGAGTTCTCGTCGCGCTTGTGGGGCTTGAGCAGCAGCACGCACAGGGCCGGCGTGAGCGACAGGGCCACGAAGGCCGAGATAATCACCGAAATGGCGATGGTAATGGCGAACTGCTGGTAGAGCCGGCCGGTGATGCCGGGAATGAAGCCCACCGGTACGAACACGGCCGCCAGAATCAGGGCAATGGCAATAACCGGGGCGGAAATCTCGCGCATGGCCGCCAGCGTGGCTTCCAGGGGCGAAAGACCCCGCTCGTTCATGTTGTGCTCCACGGCTTCCACCACCACAATGGCGTCGTCGACCACGATACCGATGGCCAGCACGAAGCCGAACATCGTCAGCGTATTGATGGTGAAGCCCAGCGGGATAAACAGGATGAACGTGCCGATGATGGACACCGGAATGGCCAGCACCGGGATGAGCGTGGAGCGCCAGCTTTGCAGGAACAGGTACACCACGATAATCACCAGCACCAGGGCCTCGATGAGCGTGTGCAGCACCTCGTTGATGGACACCTTCACCACCGTGGCCGACTCAAACGGCACCACGTAGTCGAGGTCGGTGGGGAACTGCTTCTTGAGCTGCTCCATGGTCTTGTTCACGTTGTCGTAGGTGTCCAGGGCGTTGGCGCCGGGGGCCTGGTACACGAGCAGGTAGGCGGCGCGCTTGCCGTCCACGAAAGAGTTGTTCGAATAGTTGAACTTGCCCAGCTCCAGGCGGGCCACGTCCTTGAGGTAGACCACCGCGCCATCCTCGGGCCGGGTTTTCACGATGACGTTGCCGAACTCCTCGGTGTTGGTCAGGCGGCCTTTCACGAAGACGATGTACTCAAACGTCTGCCCGGTCTGGGCGGGCGGGGCCCCAATCGAGCCGGCCGCAATCTGGGCGTTCTGCTCCTGGATGGCGGCCGTCACTTCCTGGGCCGTGACGCCGAGCTGGCTGAGCTTGTCGGGCTTGAGCCAGACGCGCATCGAGAAGTCGTCGGCCCGGCTCACGATGTCGCCCACGCCCTTGGTGCGCAGCAGCGCGTCCTTCACGAAGACGTTGGCGTAGTTGTCGAGAAAGGTCGTGTTGTGGGTTCCCTTGGGCGCGTACAGGGCCACCAGCATCAGAATGCTCGGGTTGCGCTTGCGCACCACCAGGCCCAGACGCTGCACTTCCTGCGGCAGAGTCGGCTGGGCAATGCCCACCCGGTTCTGCACGTCGAGGGCGGCGATGTTGATGTCGGTGCCCACCTCGAAGTTCACCGTCATGCTCATCTGCCCGTTGCTGGTGCTGTTGCTTTGCAGGTAGGTCATGCCCGGGGTGCCGTTCACCTGCACCTCCACGGGCGTGGCCACGGTCTGCTCCACGGTCTGGGCGTCGGCCCCGGTGTAGGTACCGCTGACGGATACCGTGGGCGGCGTAATTTCCGGATACTGCCCCACGGGCAAATTCAGGATAGCCAGCACGCCCACCAGCACAATCACCAGGGAGGTGACGATGGCCGTGACGGGGCGCCGAATAAAGGTTTCTGCAATCATCTCTACTACTATTAAGGGCGAAACCTACGCCGGGCTGCTACCGGGCGAAGGACAAGTGGATCTTTCCGAAGCGTTGGCGGCTCCGGCCGATGCGTTGAAGACGCTTTCCAATGCGTTGGCCGGCGTTTCCAATGCGTTGGAAGCGGCTTCCAATGCATCGGACAGCCTTTCCAATGCGTTGGAAGCCGTTTCCAACGCATCGGTCAGCGTTTCCAACGCGTTGGAAACGCCGGCCAACGCATCGGTCAGCGTCGCCAACGCGTTGGAAACGCCGGCCAACGCATCGGTCAGCGTTTCCAACGCATTGGTAGCCGTCGCCAACGCGTGGGGTAAGCCCGCCGGTGCCGGGGGCGGTGGGGGCAAGGTCCGGGGCGGAGAAGACCCGCCGCCGGGGACAGGAAGCAGGCCCCGGCCCGGCGGCGAAACCGCGGCCCGGGCCCGGCCCAGCTACTTGGCCGCCGTGGGGGCCGCGGCCGGGGCTCCGGTCTGGATGAGGCCTCCGTCGCGCAGGCGGTTCAGGCCCTCGGTCACGACCTGGTCGCCGTCCTTGATGCCTTCCATTATCACGATCTGGTCGCGCAGGCGCGGGCCCAGCTGCACCTTGTGCTGGCGGGCCTTGCTGCTGTCGCCGGCCACGAAGACGAAGTTTTCGCCCATCTGCTCGACCACGGCCTTGAAGGGCACCACCAGGCGGCGGCCCGACTGCCGGTTGAGCACCCGCAGCACCCCGCTCAGGCCGTCCTTGAGCTTGCGGTCGGGGTTGGCGAACTGCACCCGGATCTGGACCGTGCCGGTTTGCTGGTTCACGCCCCGGTCGATGGCCAGTATCTTGCCCGGCTGGTTGTAGCGGGTGCCGTCGGGCAGCTCCAGGCGGAAGGTGGAGTCGGTTTTGCCGGCGGTCTGCTGCTGCAAGTCCACGAAGCGGGCCAAGTCACTCTCGGTAATCACGAAGTCCACGCCCATCGGGTCTTCGCCGCTGATGGTGTTGAGCAGCGTGGAGCCGGGGCTCACCTGCGCCCCCAACCGCACCTGCGAAATGCCGATGCGGCCCGCAAACGGGGCTTTGATCAGGGAGTAGTCGAGGTCGGTGCGGGCGGCGGCCACGCCGGCCTGGGCCACGGCCACCTGGCTCTGGGCCGTGGCGTAGGCCGTCTGGGCGTTATCGACGATCTGCTTGGCAATGGCGTCCTGCTGGGCCAGGCGCTGGTAGCGGTCCAGGTTCACGCGGGCGTTCTGCACCACGGCCTGGGTGCTGCGCAGGTTAGCCAGGGCCTGCTGGTAGGAAGCCTCGTACTTGCGCCGGTCGATTTCGTAGAGCGTTTTGCCCTTGGGCACGAAGTCGCCGTCCTTGAAGAAGATGCCGGTGATGAAGCCCGCCACCTGGCTGCGCAGCTCCACGTTGTTGATGGCCACCACGGTAGCCGGATACTCGTCGTAGTACACCGCGTCGGTGGTGCGGGCCGCCACCAGGGTCACGGGCGTGGCTGGCGGCGGACCGGCGGGCTTGTCGGCGTCTTTGGTGCCGCAGCCGGCAAAAGCCAGCAGGCCCACGGCGTACGACAAAGCTAGAATCGTTTTTTTCATATCAGGTAAGCAGGAAGGAGCGGGGTTGTTGGTCGGGTAGAGGCAGCCTGCGGGCAGTTGTGTTTAAGAGAAGAACGTCATGTCGACCAGCGGGAGACATCTCGCGTGCTGACGTTTGATTACTACCTCAGCGAGGCCACGCGAGATGTCTCGCGCTGCTCGACATGACCGTCTATTGGTTCTATCAATACTGAGTCGGGAGGCTGCCCTGGGCGCGCAGCAGGTCGACTTTGCTGCTGAGCACCTGAAACAGGGCGCTGTAGTAGTTGAGCTGAGCCGTGCGCAGGGTGGTCTGGGCCACGAGCACGTCGAGGTAGGTTTTGATGCCTTCCCGGTACTGCAGGTTCACCACCGAGTACACTTCCTTCGACAAAGCCAGGTTGCGCTGCCCGATGAGGTAGTCGGCGTAGTAGCCCTTGTAGGCGGCCAGGGCCTGCTCAAACTCGGTGTTGATGCGGTTGCGGGTAATAAGCAGGTCCTGGTCGAGGCGCTGGTCGGTGAGCCGCTCGCGGCGCAGGTTCTGGAGCCGCCGCCCGCCCTGGAAGATCGGCAGGCTCAGCTGCAGCCCGGCGTAGGAGCTCGGGAAACGCTGGCTGTACAAGTCGCCGAAGTTGTTGTTCTGAAACACGGAGTTGTAGTTGCCGAAGGCCGACAAAGCCGGCAGAAAGCCCCAGCGGTAGTAGCTGATCTGGGCCTGTTGCAGGGCTTTCTGGGTTTGCAGCTGCTGCACCTCGATGCGGTTGGCCGTTTCCACGGCCACCGCCGTATCGGCCACGGCCTCGCGCATCAGGCGCAGCGTGTCGTACTGCAGGCTCAGGGGCTGGGCGCCGGGCAGGCCCATCAGCTCCTTCAGGTACGCCGACTTGGCCTTGATGGCCTCCACGGCCTGCTTGCGGGCCACGATGGAGTTGTTCAGGGAAATTTCGGCCTGCTTGTAGTCGATTTTATCCACGATGCCGGCGTCGTAGCGGGCCCGGGCGTCCTTGAGGCTGCGCTGGAGCCGCACGATGTCCTCGCTGAGCACGTCGAGCTGGCGCTGGGAGAGCAGCACGTCGTAGTAAGCCTTGCTTACCCCGCTCACCACGTCAATCCGCACGCTGGTCGAGTTCTGCTGGTAGAGCTGGCGCGAAGGCCGGGCGCTGCGCAAAGCCAGCTGCACATCGTTGTTGTAGATGGTCTGGGTGGCGGCCAGGCCCACGGTGGAGGTGTTGCGCAGGCCAATCTGGCGCGGCACGTTCACGCCCTCGGCGTTGGGAAACACGGTGTAGGGCAGCTGAAAGTAGTGCTGGCCGGTGGCGTTGAGGCCCACCTGGGGCAGCCAGCCGGCCAGCCCCACCCGGATGTTGGCCTCGTTGGTTTCCTCATCGATGCGGGCCTGGCGCAGCAGGGGCTGATTTTGCAGGGCAAACTGCAGGCACTGCTCCAGGGTGTAGGGCGTGGTGGGCGGCGGCGCCGTGGGTTGGGCCGCGCCCAGAAACGGGGCAAGCAGGAACAGGCCGAGCAAGGACCAGATAGCTGGTTGGGTTGTTTTCATAGCGTGGTAAACGGCGGCGCCAGCCGGGGGCGACGGTTGCATACGGGTTTTGCCCGGAGCCGGAGAGCAGCGGGCAAGCACCAGAGAGAAAAGGGATGCCGGACGTGGGGGGCGTTCGGGGGCGGAATAGCGCGGCGTAAGAGCACTGCTGCGGACTGGGGGCGGCAGCGGTGCTTGATAAAGAACGACTTGTAGCCCGCGGCACGTCTTGCCGCGGCCGGGTTCCTTCGCCTGAGCCAAGGAGCCGCAAGCCTGTTAAACCACAGCGCCCGGGAAAAGTTATGGATTCGGAAAACCGGGCCGCGCGACCGGCCAGTACGGAAAGCCACGCGGTGGCAAAGTCGGGCCGGTGGCGGGGAGGTTGCACGCCGCTGGCCCCGGCGGACCCGGAATGTTCTCCGGCCTGGTTAGGTATCCGAAGGGCGAAGAATGATATCTTACGGTTTCTTTTTGTCGCTCCGCTGAAGCAATGCTGGCCGCCCCTCTATCATCTACGCTGCTGAGCCCCGAGGTACTGGGGGCCTACGAAGCTCTGCCGGAACGGTATCTGTTCCTGACGCCGGAGCTGCTGGTGCTCACGGCCACCGACGCGTACCTGGCCGTCACGGGCACCGTGCGCGCGGATATCGTGGGCCGGTCGGTGTTCGACATTTTCCCCGAAAACCCCCGGGAGCCCTCGGCCGCCAGCAAGGAGCGGCTGCGGGCTTCCTTTGCGCGGGTGCTGGCCACGGGCCTGCCCGACCAGCTGCCCATGCAGCGCTACGACGTGCGCGGGCCGGGCCCCGAAGCGGAATTCGAGGAGAAGTACTGGCGCGTGCAGAACTCCCCGGTGCTGGCCCCCGACGGCTCGGTGCGCTGCATCATCAACCAGGTGAGCGACGTGACCGAGCTGGTGCGGCAGGGCCACCGCATCGAGGACCTGAGCCGCGAGGTAGACCTGACCCGGGCGCTGATTGCTAACAACCGCCTGCTGGTGCAGCAGCTGCAGAAAGCCAACGCCATTCTGGACACCATCGGCGAAGCCTACCTGGAGCTGAGCCTGACCGGCGAGTTTACGTACCTCAACCGGCAGGCCGAGCAGATGCTGGCCGTGAGCAAGGCCGAGCTGCTGGGGCAGAGCATCTGGCAAACCAGCGCGCTGCGCGTGAGTGCCGAAAGCCAGCACATCATCCGGCGGGCCCTCGATACCCGGCAGCGGGCCGAAGGCGAGTACCTGTGCAGCATCCTGGGGCGCTGGGTGTACATGTCGGCCACCCCCACCGCCGACGGCCTGATTGTGCTGCTCTACGACATTCAGGAGGTGAAAGAGGCGCGCGAGCGGCTGCGCCAGGAGCACCAGCGCCTGAAAGAGTCGCAGGCCATTGGCCACATCGGCAGCTTCGAAGTAGATGCCGCCAGCCAGCAGATTTACTGGACCGATGAGCTCTACCGGATTCACGGCCTGGAGCCCCAGCGCGCCGCCGTTACGGTGGAAAAATCCCTGAGCCTGGTGCATCCCGACGACGTGCACGTTTTTGCGGAGATGATGCGGCAGGCCACGGCGGCGGTGTCGGCGTGTAGTTTCGTGCACCGCATCGTGCGCCACGATGGCAGCGTCCGGATCGTCGAAACCCGGATTCAGGCCCGGCCGGGCGGGGAGGGCCGCCTCTACGGCACGGTGCAGGACATAACGGAGATGAAGCAGGCGGAAAAGGAAGCGCGGGAAAGCGCCGCCCAGTTTCAGGCCCTGGTCGAAAACACTCCCGACCTGATTACGCGCTGGGACCCGGACCTGCGGCTGCGCTTCGCCAACGGCGCGTTCTGCCAGCGGATGAAGCAGCCCCTGAGCGCGCTGCTGGGCAAAACCAACCTGGACATGCAGCACCACCAGGACGTGGCCGGCCCCTGGATGGCCAAGCTGCGCCTCGTCTTCAGCAGCGCCCAGGCCCAGGACCACTACAACTCGGCCGAAACGGCAACGGGCACGAAGTACTTTTACTCGCGTCTGGTGCCCGAGGTAGCCGACGACGGCACGGTGCGCAGCGTGCTGGCCATTGGCCACGATGTTACCGACATCAAGCGCCTGGAGAAAGAGCACTTGCGCCTGCAGCTTTCCCAACAGAAGCAGCTGCTGAACGCCGTGCTGGAAGCCCAGGAAGTAGAGCGCCGCCGCATTGCCGAAAGCCTGCACAACGGGCTGGGCCAGGTGCTCTACGCCACCAAGCTGCAGCTGGAGCAGCTGGTCGTGGAGCCTGAGCGGACCAATAGTCAGCGCCAGGCCACGGCCCTGCGCCAGGCCGGAGAGTTTCTCTCCGACGCCATCAGCACTACCCGCACTATTTCCCACGAGCTGATTCCGACCACGCTGGAAGACTTTGGGCTGGAAGCCGCCATCCGGGACGTGTGCCGGCACATGAGCCACGGTAAGCTGCGCCTGCGGTGTCAGGTAGTGGGCCCGGGCCCCCGGCTGGAGAAATACCTGGATCTGGCCCTGTTCCGGCTGGTGCAGGAGCTGGTCAACAACATCGTGAAGCACGCCCGGGCCACGCAGGGCTCGGTGACCGTGACCCGGCAGCCGCACGCGGTGCAGCTCGTGGTGCAGGACAATGGCCGGGGCTTCGACCCGGAGCACAACGGCACGCAAGGCATCGGGCTCAAAACCATTCACGACCGGGTGAAGCTGCTCAACGGCACTACCCGGATAACGACCGTTCCCGGGGCGGGCACCACCGTGGCTATTGCTATTCCGGCGGTGCCGGACGACGGGGAATGGCCCGCCGCCCAGCAGCTACCGACTACATAAACAGCCGGCGCAGGGCCCAGAGGCTCCACACAATCACCATCAAGCCCACGCCCACGAACATCCAGCGCGTGGGAATGCGGCCGGCCAGGCGGGCGGCAAACGGGGCGGCGGCAATGCCGCCTACCACCAGGCCCAGAATAATCTGCCAGTGGGTGATGCCGATGGTGGCAAAAAACGTGACGGCGCTGGCGAAGGTGACGAAGAACTCCGTGACGCTGACCGAGCCGATAACGTACTGCGGGGTGCGGCCCCCGGCAATGAGGGTGCTGGTCACGAGCGGGCCCCAGCCGCCGCCGCCGAAGGAGTCGAGGAAGCCGCCGGCCGCGGCCAGCAGCCCGAGCTTCTTGTGCTTGGTGCGGCCTTTGCCGGGCTTGCTGAAGGCTTTGGTCAGGATGCGCAGGCCCAGCAGCAGCAGGTACACGGCCAGCAGGGGCTTGACGTAGGCCCCGTAGGTTTCGCCGAAGCGCGACAACAGGTAGGCCCCCGTAATGGCCCCCAGCACGCCCGGAATCAGCAGCACCTTGAACAGCTTCTTGTTCACGTTGCCGAAGCGGTAGTGGTGGTAGCCCGAGGCCCCGCTGGCAAACATTTCGGCGGTATGAATGCTGGCACTCACGGCCGCCGGCGCAATGTTGATGCTCATCAGGCTAATGGCCGTGACGACGCCGTAGCCCATGCCCAGCAGCCCGTCGATGAGCTGGGCGCCGAAGCCGATGGCCACGAAGATGTAGAACATCCGGGCGTTGGAGGCCACGCCCCACACCTGGTCCCAGGTGACGTAGTACGACAGAATGTTGAAGACCAGCATGCCCGCGAAGGCCAGCAGCGAGGCCGTGGCAATCTTGCGCCAGCGCTTGGCCGCCGGCGACTCGTAGGCTGGCCCGCCGGCCAGCTCGGCCGTCACGGCGTTCAGCGACTTCACCTTGTTGGCAAAGTCGCCGGCCAGCTTGCCCCGGATGATGGTCATGTGCTGCAAGACCTCCTGCAACTCGTTGGGCAGGGCGTCGGCGAGCACCGCGCGCAGGCGCTTGGCCACCGTGGGCGACTTACCGTTGGTGGAAATGGCAATTTTCAGGTCGCCTTTCTGCACGATGGAACCCAGGTAAAAGTCGCACTCGTCGGGCGTGTCGGCCACGTTGCAGAGCAGGCCCAGGTCGGCGGCGTGGGCCTTGATGCCGCGGTTGAGCACGGGGTTATCGGTAGCCACGAAGATGATGTCGTGGCCCACCAGATCGACGTGCGTGTAAGCGTGGTGGCGCAGCTGCAGTTGAGGGTGCTGCTCGGCCAGCAGCACAATGCCGGGCAGGAAGGTCTCACTGACCACCGTGACGGCCGTGGCGGGGCTGTTGCCCAAAATGGCGGCCAGCTTTTCCAGGCCCACGGCCCCGCCGCCCACCACCAGCACCCGAAACTTTTCCAGCTTCAGAAATACCGGAAACAGGTTGTTGCCCGCGGGTGCCTCCGCGGCGGGCGGGGCCAACGGGGGCAGGGCTGCTTCGGAAGGAAGGGGCGAGGAGGTCATGGAAAGGTGATTGGCAGGCGAAAGAAAGAGGGCGGGAGCAGGCAGGGCGGGGTGACGTAAGACCGTCATGCAGAGGCGCAGCCGAAGCATCTCGCGTGCTTCGGCTGTCATCCTGAGCTTGCGAAGGACCTTATCACGCTAGCACAAGTTGCGCGAATGTGATAAGGTCCTTCGCAAGCTCAGGATGACAGAGTAAACAGGCCGTTCTATCACGGCAAACAAAAAACCGCCGGCTAGGCGTGGAAGTTCTGCCCGTGGGTGGTGGCGGCCACCACGCCGCGCCGCACGACAAAGTCGCCGAACCGCTCGGCGGGCTGGCGCTCGGCGGCATAGGCTTCGAGCAGGGGCGTGAGCTCTTGCAGGATTCCGTCCTCGTCGAGCATCTCGCGGTAGAGCTTGTTGAGCCGCTCGCCGGCGTGGTTAGCCCCTAAGTATAAGTTATATCGGCCAATTGCGCGGCCCACCAAGCCGATTTCGCCCAGGTAGGGGCGGGCGCAGCCGTTGGGGCAACCCGTCATCCGAATCAGGATGCCGTCGTCGGTGAGGTGGTTGGCCCGGATGACCTGATCAATCCGGTCAAGCAGCTGCGGCAGGTACCGTTCGGCTTCCGCAAAGGCCAGGGAGCAAGTGTTTAACGCAACGCAGGCCAGGGAGTTAAGCCGCAGCGCGGTTTGCTTTTCGGTGCGGCTCCACACGCCGTGCTCCTCCAGGATGGTTTGGAGCCGGCCGCGGTTCCCGGGTTCGATGTTGGCAATGGTCAGGTTCTGGTTGCCGGTGAGGCGGAACTCGCCGGTGTGGAAGCCGGCAATGTCGCGCAGGGCGGTTTTGAGCCCGTAGCCCGGCTTGTCGTACACCCGGCCGCCCTCGATGAAGAGCGTTACGTGGGCTTTGCCGTCGGGGCCGCCGTTCCAGCCGAAGGCGTCGCCGGAGGTGTCGAATGTATACGGCTTAGCCGGTGCCAGCTCGTAGCCCAGGCGCTGGTGCAGCTCGGCCACGAAGGCAGCGAGGCCGACCCGGTCAATCGTGTACTTGAGGCGGCTGAACTTGCGGTTTTCCCGGTTGCCCCAGTCGCGCTGAATCGTCAGGACTTTTTCGCACACGTCCACCACCTTATCGGCCGGCACGAAGCCGATGACGTCGGCCAGGCGCGGGTAGGTTTCACTCATCCCGAACGTCATACCCATGCCGCCGCCGATGGCCACGTTGAAGCCCACAAGCTGGCCTTGCTCCTCAATGGCGACCAGGCCGATGTCGTTGGCAAACACGTCGGCGTCGTTGGTGGGCGGCACGGCCAGGGCAATTTTGAACTTGCGGGGCAAATACGTCTTGCCGTAAATCGGCTCAAAATCCTCCTGTTCGCCCTCGTTGATAGCGCTGGAGTAGGTTGATTCACCGTTCAGCCACAGCTCCCAGTAGGCCGTGGTGCGGGGCGTGAGGTGGTTGCTGATGGCCACCGAAGCTTCGTACACCTGCCGGTGCAGCTCCGACTCCCGCGGGTTGGCGCTGCACATCACGTTGCGGTTCACGTCGCCGCAGCCGGCAATGCTGTCCAGGAGCACCTGATTGAAGCCGGCAATGGTCTGCTGCAAGTCGCGCTTCAATACGCCGTGAAGCTGGAAGGTCTGGCGGGTGGTAAGCTTGAGCGTGCCGTTGGCGTACTCGTCGCTGAGTGCGTCCAGGCGCTGCCACTGGTCGGGAGAGGCCACGCCGCCGGGCACCCGCACCCTGATCATGAAGGAGTAGAGCGGCTCGAGCTTCTGGCGCTTCCGCTCACTTTCCAGGTCCCGGTCGGTTTGTTGGTAGGAGCCGTGAAACTTGATCAGGTGGGTGTCGTCCGGGTTCAGGGCCCCCGTCACCCGGTTCTGCAGGCTCTCATCGATGGTGCCGCGCAAATAGTTGCTGGCGTCCTTGACGTGCTCGACTTCGGAGAGTTTTATCTGGTCAGCCATTAGGGTTAGGGAGTTACGGGGGAAGAAGTAGGAGTGGGCGCCAAGGACACGGCGGGCCGCAAATCGAAATTGTGGAAGTAGAAAACCCGGATAGTGTGCTGGTTGCGGTACACATTGCCAGCCGGCAGCTGCTGAAACAAATGCATGTAGCCGCCTTGGATTTGGGCGTGCTTATTCACCTGGTAGACCAGGCCCGCAAACAGCCGGTTCTGGTCGAAGTAGTTGAGGCGGATTTCCTTACCGAAGTTCATCATCACCTCGTTGTTCAGCAGAAATTGTACCCCGCCCGGCTCGAAGCCGCGCTTACTCAGGGGCAGAAACAGGGCCGCATTGTAGCGGGTGCGGTAGTTGAAGTCGAATTCGTCGAGCCGCTCGTTCTGGCGAATCGTGCGGCGGAAACGCTCCTCCAGCCGCACCCACTGCATGAGTCGGGCCCGGGGGAATTTGGTAAACCACTGCACCTGCTGCCAGGGCCGGTGCTCGGCCTGCGAGATGGTGCGGGCCCCGTCGGGGAAGTGGTGCACGTAGGCGTAGCCCCCGGTCAGGCGCACGTCGTCGGTGAGGTAGTAAGTCAGCCCGACGCGGGCCACGGTCTGAAAAGGCGCCTGCACGAAATGGTCGTGCAGGCGCAGGTGCAAATCGGTCCAGGAGCCCCAGCGCTGGGAAAAGCGGTTTTGGTTGAACACGCCCAGCCAGGTTTGCTGCTCGCGCACGTACTCCTTCTGGGCGCGCAGCGGGGCGGCCAGAAACAGGAAAAGCGCAAGGAGAAGCAGGCGTTTCATAGTGGTGGACCCCACCCCCGGCCCCTTCGCTTGATGCGCAAAATCCTCCGGGAGAGGGGAGCCAGATGTGTCAGGTTGTTGGAGTAATACCCGTTTGAGTAGTAATCAAAGCCCCTCTCCCGGAGGATTTTGCGCATCAAGCGAAGGGGGTTGGGGTGGGGTTACCGGATTACCGTGTTGTCGAAGGTCAAAGCCACGTAGTACAGGCCGCCGATGGTGGGGCCGGCGGCGTACTGCACGTAGCGGTTGTTGAGCAGGTTGGTGCCGCCGACTTTGATGGTGGATTTCAGATTAGGCACGCGCACGTTTACCTGGGCATCGACGGTCTGGTAGGCCGGAATCCGTCCGTTGGCCAGCTGGCTTTCCCAGAGGAAGGCGTTCTGGCGGCGCCACACCACGTTGAAGCCCACGTTGCGCACGATTTCGCGGTTGCCGAAGCTCACGTTGGTTACCCACTTGGGCGTGTTGAAGCCCGTCACGAAGACGTCGGCCTGCTCGTTGCTGGCCAGGGCGTTGTAGTTCACGTTGCCGGCCAGGGTGTATTTCTGGTAGAAATTATACGTCACGCCCAGGGCCGAGCCGTAGCTGCGGTAGGTGTTGCGGGCGTTGGTGTAGACGCGGTACCGGTCCTGCTTGGCGCGGGTCAGCATGTCGAGCACCGAGGCGTCGGAGCCGACGGGGCCCGACTTGGGCACGGCCACTTCCACCTGGCCCAGGAAGCCGGTGTACTCGTTGTAATACGCGTCCAGGTCGAGGGCCAGGCGGTTGTCGAGCAGCACGCTCTTGTAGCCCACCTCGTAGGCGTTGATTTGCTCGGGCTGCATGGTGGGCAGGTTGGCGACTTGCAGCACGGCGCGGTTTTTCAGCGCGGCCCGGGCCTGCTTCTCGGACGTGGTGCCGGTCGGGTCAGCAGCCACGTCGCGGTTCACGGCGGCGGTGAAGTTGTCGAGCGAGGCCAGGGTGTAGGAATTCTCCAGGAAGCCCAGCCCGTCGTTCACCCGGCCCAGGCCGCCCACGCGGCGCACCGAGCCGTTATTCACGAACGAAAGGGCCTCAAACAAGGCCGGGAAACGCCAGCCGTTCTGGTAGGAAGCGCGCAGGTTATGCCGCTCCGCAATAGTATAGACGGCCGCCACCCGCGGGTTGAGCTTGGGGCTGAACTCGGGGTTGTAGTCCACCCGCAACGAGGCGTTGAGCTTGAGCCGGTCGTGCAGCAGCAGCTTGGTGGCCTGTCCGAAGGCGCCGACTTTCTTGTAGTACTGGTTGTTGCCGCCGGGCGTGGTGCGGTCCGAGAGCGGCTTGCTGAAGTCCACGAAGTTGTTGCCGTCGGGAATGACTTCGTATACCCGGGCATCGGCGCCGAGCAGTACGTCGGCCCACTCGATGCGCTTGCCCAGGTTCCACTGGGCCTCGCCGTGGTAGGTGCGGCTGCGCTGCCACAGGGCCGCCCCGCCGGTAACCGGGGCGCCGGGCACGTTCACGGCAATATCCCAGTTGTTGATGCCGGTAATCGTGTTTTTGAGCTGCTCGAAGGCCGCCGTGCCGGGCTCCGCGCGGCCCCGGTCGGCGACGGTGCGGGCCAGCTTCATGGCCGTAGCCAGGTCCACGCCGGCATCGACCTGCTTTTGCAACTCGGTGCGGAACTTGCCGCCCCACACGCTGTTCGAGCCGTTGTTCAAATCCAGGTTGGTAGCCAGCGGGTTGAGGTTGTAGGAGTCGCCGGTGTTTTCCACGAGCACGTAGCCCCGGGCCACGAAGTCAGCGCCACGCAGCTCCAGCTTGTGGCTTTGCACGGTCACGTTTTTGAGCTGAATCTTGTTGCCGCGCTGAAAAATGCCGTCCATCAGCCCGTAGCGGTAGCCGTACGACAGCTCGGCCCGGTCCGTGAGCTTGTAGTGCAGGCTGCCGTCGAACTTAAGGTTGCGCACCGTGGGGTTGATGAGGTCCTTCTCGTAGTAGCCGGTGCGGCGCACATTGAAGGTTTCGGTCTTGCCGTTGTAAGTGATGGGCACCGCCACGTTGCCGCTCCTATCGTCGCCGTAGCGGTTCCAGAGGTCGGCGGCGGGGTTGTTCGGGCCACTCAGCTCGGGGAAGCGGGGGTTGGCCGCGTTCAGGTTCTGGGGGTTCTGGTCGGTCTGGGTGTCGGAAAGCCAGTCGGTGCCCTGCAAATAGGATCCGTTCACTTTGTAGGCCCACTGCTGGCGCTTGCCAAACACCTGGGCCCAGCGCACCGCCGACTCGGTCAAGAGGCTCGGGTTGTAGTCTTGGCCGTCGACGTGGTTCACGCCCAGCTTCTGGTACACGCTCAGGCCCTGGTAGGTGAAGGGGCTCTTGGTCGTGAGGTTGGCCATGCCGTTAATGGCGTTCATGCCGTAGAGCGCCGAGGCCGCGCCGGGCGTGATTTCCACGCTGGCAATATCCAGCTCGGTGGGTCCAATGGCGTTGCCCAGCGGCACGCCCAGCGTAGCCGCCTGCATGTCGACGCCGTCCACGAGCTGCATGAAGCGGAAGTTGTTCGGGATGTTGAAGCCCCGGGTGTTGGGCACCTTGAAGGTGAGGCTGGAGGTGGTCATTTGCACGCCCTTCACGTTTTCCAGCGCGTCGTAGAAGCTCGGCGCGGGCGTTTCCTTGATGGCCCGGATGTCGAGCTTCTCAATGGCCACCGGCGAGCGGAGCCGGCTTTCCTCGACCCGCGAAGCCGACACGACCACCTCATTGGTGAGCAGGGCCTTCGACTCCAGGGCCACCGACACGAGGTTCGTCGCATTCACGATTTCAACCTCCTTGGCGTCGTAGCCCAGCATGTTGAACACGAGGGTGAAGGGAAACTTGAGCTTGGCTTTCAGCGCAAACTGGCCGCTGGCGTCGCTGAGCACGCCCACCGCACCATTCTTGACGCTGATGCTCACGCCCGGCAGGGGCTGGTTGGTGCCGTTTTCGCGCACCACGCCGCTGATGGCAATAATGGCATCCTGGGCCCGGGCCGGGGCCACGCTGGCCACCGCCAAAATCGGGGCCAGGACGGAAGAAGTAACTAGTTTTCTCATAATCTGGGTAGCAGGGTTGGAAGGAAAGAAGCAGGCCGGCCGCGCAAAGCCAGCTGCGCCCGGCGGCGCAGGTTTTAGGCGCGGCTACAACATCGGTTCAGGCAACCCAGGGCAGTCATGATGGTGGAAAGGCAGAGATTGGGGAAAGGGGAATAGGGGAGCAAGGGACGGGGTTGCTGAGAGCAGAAGCCGCCGGGGCGTCGAGCCGCCTATTTGCGTCTCAGTCGTTGTTTACTAGGCGTCGTTGAAGTCAAGTCGTTCAACGCCGAGCCGCAAATGCGCGTCTCTACACTCGTTCGGGAGCTTAATACACGTCCTCCAAATACCGGCGCTGCTTTTTGAGCCCGCGCAGGTAGTCGGCGGCGTCATCCGGGGAGCAGCCGGCTTCGCGCTGCACCACTTGCTTGAGGGCTTCCTGAATGGCCGAGCCCAAGCGGGCCTTGTCGCCGCAGACGTAGAAGTGCGCTCCGTTTTCAAGCCAGCCGTACACGTCGCGCGACTTTTCGAGCAGGCGGTGCTGCACGTAGATTTTCTCAGCCTGGTCGCGGCTGAAGGCCACGTCGAGGTGGCGCAGGGTGCCGCGCTTGAGGTGTTGCAGCCACTCGGTCTGGTAGAGGAAGTCGGTAGTGAAATTGGGGTTGCCGAACAGCAGCCAGTTGCGGCCCTCGGCGCCCAGCTCCACCCGCTCTTCCACGAAGGCCCGGAAGGGTGCCACGCCCGTGCCCGCGCCCACCATGATGATGTCGGTGGCCCCGTCCTGAGGCAGCTTGAAGTACTCGTTGCGCTCCACAAACACCCGGGCCGTGTGGTCAATATCGAGACGGTCGGCCAGGTGCGACGAGCACACGCCGTGCTTGGTGCGGCCGTGGGCGGCGTAGCGCACCGCGCCCACCGTGAGGTGCACTTCCTCGGGGTGCACCAGCAGGCTGCTGGCAATAGAATAAGCCCGGGCCGGCAAAGGCCGCAGCACCGCCGCCAGCTGCCCGGCCGACAACTCGGCGGGAAACTCGCGCAGCAAATCTGCCACGTCGCGGCCGTACACGTACTGTTGCAGCTGCGGAATGTCGGTGATGAGGTCGGCCAGCGGCTTGTGCTGCGGGGCGGCGGCGGCGTAGCGTTCCAGCACGTCGCGCGTCAGCACCGAGAGCTCCAGCTTTTGCGTCAACGCCGTGCCCAGCTCAAACTCCACGCCCGAAAGCTGAATCGGCGCGGCCCCGTCGAGGCGGGCTGCCTGGAGCACTTCGGCTACCAGCGCCTCCCCGTTGCGCGGCACCACCGATAAGGCGTCGCCGGGCTCGTAGTGCAGGCCCGAATCGGCCAAGGACAGCTCGATGTGGTAGGTTTCCTTGCTGGAGCCCCGGCCGTTGAGCTGAATCTTTTCCAGCACCGTAGCCTCGAAGGGGTTGTGGTGGGAGTAGGCGGCCGGCTCCGGCGCGGTCAGGGTTTCGGTAGCCGCGGCGTGGCCGTTGCTGCTTACGTGCCCGCCATTGGCCGCCGAGGCTTCGGCGGCAATGACGTTGAGCACCTGGTCGGCCCACTGCTGAGCGGTTTCCTGGTAGTCTACGTCGCACTCTACGCGCTCTAGCAGGCGCTGGGCCCCGAGCTCAGCCAGGCGCTCATCAAACTCCCGGCCGGTCTGGCAGAACTGCACGTAGCTTTTGTCGCCCAGGGCCAGCACCGAGTAGCGCAAATCGGGCAATTTGGGCGCGCGGTTGCTGAGCAGAAACTGGTGCAGCTCCTCGGCCGCTACCGGCGGCTCACCCTCGCCCTGGGTACTGACCACCAGCAAGAGCTGCTGCTCAGTTTTGAGGGCCCGGGTGGCGTAGTCGTTCACGTCCTGCACCGTCACCTGCACGCCGCGCTGCTTGGCTTTCTCGGCCGTTTGCTGGGCTACTTTCTTGCTGTTGCCGGTCTGGGAGCCGTACAGAATCGTCAGCTTGGAAGCCGCCGCTGGGGCCGCCACCTGTGGCACCGACTGGGCGCTTTGCAACTCGCGGCGGCCCGCCGCGGTGCGGCCGTAAAAGTAGCCGCTCAACCAGATCAGCTGCTGGTCGGAGAGGCCGGTGGTCAGGCGCTGCAACGTGCTGTCGTCGAGGCCCAGGGGCAGGGCAGGGTCTTGCGAAAGAAGGCTCATGGCGGAAGGGCAGTTTAGAAGGGTAGGCGGGCAGGAGGGTAGGAGGGGCAATCCAGGACGTCATTCCGAGCAGCGCGAGGAATCTCGCGTGCTGACGTTGCCAGAGTAATTGTCATGCTGAGCGAAGCCGAAGCATCTCTACCGCTTCGTGGCAGACGTCAGGAGTTACCATTGCGGTAGAGATACTTCGACTGCGCGGACGCCAGATCAGGCATGAGGTTCTTTTGTCTCCTTTTTCTAAGCCACTTCGGCGTAGGAAAGCAGCTCGGAAAACACCGCCGGCATCGCCGCATCGGCTGTGGCCAGGCGGGCTACTTCGCCGATAATGATGATGGCCGGGGCCCCGATGCCGGCCGCCGCGGCCCGCATCGGCAGCTCCCGCACCGGGCCCGTCACGAGGCGGGCGGCGGGCAGGGTGCCGTTCTGCACGATGGCCGCCGGCGTGCCGCTCTGCCCGTGCTGACTGAAAATCTCCACGATGCGCCCCAGCTGGCTCAGGCCCATCAGAATGACCGTGGTGGTGCGGGAGCGGGCCGCTTCCCGCACGGCGGCCGACAATTCGCCGGTGGCCGTAGTGGCCGTAACCACTTGGAAACCCTCACTGCTGCCGCGGTGCGTGACGGGAATGCCCACGCTGCCGGCGGCGGCCACCGCGCTGCTGATGCCGGGCACGTAGTCGGTGCGCAGGCCGTGCTGCTCGGCGTAGAGCATTTCCTCCCGGCCCCGGCCAAACACGAACGGGTCGCCGCCCTTGAGCCGCACCACGTGGCCGTGCTGGCGGGCGCTATCCACAATCAGGGCGTTGATTTCGTCCTGGTGGTAGCTGCGCAGGCCGCGCCGCTTGCCCACGAAAATCTGCGGGGCACCGGGCCGCACGTAGCCCAGCAGGTCGTTGTTGGCCAGCGCGTCGTAGAGCACCACGTCGGCCTCGCCCAGCACCCGCACGCCTTTCAGCGTGAAGAGCTCCGGGTCGCCGGGTCCCGCGCCGAGCACGGTCAGGCGGGGAACTGGGGGTGGGAAGTTGGACATAGTTTTTGGTGCCTGGTGCCTGGTGCTTGGTGCCTGGTGCTTGGTGCCTAGTGCTTGGGGCTTGGGGCTTGGGGCTTGGGGCTTGGTGTCTGGGGCTGTTGGCCTTTGCTACAGAAATAGAAGTGTTGGTAAAGGACAGTAGGAGAGCCTGATGTTCTGTTCTCTTGCTGCTAAGGACCAAGGACCAAGGACCAAGCACTAAGCACTAAGCACCAAGCACTAAATCTTAAATCGTGAAGCCCAAAGGCTCGGGCACGAAGCTATTCTGCATGGCCTCCACCATGCCGGCGGCCAGCGTGTCGCCGCTGAGCTCATCGACGAGGATAAAGGCGCCGGTAGCGCGGTTCTGCTGGTAGGAATCCACCACCAGCGGGGCGGCGGTTTTGAGGCGGATGCCCACGATGTCGTTGAGCTGGGCCGACTCGGTGGCGGCGCGGCCAAACGTGCGCACGTTCACCTTGTAGGTAATAGCCGACACGACGGCCTTGACCACCGCCGAGTGGTGCTGCACCAGCAGCTTGCGGCCGGGCCACAGGGGCCGCTCGTCCATCCAGCAAATCGTGGCTTCCAGCTCTTTGGCCACGTGAATCTGGCTGCCGACGGGCACGATGGAGTCGCCGCGGCTGATGTCCACGTCGTCGGCCAGGCGCAGCACCACGGCCTGGGGCGCGGCGGCGCTGTCCACTTCCTGCTGGTTGACCTCAATGGCCTCAATCACCGACTCCTGGCCGCTGGGCAGAATGTGGACCCGCTCGCCCCGGCGGTACTCCCCGCTCTGGATGCGGCCGGCGTAGCCGCGGTAGTCGGGGTAGTCGTCGGTCTGGGGCCGAATCACGAACTGCACCTGGAAGCGGGGCTCGCCAATGGCGGCTTCCTCGAAGGCCGGCACGCTTTCCAGGTGCTCCAGCAGGCTGGGCCCGGTATACCAGCTCAGGTTCTTGGACCGCGTCACGATGTTGTCGCCGAGCAGGGCGCTGATGGGAATGGCCGTTACCTGGGGTAGCTTGAGCTGGTCGGCCACGGCGGCGTAGTCGGCCACAATCTGGTCGAACACGGCCTGGTCGTTGCCCACCAGATCCATCTTGTTCACGGCCAGCACGAAGTGCCGGATGCCCACGAGCGAGGCAATGAGCGAGTGACGGCGTGTCTGCTCCACCACGCCCTGCCGGGCATCGACCAGCACGATGGCCAAATCGGCAGTCGAAGCGCCGGTGACCATGTTGCGGGTGTACTGCACGTGGCCCGGCGCGTCGGTGATGATGAACTTGCGGCGGGGCGTGGTGAAGTACTTGTAGGCTACGTCGATGGTAATGCCCTGTTCGCGCTCGGCGCGCAGGCCGTCCGTCAGCAAGGCTAAATCCACGGTGCCGTGCACGGTAGGCCGGTTTTCCAGGGCCGCCAGCACGTCCAAGGACACGGAATCAGAATCGTAGAGCAAACGGCCAATGAGCGTACTCTTGCCGTCGTCGACGCTGCCGCAGGTAATAAATCGGAGAAGATCCATCTGTGAATTAGTGAGTTAGTGAATTAGTGAGTTGGTTGGCGATTTTGGGAGTTGTTAGGCATCTGCGCAGGCAGAACGACAACTCACTAAATCGCTAAGTCACTAATTCACCGTTTAGAAATAGCCGTTGCGTTTGCGGTCTTCCATGCCGGCTTCGGAGATGTTGTCGTCGAGGCGGGTAGCGCCCCGCTCGCTGACTTTGGCGCTGAGCAGGTCCTGGATGATGTCGTCGATGGTGGCCGCGTCGCTTTCCACGGCGGCGGTGCAGGTCGAGTCACCGACGGTGCGGAAGCGGACCTGGCGCTCCACGATTTCGTCGGTTTCGTCGAGGCGCAGGTGCTCATTCAGGCCCAAAAGCTGGCCGCTGGGCAGCACCACGCAGGTGCGCGGGTGGCCGAAGTAGATGCTGGGCAGGGCAATGTTTTCGCGCTGAATGTAGCGCCACACGTCCAGCTCGGTCCAGTTCGAAATCGGGAACACGCGCACGTTTTCGCCGCGCTGAATCCGGCCGTTGTACACGTTCCAGAGCTCGGGCCGCTGCCGCTTGGGGTCCCACTGCCCGAACTCGTCGCGCACCGAGAAGATGCGCTCCTTGGCCCGGGCCTTTTCCTCGTCGCGCCGGGCCCCGCCGATGCAGGCGTCAAACTGAAACTCTTCGATGGTTTCGAGCAAGGTGTAGGTTTGCAGCGGGTTGCGGCTAGGAAACTTGCCGCCCGGCTCGCGCAGGCGCTGCCGCTTGATGGTGTCCTCCACCGAGCGCACGATGAGCTTTTCGCCCAGCTCGGCGGCCAGCGCGTCGCGGAACTGGAGCACCTCGGGGAAGTTGTGGCCGGTATCGACGTGGACCAGCGGGAAGGGGAAGCGGCCGGGGCGGAAGGCTTTTTCGGCCAGGCGCGTCAGCACGATGGAGTCTTTGCCGCCCGAAAACAGCAGGGCTGGCCGCTCAAACTGGCCCGCTACTTCCCGCAGAATATGAATGGCTTCGGCTTCGAGCCGGTCGAGGTAATCGAAATGGGGGGTACTCATATAGCTCTGATGTCAGTTGTTTATTCTGTCATCCTGAGCAGAGCGAAGGACCTTTGGCAGTTGAACGAGTATCGTTGCACCGACTCGTTCTGGTGTGATAAGGTCCTTCGCAAAGCTCAGGATGACAAGCGGACTAATTGGCCAAAACCGGCTCCACCACCGGGTCGGGGCCGTTGTGGGTGCCGTGCAGGCCGCACTCCTTGGCCGACTGGTCTTCCCACCACCAACGCCCGGCCCGGAAATCCTCGCCGGCCCGGATGGCCCGGGTGCAGGGCGCGCAGCCGATGCTCACGAAGCCCTGCTGGTGCAGCGGGTTGAACGGGATGCTGTGCGCGTGCACAAAGTCCCAGCACTGCTCGAAAGTCCAATCGAACAAGGGGTGAAACTTGAGGAGCTGGTGGCCGGCGTCCCACTCCACCGCGTGCATGTCCTGGCGGTTGGCCGACTGCTCGGCCCGGATGCCGGTAAACCAGGCCTGCTGGCCCCGCAAGGCCCGGCGTAGCGGTTCTACTTTCCGGATGCCGCAGCACTCCTTGCGGTTGTCCACGCTGTCGTAGAAGCTGTTGGGGCCTTTTTCGCGCAGGAGCTGCTCTACGCTGGCCTGCTGCGGGAAGTAGGGCTCAATGGCCTGGCCGTAGCGCCGCAGGGTTTTATTCCAGGTGGAATAGGTTTCCTGGAAGTTGCGGGCCGTGTCCAGGGTGAAAACCTTAATCGGCAGGTGGTGCTCGAAAATCAGGTGGGTGATGATCTGGTCTTCCAGGCCGAAGGACGTCGAGAACGTGGCAGTACCGGGAAACTGCGCGGCTACGGCCGTCAGCACTTCCACGGCGGAACGCCCGGCGAGCTGCTGGCGCAGGTTCGGGACCAGCGCCTCAGAGGCTACTTGCATGATTCGAAGAGGATGTGGTTTTCCGCAGCGGAAACACCGGCTTTCGGGATGCCCGGGGCGCTAAAGCGTAGCGCGGCGGCGGGCCGACTAACCTGCGGTAGTCAGGAAAAAGGTTGTGCCCAAGCAGCTCAGCTAACGGAGCTTAGGGCACGGCAGGAAAAGGAAGGGACGTGGCCTGCTACCAACACCGACAGCACATCATCATGCCACAACATCCAGGCTGTAAAGCAGCAGAGAAGGTCGGAGAAGAAGTGCGGGCGTTGGACAAGGTTTTCACGACGACGTTGTTTTTATATGGTCAGGACTTGGCACCGTTCCGCATTTGCGGTGGTTGCCGGCGCTTCGTCGAGCCTGTCTCTCCACGCCTCTGTATAAAAACAATCCTTTGATGGGGAAAGAATTGGTACTACAAAGGTAATAGCAGGAATTTCATAATTGCAAGTTATAATGCGGATAGCTGATTGATTACTGTTGGTATTGGATGTAAATTATTGTAATGCAAGTTGTTGTGATTGGATGTAAACTATGGGCAGTATAGTTGTATTCCAAAATTATTATTACCTAAAGTTATGATGGATATTGCACTAAGCTATGACTGCTGGCAACCTTGTCTTATTTCCGCACGGCATAAATTGACCGTAGAGCCCGGCTACAGTGCTACGAGTTGCGGGCCGGAACTGGTCTTACAACTCGTTTACCACAATCTGAATGTCCGTATTGCGGCCGTGGTCATCGGCGCAGGAAATCTTGACCGCGCCAGTCGGCGGGCGGAAGAATACCCGCTCGGTAGCCGCGGCCGTGCGCAGAAACTGGTCGTTGACGTACCACGACACCTGGCGTACCTCGTTGTCGGTGGTGCAGCTCAGCAGCAGCTGTTGCTGCTCGCCTTTGGTCAGCACGTACTCGGTGTTGGCCAGGGGCGAGGTAATGCCCGGGGCCTGGTCGCGGCCGCCGCGCACGAGCTG
Source organism: Hymenobacter aquaticus (assembly GCF_004765605.1). Lineage (NCBI taxonomy): Bacteria > Pseudomonadati > Bacteroidota > Cytophagia > Cytophagales > Hymenobacteraceae > Hymenobacter > Hymenobacter aquaticus. Next base: position 2,712,055 of record NZ_SRLC01000001.1, on the reverse strand, counting down.
GCAGGCGGGGTTGTGGGGCGGCTGGCGGCGGTAGGGTATGCCCTGGGCTTCCTTGAAAGCGGCCACTTCCGGCAGCAGGTTGGGGTACAGTTCGCGCCGGTAGCCGGTGGCCGGCGCGCAGGCCCGGCAGTAGGTGTATTGCCCGTCGGCCGAAAGCAGGACCTCTTTCTGGTGCTGGCAGCGCAGCCCGGCCGACACGCCGGGCAGGAAGTAGTCGATAATCTGGTTGGGGCAATTCTCGCCCGGCGGCCGGCCGGTTTCGGCGCACACCAGCCGGAAATCGAGGCTGGCGGGCGGCTGAAACCAGTTGTTGGGCGAGTTGTAGGCCAGCGTGTTAAACAAGTCGAAGAGCAGGGGCGTGGCAATGTCGGAGCCGGTGAGGGCCGGGCTGCCCTGCCCGCTGAAGTTGCCCACCCACACCCCGATGGTGTACTCCCGGTTGTAGCCGATGCTCCAGGCGTCGCGGCGGCCGTAGCTGGTGCCGGTTTTCCAGGCAATCTTGGGCAGGCGGAGGCTGGTTTCGTAGCCCACGGGCAAATCGGGGCGGGTGAGCTGGGCCAGGATGTCGGTGATGAGAAACGCCGAGGCCTCGGAAAAGAGGGTTGAGTGTTGGGTTGGTTTGGCTGACTGCTGTTGCTTCCGGCCCGGGGCTGCCGGCTCATTTCTACTTCTTCGCTCTTCACTATTACTGGCGAAGCGCAGGGGCCCGTACTGCCCACCGGCCGCCAGGGTCACGTAGAGGTTGGTCAGCTCTTCGAGCGTGGCCCCGCAGCCGCCCAGAATGGTGCTCAAGCCCAGGTGGGGGGCACGTTTGGCCACGGTGCGGAAGCCGGCGGCCCGCAGCTGGGTGGTAAAGGTGGGCACGCCCAGCTCCGAGAGCACCCGCACGGCCGGAATGTTGAGCGAATAGGCCAGGGCGCGGTCCAGGGGCACTTCGCCGTTGCAGCGCTTGTCGAAGTTTTCGGGCTGGTAGCCGCCGAAGTTGGTCGGCACGTCGGGCAGCAGCAGCTTGGGCGTCACCAGGCCTTGGTCCAGCGCCAGGGCGTAGAGGAAGGGCTTGAGCGTGCTGCCCGGCGAGCGGACGGCCTGCACCCCATCGTTCTGGCCTTTGGTGAAGCTGTCCTGGAAGTCGGCCGAGCCCACGTAGGCTTCCACGGCCCGGGTGCGGTTGTTGACCACCAGCACGGCCGCGTTGCTGATGCCCAGCTCCCGCAGGCGGCGCACGTAGTTGCGGGTCAGATCCTCGGCCTTGGCCTGCTTACCGCGCTGCAACGTGGAGGCTATGCTGGCCCGGCCGGGAAACTGCCGCACCAGCCGCCGGGCCAGGTGGGGCGCCAGCGTGGGGGCCGCGTGACGCTGCACGTCCAGCGGCTCGAGCAGGGCATCGGCAATGTCCGGCCGGGGAAACAGGCTCTGCTCTCCGAAACGGCGCAGCCACCGGTTGCGCTCCTGCCGGATGGCCGCGTTGTGCCGGCCCAGCACCAAGCCCCGCGGCCGGTTCGGGATGATGGCCAACGTCACGGTCTGGGCCAGGGAAAGGTAGTCGGGGGGCTGCTGGAAGTAGAGCAGGGCCGCCGACTTCACGCCCTCGATGTTGCCGCCGTAGGGCACCAGGTTCAGGTAGAGCTGCAGGATTTCGGGCTTGCTGTAGTGGGCTTCCAGCTGCAGGGCGCGCAGCATTTCCAGCAGCTTGTTGCCCACGGTCCGCTCCTTGGGTTCCAGCAGGCGGGCCACCTGCATGGTAATGGTGCTGGCCCCGGTGGTGCGGCCCCGCCCAAACAGGTTGCGCCCGGCCGCCTGCACCAGCGCCAGCGGATTGACACCCGGATGGTAGTAGAAATACCGGTCTTCCTTCTCGATAATGGTAGCGCGCAGGGCCGGCGTGATTTCGCGCAGCTCGGTTTTCATGCGCCACTTCTGGGTCGGGTTCAGAAAGGCGTGCAGCACCGCGCCGTCGGCGGCCAGCACGATGGGCGAGTACTGCGGCGCCGGCGGCAGCGGAAACGCCGCGTCGAGGCCGAGCAGCGTCAGCAGCAGAGTAGCAGTACCCAGTACGATTCGTAACCAAAAGTGACGCTGCATGGTGGTAGAGACGCAATATTTTGCGTCTCGTCGTTGCTGATGTTGTTATAAAAGCGTGGTGCCGGTTGTTGCTGACGTTATTATAAAAGCGCGGTGCCGGTCGTTCAACGACGAGACGCAAGATGTTGCGTCTCTACCGGAACAGGCTATTGGGCTTTTCATGGTCGGCGGCCCACTGGGTGGGGTTGTTGAGGATATACTGGCGGGCCTTTTCCAACTCCGCGTCGTTACGAATTACCCGGTCAAAATACCCGCTCTGCCAGGCAAAGGTGTGGCCGTGGCGGCTGGCCCAGCCCTTTACCCCGACCTTAAAGCCCCGCACTACGGAGCCCAGGTTCTGGCTTTGCGGACCGAAAGTGCCTAGCCTACTGGTTGCCGAGGTAGGTTTGGCAAAGATCAGAATACCGTGCACGTGGTCGGGCATGACGACGAAGGCGTCGGGAACGGCGAAAGCAAAATGCTGCGGAATCTCCTGCCAGCACTGCCCGGCGCGCTGTCCCAAGGCCGTCGGGACCAGTACGCTTGCTTCCTCCGGCACGCTGACGACGGATATTTCTCCGAAATACCGGTGTCGGCTTTGCGTGCAGATCGTAACGAAGTAGATGCCGCTCTCACCGTAATCATAACCCGGCCAACGAGTAGATGCCGTACGGTATTTGTCCTGGTAAAGCCCGTTGTCCATATGCGGTAGAGACGCAACATCTTGCGTCTCGTCGTTGCTGATGTTGTTATAAAAGCGCGGTGCCGGTCGTCCAACGACGAGACGCAAGATGTTGCGTCTCTACGGTACCGCGCTGGCCTTGCGAAAGCGCGGTGCCGGTCGTTCAACGACGAGCCGCAACATCTTGCGTTTCTACCGCACCCGCACCACGCCGGCACCGTTGTAGCTGTGGTACTCGGCGTTGTACATGGCGTCGGCACTGACCGGGCCCAGGCGGAAGGTGCCCTTCGACACGGCCCGGGCCACGTAGTAGAACGACTTGGGCGAAGTTGAAACGGTAGTGAACAGGTTGATCCGGTCGTCGCGCAGGTCCAGGTAGTCGGGCGTGGCGGCGTCCTTGGCCCAGTCGATGTCGCGCACGGCCCCAATGCGCGGATTCTCGATTTCCAGGCCGGCGGGCAGCAGGTCGGTAATGGCCACGTTGGGCACCGTGCCGGCCGCGTCGGCCGACTGAATCGTGATGCGCACCACCACCAGGTCGTTTTGGCGGAAGGTGGCCGAGCCCACGGGCTTGCCGGTGCGGTCCAGGAACTCGCGGCGCACTTTGAGGAAGCTGTCTTCCTGCCGCACGGTGTTGGTGGCCGACACGCCCTCAGTTTCCCAGAAGTAGTACAGGCTGCCGGTGCCGGCGGTGCGCAATGCCACCTGGCGGTTAGCCACGTTGTTTACCGTCAGGTCGGTGCCCGTGAACTTGCCGATTTCCCGGGCATCGGCCAGCAGCGTGGCAGTGGCGGTGCTCTTGGCGTTTTGGCGGGCTACTTTGCCCAGGGCCAGCAGCGAAAAGGCCCGTTCCTGGGTGTTGAGCCACGAGGCCTGCTTCACCTGGCGGCTGAGCTGGCGGGTGAGCTTGGGCACCAGGGCATTGCCGGGGTCCACTTCGAGCAGGGAGTTGAGCACCAGGGCCTCGTCGCGGATGGGGGAGTAGAACGAGCCGTCGAAGGCGCGGTGGGCGGCGGTTTCGGTGAAGGTGGTGGGCAGCAGGTCGCGGTAGGCTTGCTGGTTGCCGCCCACGGCCTGGGCCGCCGCCAGCAGGAAGCGCGAGTCCTGGGCCAGCAGCTGCCGGTTCGACTTGTAGTAGTTCAGGGCCACGGCATCCTGGCGGCCGGCCAACGCCAGCACGTAGAGGCTGTAGGGAATTTCCTTTTTGGCAATGACCTTACGGCGGGCAATGGTACTCACGTCGAAGTAGTCGTACTCCTCGGTTTCGCGCTTGCGGGTGCGGGCCTGCAGGTATTGCAGCACCTTGTCGAGGTGGCCCTTGTTGACTTCGAAGCCGGCGCGCTGGGCTTCGAGCAGGAAGTGGGCGGCGTAGGTCGTGGCCCACCAGTTGTCGTAGTCGCCGCCGGGCCAGTAGCTCAGGCTGCCGTTGTAGAGCTGCTGGGACTCGATTTTGCGGATGGCCTCCTGCACGTTGTAGTTGGGGTTGAAGCGCGTACCCTTGGCCTGCTTGCCGGTTTTCTGGCTGAGCGTGGCCGTCAGATCCGCGTAGTAGAGCTGCGGGAAGGCCGCCGACACGGTTTGCTCCAAACAGCCGTAGGGGTATTGCAGCAGGTAGCGCAAATCCTTGGCAAATTCCGTCATCGGCGAGCGGCTCACCACCAACTGACTGCGCAGCGTGGCCGGCAGGAAGTTGGTCTTCAGGTTCAGCGCCTGGTTGCTGCCGCCCTTCACCACCCCCGAGCCGGATACCTTTTCCAGCGGAGAAGCGGGACGGACGGGTATTTCGATGGTTTCAAGCAAACGGTTGCCATTCAACTGACCATTGCTAGGTATTACTTCGACCCCAACAGTTCCGTTGCCTATTGCTTCCGCAAGAATTCGGAATTTAACTCGGCGCTCAGTATTAGCAGGAATAGAGATATTGACACTAGAACCCCTGAAGTGAAGCATTGCGCCACTCTCCAATTCCTCTTTACTAGGTATTGTCCGTAGTATTCCTGTTCTCATTTTCCACTCTTGCTCATTCCCGAGCTTAAGTCCCACCATGCCATTGATGGGTTTCCCCGTCGTATTCGTCAGCGTCACGGGCACGTCAATCGTGTCGCCGGGGCTGAGGAAGCGGGGGAGGCTGGTGCTGATAACCACCGGGTCGGCGACGCGCATGGTTTGCTCGGCCGAGCCGAAGGCGTCGCCCTTGTAGGCCACGGCCATGACGCGCACGGCCCCGCTGAACTGCGGGATGCGCACTTTGTAGCGCACTTTGCCGTTGGCATCGGCCCGTAATACGCCGCTCCACTTGGCCAGCAGCTTCACCCGGCGCGAGGGCACGGGCGTGGTGCGGCGGGAGAGGTCGGCCCCGTCGCCGCCGGAGGAGCTGGTGCCCAGCTCGGGCAGCAGGAAGGGGTACACGTCGTAGGCCTGCACCTCCAGGGCGCGCTTCTGGTAGAAGTAGCCGTAGGGGTCGGGCGTGCGGTAGTCCTTCATCTGCAGGATGCCCTCATCGACCACGGCAAAGGTCACGGCCGCGCCAGGGGCGGTGCTGGCCTCGATGGTCTGCCAGGTCTGGGAGCGGCTCTGGGCGGCTACTTTCAGGGCCACGGGCAGCCTGGTGCCGGGCTTTTCCACCGTCAGCGGCACGAAGCCCCGGGCCACGGTCAGCGGCAGGCGGTTGTCGGTGATTTCGCGGATAGCGGTGGCCGTCACGTAGATGTTGGGCACGTGGTTGCCCCGAATCGGGATGCTCACGCGGGCCGACTTCTCATCGGTATCGACGTAGAAATGGTCGAGCACCTTGTCGCGCTCCACGGTGATGAGCACCCGGCCGGCGAAGGGCGTTTTGAGCAGCAGCTTGGCCACGTCGCCCGGCTGGTATTTATCCTTGTCGGCCTCAATCGTGACTTCGCCCTCGTTATTCACCTCGAAGGAGTTGCTCTGCGTATCGCCGTAGCCGTAGGCGTAGAAGCGGCTGGCCACGTAGGTCGCCGCGCCCGGCCGGGCCACGCGCACCTCGTACTCGCCCGAGGAGGCCGGGGTGAAGTCGAGCGTGGTGGCCGCGTCAATCGTGCGGTTCTGGGTCAGGATGGCCTGTTCGCGCTTCTGGGAGGTGTAGCGGTAGCGCCCACCCTGGCGCTCAATCACCGTTTCCCACAGCAGGCGCACCACCTTGATCTGGGCTTCGGCCCGGGTGGGCTGGGCCGTTTTGGGCGTCAGGGCCACGAAGCGCAGGGTCTGGGCCTGGCGGGTGCTGACCAGCTCGGGCAGGTACTGAATGCCGAACATCACCGGCTGGGTCTGCACCTCGAAGGTGGCCAGGCGGTTCACGGGCCGGCCGCTTTCGTCGAACACCGTGGCAAAGGCCGAGCCTTCCAGGGTGCCTAGGTCCTGGTAGTCGGGCACGTCGTAGGTGGCCGTGCCGTTGCCGCTGGCGTCGGTGGTGCCTTCGCGCACGGTTTTCTCGAACCGGTCAGAAATCGAGCTGCTTTCTTCCTGGGCGTAATTGCGGCGCTTGTTCTCGCCGGTGTTGATGCTGAAGGTGTAGTCGGCGTACTTCTTGGGGCGGAAGGGTTTTTCCTTGAGCGAGAATTCGACCTCGAACTTCCGGTCGGAGGCCGGGGGGCCAAACAGGTTCAGGGCCGTGATGTTGGCATTCACCGCCTGACCCGGCCCCACGACGGCCGGCGCGGCTTTCACCGTCACCTTTAGCCGGTCGGGAATGAACTCCTCCACCGACACGGTGCGTGACGTGAGCAGCACGTCGTTGCCGGTCAAGACTTCCAGGGTGTAGAGGCCGGTCATGACGCCGGCGGGCAGAATGAAGCGCGACTCGAACGAGCCGTCGGCCGAGAGCTTCTTGCGCAGGCTGGCGTATTCCTTGCCCGTGGGCAGCAGCAGCCGGATTTTCACCGGCAGGTTGGCCGGCGGGGCCTGCCAGCCCTCGGTCCGAATCACGGTGTTGGTTTGGATGGTGTCGCCGGGGCGGTACAGGTCCCGGTCGCCGTAGAGGAAGGCCTGGTAGCGGGCCGCGTTGCTTTGCAGGCCGCCCACGTCGAAGCGCGAGGTTTCGACCCGGCTGCTGGGCAGATTCAGGAAGGTGAAGTCCGACTCGCGCTGGGCCGTCACCATCGTCAGGCGGAAGCGGCTGGTAGCGGCGGTACTATCGAAGAGGGCCACGCCGGCGCTGTTGGTGGTGGCGCTGCTGATGACCTGGTTGTTGGAGCTCACGAAGCGCACGTTGACCCCGCCCAGGGGCTTGGCCGAGCGGATGGAGTTGGCGAAGACCAGCGTGCGGCCGGCCTTGCCCTGCTTCACAATCAGGCCGATATCCGACACCGACACCAGCTTGCTGACTTGCAGCCACTGCCGCTCGGTGTCCTGCACCTTCACCACGTAGAGGCCCTTCATGGGGCCGGTAAACTCCAGGTCCTTGAAGCTCAGGTTGAGCAGGCGCAGGCCGTTTTCCTTGGGCATGGCCGCCACGGTGTAGGTGCGCTCGGTCAGCACGTTGCCCAGCTGCTCCACGTCGTAGTAGTTGTACGACTTGTCCTGGTAGCCCCCGTCGCCGTCGCCTTCGTCATTGCCTTCCTCGTCGTAGTCGTAGCCGTACTGCTGGCCGCCGCGCAACAGCTGCTGAATGTTGTTGGCGTAGACCTTGGCAATGGTGACCTGCACCTTCTCGATTTCGGCGATGCGCACGCCCAGGTTGCGAGTGCCCAGCGCGTCGAGGTACATGGCCTTGTCGCCGTTGGCGAAGCTCAAACTGGGCCGCTCATCCACGAACGAAGCCGTCTGGGTGAAGGGCTCCGGCAGCTGTCCGCCCAGGGCCCCGCGCAAGCCGCTGCGCAAGCTAATCTGGTACGTTTTATCCACGTCGAAGCCGCCCTTGAGGGTAAAGCCGCTTTCCAGGGCTTCCACCGAGTAGTCCACGGCCGGCTCCACGGTCAGCAGGGCCGGTATTTCGGCGGCCGAGACGGGCTGGTTGGTGAGCACCGTAATAACCGGGTCGCCCTCCACGATGGAGGCCACCACCTCGCGCACGAGCAGGGTTTGCGGGTCGGGCACGGCTACTTGCGCCACCAACGGCTTGGTGGTGGCCCGGTCGGAGCCGGCGGGGTGCAGACCGGGCGCCAGCTCCAGCGTGACCGGCGAGCCGGGGCGCACGTCCTGGGTCAGGGCCACGCCCACCACGCTGTCGGCCTCCGCTGATACTACCTCGAAGGCCACGGGCTTGCCGTCCTGCGTCACCTTGAGCAGGGGCTGAATATCGGCCGGTTTCACGGCGTAGTTGAACAGCAGATTGGCGCGCATCTCGGCCGTGCCCGCCACCCGCCGGCTCTGGCTCCAGAACAGCTGGGGCTCGTGCATCGTCAGGCCCGGGGTGTGAAACTTGCGCTTGCTCAGCGGGGGCTCTTTCTTGAGCTTGAGCGCCTCCAGGGCCACCGGCCGCCACTGCGCTTCAAACGCCGTGGCGGGCCGGAAGGGCTCGGAGGGGGAGAAGGTCAGCTCCCGGTCGCTGGTCCACTTGAACTTGCCCCGCACGGCGGGCTCAAACTGCACGTACTGCAGCGTGTCCCAGCGGCTCACGCGGCCCTCGCCCACGGGCTCATCGAAGGTGAAGACGATGTTCTGATACGGGCTGATTTCCTCGCCCTCGGCACTGGAATCAGCATTGGAGCCCGACTTGGAGCAGGCGCATAGTACTACCAGCCACACCAGCGGTAGCAGGCGAGATAAGCGGGGGATAAGCATAAGGATAAGGGGAAGAAAATGGACGCGGGAAGGTATAGAAAAAGGAGGATATGCGGTGAAGGCGGGATGGATATATTCCTAGCTAACAGTAGCTAGTGCAACGCCAGTAAGCCGCACAGCGGCAGCATGTCTATAGCAACAAGGTGCGAGTCAAAGCAAGAGCCGCACAGCGGCGGCATGTCTATAGCAACGAGCACAGGTTAAGGGAAAAGCCGCACAGCGGCGGCATGGGTCGTGGGCTACGGAAGAGGGTGCCGAATGGCGCCGCTACGCGGCTGGGTATGTGTACTAACCTGGCGGCTATAGACATGGCGCCGCTACGCGGCTGGGTATGCGTACTAACCTGGCGGCTATAGACATGGCGCCGCTACGCGGCTGGGTATGTGTACTAACCTGGCGGCTATAGACATGGCGCCGCTACGCGGCTGGGTATGTGTACTAACCTGGCAGCTATAGACATGGCGCCGCTACGCGGCTGGGTATGTGTACTAACTTGGCGGCTATAGACATGGCGCCGCTACGCGGCTGGGTATGTGTACTAACTTGGCGGCTATAGACATGGCGCCGCTACGCGGCTGGAGACGTGTACTAACTTGATGGCTATAGACATGGTGCCGCTGCGCGGCTGGGGTTCTATTTCTTACTGGTGTAATTGCCCGTGGGATGGGCCCTTGACACCTACAGCATCATTCGGCCGAGTCAGGCGCTGCGTAAGGATCAGAGAAGAGATACTGCTCGTCGTAGGGCACTCCGAACAAGCGCAGTAGGCTTCGGTATTCTTCGCCGAACGTACGGGTGGCATGGTGTTGGGGCTGCTGTTCGATGTAGCGAATAACCGTAGCAAGCTGCGAGGCCGCATAGGAAAACGCTCCAAACCCACGCTGCCACTCAAAGCGCCCACCCGGCAGCCACCGCTGTTCGTTGATGAACCGGGCAGAGTTGGCTTTGATATCCCGTACGATGTCGGAAGGGGCTACATCAGGCCGCAGGTTCAGCAGCAGATGCAGGTGGTCAGGCATACCGTTTACTGCCAGCAGCTTCTGTCCCTTGTTGGTGACGATACCCGTGATGTAGCGGTTCAGCTCTTGCTGATGCCGCGCAGGGATCAGGCGGGCCCGCCCAGCCACCGCGAATACTACGTGTAGGTAGAGCTGAGAGTAAGTATTCGCCATAGGTATAGTCCGTTAACAGACCGATAAACAACCCTCAATATAGCATTCAACAAGCGGATTATCAGCCGCACGCTGGCGTTAGCCCTGCAACCTTGATACGGCCGAATGACCCCAGCCGCGTAGCGGCGCCATTCGGCCCCCTCCTCCGTAGCCCACGACCCATGCCGCCGCTACGCGGCTCTTGTTTTAACCCATGCCTTATTGCTATAGACATGCCGCCGCTACGCGGCTTTCCCCTTAACTCACGCCTTATTGCTATAGACATATCGCCGCTACGCGGCTCTTGTTTTAGCCTGTGCTCGTTGCTATAGACATGCTGCCGCTACGCGGCTTTTGCCTTAACCTACTTGTTGCTGTAGATATGCCACCGCTGCGTGGCTTTTGCTTTAACCTGCTTGTTGCTATAGATATGCCACCGCTACGTGGCTATTGGCGCGTACTTTGTCTCCTAAAATCCGTTAAGAGCAACTAAGGAGACAATGAACTTGTCTCCAAAAAAACGAAACGACTAATTAAGGAGACAACCGCACCCATGCCCCGCTATTCGACCCCGGCTCCTGCCCCGCATTACTTGGCCCTCATTCGTACCGGCCTGGGCCTGACCCAGGAGCAGCTGGCCGGGGCCCTGGGCGTGTCGCGCCACCTGGTCACGAAGATAGAAGCCGGGCAGCGGGTATTGCCCGCTTCGGCCGGAATAATTTTGGCGTGGCTCAGTCAGGCCCTGCCGCCGCCCGGTCCGCCCGCGCCGCTGCCGCCGCTGAGCCCGGAGCAGGCCACTATGCTGCACACCCGCGCCTCGGCCGTGGCCTACGAAACCCAGCTGCTGCTGCGGCGGCTGGAGCGGGGGCAGGCCCGGGCCCAGCGCGCCCTGGCCTGGCTGCGCGCCGTCCCCGCGTTGCGGGCCGCGCTGCCCGCCGCCGACGGCGAGCGGCAGCACCTCTGGCTGGCCGCCACCACGGCCGAAGCCGAGCAGGCCCTGGAAGGGGAGGGCAGCCCCGCGCTGCACCGGTTGCTGGAGGCCCGCCTGGCCGGCCTGCGGGCCGAGGCGGCCGCGCTGGCCGGGTACCTGAAAGAGTAGACGCCAGCCATATAACGGCACCCTACCAGTCACTCCCACATGCCACGCACCACGTAGCCGCGTAGCGGCACCACGTCTATAGCCCCCGCGTACCAAGCCCGGAGCAGCCGCGTAGCGGCGTTATGTCTACAGTCCCCGCGTGCCAAGTCCAAAGCAGCCGCGTAGCGGCGTTATATCTATAGCCCCCGCGTGCCAAGTCCAAAGCAGCCGCGTAGCGGCGTTATGTCTATAGATATAGTAGTTTCCGTACCAACGAGCCGCATAGCGGCGGCATACGGTACCGCATCACGAGGACCGGCGGGATGGCGCCGCGCTGCGGCTCATTCTGTGCTGCGTTCCTAGGCTATAGTCATGGCGCCGCTACGCGGCTGGGGCTGGTTGCTTGCTTGGCTGCTATAGTCATGGCGCCGCTACGCGGCTGGGGCTGGTTGCTTGCTTGGCTGCTATAGTCATGGCGCCGCTACGCGGCTGGGCAGACAGGCGGGCGGCGGAAATACTTGCTGCGGGCGGGGCCTAAAAATAAATAAGTCGGCAGTCATATAATTCGCGTTGAGCCGCAGCGTTTTAGGGCTGCTGGCGGAGCCCCACGCCGCGGCGCATTATTCACCTTATTTACCTACTACTATCATGGCTTACCCCACCGAATTATTGACCACCGTGGCCGACTGTGACCTGGTGCTGGCCGAGGCCGCCGAGGAGCGCGCCGAGCTGCTGTTCCGCCAGACGCAGCTCCAGCACTTGCAGCTGGTCGGCACCGGCCGGGCCACCGAGAAGAGCGCCGAGCTGACCGGCGCCCTGGCCGAGTACAATTCCCTGACGACCCTGCTGGCCAACATGGCCGACGGAACGACGAAAAAGAGAAACCAGCGGGAGCATAAGCGCCTGGAGTACCGCATCTACGTGCTGAGCCAGGAGCAGACCACCGGCACCAGCGGCATCGTGGCCCAGTTTAAGCGCCGCTACGAGCTGAACTGCCTGGCCCAGCAGCTGCTGGAAAACGCTACCCTGACAACCGAGGTGGAGGCTCGCCGGGCGGCGCTATAAGCCACCAGATAAGCAAGCTATACAGACAAAGCCCTTCGGAGCGTCGTCGTCGTGGGGGACGGGGCGCTCCGAAGGGCTTTGGTGTGAGTGGCGGGTAGGCCGTAAGCGGAGTCTCAGCTTGCCCCGCGGGCGGCCCGCTGCCTGGGCGGGCGGGTGCTACTCCTGCACCTCCAGGCGCTGGGCCGCGCCGCCCGGTACCGACAGCAGATACAGACCGGCCGCGAGGCGGCGGGTATCCACGTCGAGGGTGCCATTGGCGGCCGGTGCGGTAATCAGCGGTAGTTGCCGGCCCAGCAGGTCGTGGAGCAGGAGGGTGGTGCCGGCGGAGTACGCCGTGTGCAGGCGTTGGCCGCGCCGCACGGGGTTCGGATACGCGGGGGCCACGGCGCCGCTCTGGGCCTGCACTACCACCACGGGCGTGTAGCTGGTGGCGCCATCGGTATCAACCTGCCGGATGCGGTAGTACACCGGCTGGGTCGCCGGGGCCTCGTCGTAGCTGGTGTAGCGGCGCTCGGTCTGGCTGGAGCCGGCCGCGGGAATGGGCTGGCCGAAAGAGCTGAACGTGCGCCCGTCGGTGCTGCGTTCGGGGCTGAAGTAGGCCGTGCGCAGCTCCGTGGCCGTGGCCCAGGCCAGTCGCACCCGGTTGCCCTCCGGGCTGGCCGTGAAGCTCTTCCAGGTAACGGGCAAAGGGCTGGCGCTGAAGCTGCGGAAGACCAGGCTGTTATTGCCCCCAAAGGTGGCGCCGTTGGGCGGAAACTCGGTGAGGCCGGGCGAGGTGGAAACGCCATTGGCCCCGCCGCGCAGCCCAATGGCGGTGCCGTTAAAGCTGCTCGAGGCCAGGCCAACGTAACCCGCGCCGCCCCCGCCGCCGGGGCCGTAGCCTTTGTCCACGGTATTCTCGGTGTTGCCGCCCGCGCCCCCGTCGGCCGTCAGGGTAATAGCGCCGACGCTGACGCTGGCGTTGACGATGATGGTGCCACCGCCGCCCCCGCCGCCGGCCCCGTCGGCAAAGGGGTTGTTGGCCTGCGAAGTGCCGCCGGCCGTGCCGTTGGATACCACCGAGCCGGTACCCGCGAAGCTGGGCCCACTCAGGTAGATAAGCCCGCCGCCGCGCCCGCCGAGGCCGGCTACGCTGGTGTTGCCGTCGCCGGTGCCGCCGCCGCCGCCCAGGTAGAGGCGGTCGGTGCTGTAGTTGAGCGGTCGGCCCCCGAAGCCGCCGGTGTTGGGGCGGCCGTACTGGCCCCAGCTGGGCTGATCGGGGCCCACGGTCAGGGCGTCGAGGTTGTCATCGGATACGCCGTAGCCGCCCCGGCCGCCGCCGGTGGAGGAAGTGCCGGCCAGACTGGGCGTTTCCAGGGCCCAGGCCGAGTTCCAGGCGGCAGTGGAGGTGCTGGGGCGGCCCGTGCCGGTCCAGGAGGCTACCGCGCCCCCGTTGGCCCCGCCGCCGCCGCCGGCATTCACCGAGTTGCCACCGCCGCCGCCGTTGGCCGGGGCACCCCGGCCCCGGCTGCCGCCGGCGTAGGAAGCACCGTAGCCGGCAATGCTTTCCCCTTTCTCGCCCCCGGTATTGCCGGTGCCCACGTAGTTGGCGTTGTTGCTGGTGCCGTTATTGGCCGTGGCCCCGCCCCGGAAACCCAGGCCGGAAGCCACGATGCTGCCGTTGATGGTGGTGGTGCCGTTGGCCTCCAGGGCTACCACGCCGCCGGTGGTGCCGTCCCAGGCGGTGCCCGTGATGGAGCCGCCGCTGTTGATGGTGACCGTGGTATAGCGCGGAACGCGCACCACCTGGACTTTGCCGGCCGCGGTATAGCTGCGGCTCAGGGCTTTGCTCAGGCCCAGGGAGGTGGCGGTAAGGCCCTGCACCACGGCCAGCTCGTAGTTGCCGGCGTTGTTGTAGGCCGTGATGGTGCCGTAGCTGCTGGTATTGGTGGTGTTAATCGTGGCGCCCTGCATCTGGATAATCATCACCAGGTCGCCGTTGCTCAGGCCGCTGGTGCTGCTCACGCTCAGGCTGGTAGCGCCGGCTGCGGCATCGGCCGTGAGGGCCGTGTAGGCGTTGACTACCACGTTGGTGGTATTCACCGTCAGGGCCCCGTTTTTGCCCGCCTGGGCGGCGGCCTGGTGGGTAGCGGCCAGGCCGAATACGCCGGTCAGGGCAACGCGTAAAAACTGTCGTTGTAGGTGCATAAAGGTGTAGGAATAGGTCGGAGTGCAGGTTGCTCGCGAAGAGCATTCCCGGCAAAGGTATGTGTCATCTATATAGGATAAGTATAATGGACGCAGATATTTTACTGCCAGTCAGATTATTGGCCGGCGTGACACCGGAGCCAGGGCCGATAGAACAAGGCCGGCCCCGACGGCAGAAACGCCAACAGCCCCGCTGCCCGGGTTGGGCGGCGAGGCTGTTGGCCGACTCTGAATCCTGGGGTCTTAGCTCTGGTGCTCGGTGGGCGGGGTGCCGCGGAAGGCGTCGAGCTTGTTGGTGTCGGACTTCAGCTTCACGGGCTTGCCACCGCTGCGGGCCGACTGGTAGAGGGCTTCCATGATGCGCTGGTCCTGCAAGCCTTCCTCGCCGGGCGTGTAGGGCGTCTGGTTGTGGCGCACGCAGTCGGAGAAGTGGTCCATTTCCAGGGCAAACTGGTTTTTCTCGGCAATGCCCACCTGCTCGCGCTGCTGGGTGCCTTCCGGGGCGTGGGCCCGCTCCAGCCGCAGGCCGTGGTAGCTGAAGGCCGGGTCCATCTGGATCCAGCCGGTTTCGGCCTGCACCCGGTAGCGCTTGGAGGTGTAGCTGCCGTAGCCCGTGACGCAGTTGGCCAGCACCCCGCTGGGAAAGCGCAGGGTGAAGAGCATGTTTTCCTCGACCTCGGTGAAGCGCGGGTCGCCCGGGGTGGTGTACTGGTGGGCCGCTACTTCGGTGGGCTCTTCGCCGAGCAGGAAGCGCACGGTGTTCAGGCAGTACAGGCCGATGTCGGGCAGGGCGCCGCCGCCGGCCAGGGCCTTTTTGTGCCGCCACTGGTCGGGCGGGCCCTGGTTCTGGGTGTTGGTGGCCTCGATAATCTTGGTTTTGCCGAAGGCGTTGCCGCGCACCATCTCCTGCACCTTGCGGTTCATGGGCTCGTACTGAATCCGGTAGGCAATCATCAGCTTTTTGCCGGCTTTCTGGCAGGCCTCAATCATCTGCTCGCACTCCTTCACGGAGTTGGCCATGGGCTTCTCGCAGAGAATGTGTTTGCCGGCCCGGGCCCCGCGAATGGTGTACTCGGCGTGCATGGAGTTGGGCAGCACGATGTAGATAACCTCCACGGCGGGGTTGTCTTTCAGATTGTCGTAGGTCTGGTACGAGTAGCAGTTCTGGGGCGCAATGCCGTACTGCCGGGCCACCTTGCCCATCTTATCCGCGTCGCCGCTGACCAGGGCCACCAGCTTCGACTTCTTGCACTGCGCGAGGGCCGGCAGCAGCTCTTCCAGGGTGAGGTGGCCCAGGCCCACCACGGCGTAGCCCACGCGCTGATCCACGGGCTGGGGGTTGGGCACGCCGCTGCTCCTGGGCTCGGTCCTGGCGTTGATTTCGGGCAGCGTCACGTCGGTCGGGCCCGATTGTAGCACTAGGTCTGAGGCCTGATCGGTAGCAGCGGCGGCTGAGGCGGCGGGCAGCCCGCCGAGCGTGCCGGCCACGCCGACGGCCAGCAGGCCGCGGCCGGTTTGGGCAATAAAGTTGCGGCGCGATGGGTCGCCGGCCAGCGGCAGCGCGGGCTGGGGTTGGAAGTTGTTCATAGAGAATAGTGGCGGGGTAGGGAAGGCGTGAGCGTACCCCGTCAGCTTACGCCCCGAACCGACGCGGGTTGTTAGCAGCTAAGCTAATTCCCCGGCCAATGGCCGAGCCAAGGCATGTGGATAGCGCTGCTTTTCGAACGTCATGCAGAGCGTAGCGAAGCATCTCGCGTGCTGATGTTGCCAGAGTAACTGATTACCATTGCACGCGAGATGCTTCGCTACGCTCTGCATGACGGTCCGTGCCCAACAACGACCCTACGCGAGATGCTCCGCCAAAAACCGTGGCTGCTTCCCCGCGTATAGACTTAGCAGCCAGCTTCTCCTGGCCATCCCCCGTTTCGAACCGCTGCCTTCCGGGGCGGCTTACCACTCAGAAATCATGGCTACTTCCCCTAAGAAAGACGATAAGAAAGCTGACGATACCACCGGCGCCATCGGCGCTTCGGCCGCCAACCCCATCGACCCCGCCACCACCTCGCCCACCATCGACACCGAAGCCGGCGTAACAATGGGCGACGGAATCCGCCACCTGCACAGCCTGGCCAAGGGCGACGAAGACTTCATCAACGGCACCGACGACCACGCCGACCGCCGCAACCAGCCCGACGCTGAGCAGGAGCACCGCGACCAGCTCAACAAAAAGTAGGCTGCTTCAATCGAACAGCAGAAAGGCCCGAATCAGGTTTGGTTCGGGCTTTTTCGTGGGCAATACTACCGGCCCAAAAATGGAAAGTCGTAGCTTTGCCGGCGGCGCTACTGCCCAACTAACCAGTACACTATGCTACTACCTCGACTCTTTATTATTACCCTGCTGGCCGGGTGCTGCAGCCTGCCAGGCCAGGCCCAGTGGCAGCAGCAAAAAGCTGAATTTGGCGTGGAGCGGGCCACCGTGCAGGATCTGAGCATCGTGAGCCCCACGGTGGTATTTGCCACCAGCATGGGGGTACCCCAGGGGGCCGGCTACTGGAATTTCAGCCGCACCAACGACGGGGGTGCCACCTGGGTGCGCGGCGGCATCAACGCGACGCCCAGCAACGTGTCGGTCGGGTACGCCGGTATCAGCGCCGTGGATGCCAACAACGTCTGGGTCGGGGTGTACAGCCAGGAAACCTTCTTTTCCCGGCTGGGTGGGGGCTACGTGTTCTACAGCCGCAACGGGGGCACGAGCTGGACCTACCAGAGCACGGCCGCCTTTGCCGGCCCGGATGCCTTTCTCAACGATTTGCACATGTTCGACCTCGACAACGGCGTGGTCGTGGGCGACCCGAACGGGGGCTCGTTTGAGGTCTACACTACCACCAACGGCGGGCAGCAGTGGAACCGGGTGCCGGCCGCCAGCCTGCCCGCGCCCATCACCGGCGAATATGGCCGCGTGGGCCTGCTCACGGCCGTGGGCAGCAGCGTGTGGTTCGGCACCGACTACGGCCGGATGTTCTACTCCACCAATCGGGGCCTGAGCTGGCAGGTGGCCAACACGCGCCTGCCCGAGGTCAAGCAGCTGGCCTTCAGTGATGCCCTCAACGGCCTGGCTCTCTACGACGATGCCGCTACCGGCACCATCACGCTGAGCCGCACCCGCGACGGGGGCCAGACCTGGACGCCCTTCACGGCCACCGGACCCGTGTACGCCAGCGGCCTGTGCCGGGTGCCGGGCAGCCCCGGCGCGTTCGTCAGCACCGGCTTTACCACCCGCGCGCCCGGCTCGTCCGTCACGACCGACTACGGCCAGACCTGGACGCTGCTCGACCAGGGCACGCCCCGGGGCACGGTGGCCTTCCTGGACGCCCAAACCGGCTGGGCCGGGGGCCTGGTGGGCGGCATTAGCAATAACTTCGCCGGCGGCATCTACCGCAGCACCCGCACCGTCACGGCGGCGGCCGGCGCGGCGGCTTTATCCGAGCGGTTGCTGGTGTACCCCAACCCCGCCACGGCCGGCGTGCTGACCGTTCGGCTGCCCGAAGAGGTGCGGGCCGAGCAGCTGACGCTATTGAACAGCACGGGCCAGGTGGTGCTGACCCACGCGCTGCCAACTGGCGCTGCCCGCCTGCCCATCCACCTGAACACCGGAAAGCTGCCCCCGGGCGTGTACCTGCTGCGCGCCGGCACCCTGACGCGCCGCGTAGTGCTGGAGTAGGCGTTTTGAGTATTATGAACCATAAAAAAGCCCGAATCAAGATTGATTCGGGCTTTTTTCGTGCGTTGAAGCCGAAGCTGTTTAGAAAGGAAGAGGGGAACGTCATGTCGAACGAAGTGAGACATCTCGCGTGCTGCCGTTGCGCCTCACCCCAACCCGCATCTGCTTGATGCGCAGAGTCCGAAAAAGGAGAGGGGCTTAGATTACCACTACACGCGAGATGTCTCACTTCGTTCGACATGACGTTCTAGCGACTTCCTGAATAGCTTCGTCGTACGGGCGGGTTATTTCACCATCAGGGTCTTCACCGCGCCGGTCTTTTTGTCGACTTCGAAGCCGGCTTTGTTGGGCATGCGGCCGGCCCAGTCGGTGCGGGGCACCAGCACCTGCCAGTGGTCATCCACTTCCAGGGCCGTGGCCGAGTCGAGCACGAACAGGTTGCCGTTGGGCAGCTCCTGCACGTAGCGGCGCACGGCACTGCGGGCCCCGTCGGCGGTGGCCGCGCCGGTGTCCGTCATCGTCTCGGCGGAGGTTGGCAGCATGGAGGTGTCGTTGCCAGGCGTCTGCTGGCAGCTGGTGGCGCACAGGGCACCGATGAGCAGGCAAGAAAGGGCTTTTAGCATACGGCAAAGTAAGGCGGCAGATTTCGTCCCGGATGCGGGCTGGGGGCTTTTCTACGGACGAAGCGGCTGGCTGGTCTGAAACTGGTACACGCGGAAGGAGCGCCGGACGTAAAAAGCGGGGAAGGTAATTTCGCCTTCCGCCCCGTCGGCAAAGTAGGTTGTGCGGGTCCGGGCCGGCAGCGAGTCGTAGCGGAACGTGACGCCCAGCACGTTGGTACCAACCGTATTGAGCAGGGTGTCGAGGTGGGTGCGCTGCCCGCGGGCTTCCACGGCCAGGCGGTGCGGGCCCGGGGCCAGCCGCAGGTAGCGGCTCAGCCGGTCGTCGGTGGTGCGGTAGCGCGCCACCACCGTGTCGAACACCAGGCGCCCGTCGCAGCGCACGGCAATGGCTACTGCCTGCTCCTGGCTGTCGTTGACCACCTGCAGGCGCACCAGCGCTGGGTCGTGGCAGCCGGCCAGAGCCGGCAGAAACAGCAACGGAAGCAGATTACGCATAGGAAAAGCTGGAAAAACCGGGGCCGCCCCACGGGCCGGTGCCCTGGCAATACGGCGGCCCGCTGCGGAAGGCAACACGCAGCCGCCCACAAAAAAGCCCCGACGGCCGCGGGGACCATCAGGGCTGAGAGGCGAAGTCGGGGCCGACTAGTGCGCGTGGATGCGCTTGCGCTTCTGGCGACGACGCTCCTGCGCCTGCTTTACGCGGTGGTGGAGGGCTTCCCGGGCAGTTACGGTTTGGTCGGCAGCGCCCGTCTGGGTGCTTTCGGCGGCTTGGTTGGTAGTGGCCATGATCAAAAAAGTTAGGCTTGAAAAAGTGAGTTTCGCTGCCCTTATACCCGAATCAGGCCGGGGGAGTTTGGTCCGGCTGGCCCGTGGCGGGGTGGGGCTGCCCACCAAATGTACGCTTATTCGGCCGAATGCCCCGCCCCGGTTTCTGCCACTTGGCTACCCGCCGGGCCGCCGCGCGCCCCGCCAAACCCGCCCTGCTGCCCGCAAAGCCGTATTATTGGCGAACTACTTTTTCTTCGGCCAGCGGCCCGGGCGGACGCGGGGCGGCATTCCTTTTAGCGGTATCTGATGAGCTACTCTCTTTTTCGTTTTGGTTTTCTGGCGCTGCTGCTGGCGCTGCTGGCGGCCAAGCCGGCCGGGTCCCCGCGCATCACGGAGCGGGATTTTCAGGCGTATTTCGCCGCCTACGGACTGCGCGGCTCGTTTCTGGTGCTCGACGCCGGCACCAATGCTTACACGGCCTACAACCTGGCGCGGTGCCGGCAGGGCTTTCTGCCCGCCTCCACGTTCAAGATTCCCAACACCCTGATCGGGCTCGAAACCGGCGCGGTAGCCGATACCGCCGAGGTGTTCCGCTGGGATGGGGTGCGGCGCGCGTTTCCGCAGTGGAACCAGGATTTGACTGTGGCCCAGGCCCTGCGCGTGTCGTGCGTGCCGTGCTACCAGCAGCTGGCCCGCCGCGTCGGGGCCGGCCGCTACCGGCAGTGGCTGCCCCGGCTGCGCTTCGGCCGCATGCACGTAACGGCGGCCACGGTGGATACTTTCTGGCTGGCCGGCTCGTCGCGCATCACCCAGTTCGAGCAAATCGACTTTCTGCGGCGTTTGCAGCAAGGCCGGCTGCCGGTATCGGCCCGGAGCCAGGCTATTACCAAAGCCCTGCTGGTGCTGGGCCGGGGGCCGGGCTGGGTGCTGCGCGGCAAAACTGGCTGGACCATGCAAAGCGGTGCCGACAATGGCTGGTTCGTGGGCTGGGTAGAGCAGGCGGGCCGCACCTACTTCTTCGCCCTGAATGCCGAACCGGCCAACGGTGGCCCGGCCACGGACAACTTCGTGCGGGGCCGCCGGGCCATTGCCGAGCAGATTCTGCAGCGCGAGTTCGGACTGCTGGCCGGCGCCGCCAAGTAGCCTATTTTCTTGCAAAGGAGCTGTTCGAGTTAGCTGAAAAAGCGGCCGAATGCCGTAGAGACGCAACATCTTGCGTCTCGTCGTTGCACGGAATCGTCTCCCGGCGCTCCTGTGAGTCGTTCAACGAGGAGACGCAAGATGTTGCGTCTCTACCTGGCGGGCTTTACTCCTGGGGGGCCACGGTTGGCAGTTCTCCGTCGGTGTCTGGGGCTCCACCAGCGGCCGGGTCGGCGTCTGCGTCGGGAATGGGGGTAAACCGGTCTTTGAAGCGCGCATACAGCGCATTCATGCCCAGCAGCAGCATGCCCATCAGGATAAAAACCACCGCCCGGGTAATGGTGCCGCGCTGACTGAGGTCGAAAAACACCAGCCGCACCAGGCAGATGGCCACGCCCACGAGCGAGGCGTAGCGAAAATCCTGGCGGCGCAGCAACAGGCTGGTTATGAACAGCGCTACCACTTCCAGCATCAGCAGCACCGTAAGCACCAACCGGTCGAAGGACTGCACCAGCAGCACGGTGAGGGCTACAAAGGCCGGGTAGAGCAGGGCCGCCACCCGCTGGCGCGGGCTCAGGCGGCCCAGCGCCGCCAGTCCGCCCAGGCCCGGCGGCCAGTAGACGGGTTCGGGCGCGGCCAAGTTGCGCAGGGCTACGGCGGCGTAGGCAAACTGCAGCGCTACGGCCCCGGCCGAGGTCAGCCACGGCACGCTCAGCAGCTGTCCGGGGGCCAGGCGGGTAAGCGCCACGTAGCATACCCAGACCGTGGAAAGCCAGAAAAACAGCACGCCGTAGAGCTGCAGCCGCCGCAGGTGAACTGGCAGCCGGGTTGTGCCCAAGGTAAGTGCAAATGCCAGCCCCAGCCAGAGCAGCGCCTGCCAGGTGAGCTGCACTTCCCACCACAGCGTGAAGCCCAGCAGGGCCAGGGTTAGCTCGGGCAGATAGGGGTGGAGCAGCTGCCAGGAGCGGTAAAGCGGCGGAGCGGTTGGGGCGGTGCGCCCCGCCAGACCGGCCAGCACCAGCACCAGCGCCGCGGCCGTAAGACGGCGGGCCGGCAGGCGCCACAGTATTTCGGAGCTCCACACCAGGTGGCTGAAGTGCCAGAACAAGGCCAGGGCCAGCCCCGCGTACATCACGTGCAGCAGAAACCGGTCGGGGCAACCCTGCGCGGCCAGGGCTTCGGGCGTGGTGAAACGGCGGCGCACCCACTGCGCCGCGCCGGCTGCCACTGCCACCAGGACCAGCCAGAGCAGCACGGCTATGGCTTCGGAGTGCGGCGCGGCCGCCGTCCAGGCCACTACCGTCAGGTGCAGGCCCAGCAGATACAGCCAGGGCCAGCGCACCTGCCGCTGGCGGGCATCCCAGCTGGAATACGCCAGCCCCATTGCCGAAAGCAGCACCAGGGGCAGTGAATACGCCAATACCTGCCCCGTGCCGAGCGGCGCGCCAGCCAAGAGCAGGTAGTACCACTGCAAAACGTGGTAGCCGGTGGCGGCCAGCACGACGCCCGTCCATAGGCCCGGCACGGCCACGTAGCGGCGCAGCAGCAGCAAGCCGCCGCCAATGCCCACGGCCGCCCACGCCGCCCAGGTGTGTTCGTATATCAGTCCGGCCGCGGCCAGCAGCAGCAAGCCGGGCATGGCCCCCAGCAGGCGGAGGCGGTAGGTGGGGTCGTAGGAGAAGGGCAGGGCATCGTAGGCCGGCGCGGCCAGCCGTCCGACGACGATCTGCGCGGCTACCGTGGCCAGGGCGGCCAGCGTGAGGAGCAGGGCGCGCTGTTCGGCGCTCAAATGGCCCAGGCCATACACCAGCACGGGCAAGCTTGTAGCCAGCAACAGGGTAGCGTAGAGCTGCACCCGGTACACCCACCACTCGCGCCGCCGGGCCAGCGTCAGGGTCATCAGCAGCATTTCCAGGTAGAGCAGCACCACGGTCAGCGGCCAGCTCAGGCCGGCCTCGTGCAGGCCCAGCACGGCCCCAGCCAGCACTACCTGACCCAGGAGCAGGTGCAGAATCCGGAACCACTCGGCTCCGCCGCGCAGCCAATAACTCAGGCCAAAGAGCAGAGCCGCCGTTACGACCAGGCCCCCGATGAGCAGGGCCACCGGCGGGTAGCTAGGGCCAAACAACGCCCGCAACGCCACCGCCGTCCCGCCCAGATACAGCACCCCCGCCAGCGCCCCGACGCCCTGGTGCAGGCTCCGGTCCGGGGAAGTAGGCCGCTGAGCGCCCAGCCACAGCTGCCGGCTCAGGAGGTGGAAAAAAATGGTGCTGCCCAGTCCGCCCAGCACCAGCAAGGCCGCGTGGCGGGGCAGCAGCTGCGGGGGCAGGTGTGGCCCGGGCAGCCCGCCGGCCAGCAGCAGCCAGAGGCCCGCCGCTAGCGCCCCACCGACCACCAGCCGGAAAGCCGCCACCTCGGTAGCCCGGCCCAGCAGGCCGGCCAGCAGCAGCGTTTCCAGGTAGAGAATGGTGGCCGTGGCCGTCCAGCCCAGCCCCAGCTTGTGCAACCCCAGGATGGCCACCGTCAGCAGCACTTGGCCGGCTGCCAGGTGCAGGGTACGAAACCAGCCCAGCCCGCCGCGCAGCCACCAGGCCAGGCCGAAAACTGCGCCGGCCGCTGCCGCCGCTCCACTCACCAGCAGGCCCGCCGGCGGGGCACTAACCCCAAACAGCGCCCGCAGCAGCAGGGCCGCCACGCCCAGGTACAAGGCCCCGACCAATCCCCCAAAACCGTGGTGCAGGGCGCGGTTGGTAGCGGTGCTTGCGTCCTCGGCGGCCAGCAAAGGTTGGGCGTAGGCGAAGCGGAAGTAGACGGCTCCGGCGCTGGCGGCCAGCAAGACAAGCAGGGTATTGCGGTGCAGCTCGGCAGGCGAGTAGCTCGTGAGCTGGGTCAGCACCAGCAGCAGCAGGCCCGCCCCGGCCAGCAGAGCCCCGGCCGAAGCCACCTGAAACACCAGCGTTTCCCGCTCCCGGGCCATGATAAAGGCAATCAGCAACGACTCCAGCAGCATGAACAGCCCCACCACGGTACCCGACGCGTGCCAGCCCAGCAGGGAAAAAGCCGTGGCCAGGGCCAGAATCAGGGAAATGATGGTGTCGGTCTGGAACAGCCACTGAATGCCGAGCTGCCGCGCCCGGCGGGCCACGAAAAAGGTCAGCGCGGAGCCCAGGGCCAGCGGAATGGTTTTCCAGGGGGAGCCGGTGCTGTACTGGTACAGGTTAAAGCCCAGGGTGGTCCAGTTCAGCACGTGGGCCGCAAACAGCAGGGCATCGAACTGGGTGCGGGCATACACGCTGCGGTATTGCACCACGGCCGCCGCCACGCCCACCAGCATGACCAGCGCCATTGCCACCAGCCGCGCCCCGCCGGCCAGCGGAGCCGCCAGGTGAAAATGCCAGTACTGGTGAAACACGAAAAAGCTGACGATGCTCAGCAGCAGCTGGTATTTCCAGCGCTGCCGGTAGGTAATGGCAATGCAGAAGGCCGTAACGGCCGCCGCCGTGCCCAGCGTCAATAGGTCGGGGGCAATAACGGCCAGGGCTACCAGGCTCAGCACCCCGTGCAGCGTCGCCACCGACTCGCGGCTGCTCCGCCAGGCCAGCCAAAGGTTGGCCGCCACCCCGGCCAGGAGCAGCAGGTAGCTCAGGGGCGGCGCGGCCCATTGCAGCCCCGGCACGCTGCTGGCGCCCACGCAGGCAAACAGGAAAATGGCCGCCGCGCTGCTGTGCAGCCACACGTGCAGCCGCTCGGCAAAGGGCTTGGTGCGCAGGAAATAATCGAGGGCGAGCAGGGCGGCGGCAAACCCGCAAATCATGGCGAAGCGCACCGGGGGCGTGACCTGCAAGGCGGTATAGATGCCCAGGAACCCCACGCCGATAACCAGCACCACGGCCCCCAGAATCCCCGTCCAGTTGTCGAGCAGCACCTGCTCGGTCCGGTCCCACCAGGTCGGCTCGGCGGGCACGGGTGGGGGTGGGGGCACCACCAGGCGGGGCGGCGCCGGCGGGGCTATGAACACTGGTTCGGGCTGCGGCTGGGGCGTTGGACGCACTACCGGCGGGGCTGGGACGGCGGCGGGCGGAGTAGAAGCGGGAACGGGAGCCGGCACTACTACCGGCCGCGGCGGCGTGGGCGCGACGGGCGCGGCTATGGGGGGCACTACGGGCGGCGGTGGTGGGGCCGGGGCCGCCGGCGCAACGGGAGCCGCCGCAGAAGCTACGACCGGCGGCGCGGGCGCGGCAGCTACCGGGGCCGTAACGATGGGGGCAGGCCTGACGGTTGGGGCCGGTGGGGCGGCGGCCACTGGCGGAGTTGGTGGGGCCGTGCGCAGCTGCCGCACTTCTTCGCGCAGCTCCTCCACCAGCCGCAGCAGGTCGTTGTGCTCTTCTTCGCGCCGCTGCGTGCGTTGTTCCAGACCCTTGAGGCGGTCCTTGAAACTGTGGTAGATCAGGCCGAGAACGACCGTCACCAGGAGTACTACCCAGGTATCCATAGGCTGCTGCTATTGCAAGAAAACTCGGCGGCATACCGGCCGGCGGCAGCTGGCCAGGCCAGCTGAATAGCAGGAGCGCCAGCCGTGGGGGCCAGCACTTTGGGGACAGAAACATACTGATTTATTCGCTTGGGAGCCAAGCGCCTTGCGCCGAATTTCTGAAACGACGACGCAGCTTCCGGCCGCCGCCGGTGTAGTGTGGGTTGGGCGGGGCGGGAAACGGCCCGGCCCGATTGTCGTATTTTCAAGCCTCTATGCTCTCCTACAAGCACGAAATCTTCCTGGAAGTGGCCCGCCTGCTGAGCTTCACCAAAGCCAGCCAGAACCTGTTCGTCAGCCAGTCGGCGGTAAGCAAGCACGTGAAGGCCCTGGAGGAGGAGTACAAAATTGGCCTGTTTGAGCGCCTGGGCAACTCCGTGAAGCTCACCCCGGCCGGGCGGCTGCTCTACCAGAAGCTGCTGCTGGCCAAGCAGCTGCAGCACGAACTGCACCAGGAGTTTACGGCCCTCAGCGCCGACTACTCGCCGCGCCTGCGCATGATGATTGGGGCCAGCACCACCATTTCGCTCTACGTGCTGCCGCCGGTGCTGTCGGCCTACCTGAACAAGCACCCCAACATTCAGCTCACGCTCAAAAACCGCAACAGCGAGAATATCCTCAAGGCCCTGCTCGACCACGAAATCGACCTGGGCATCATCGAGGGCATCAACAAGGTCAGCAACGTGACCTACACGCCGTTTCTCACCGACGACGTTATTGCCGTCTGCTCGGCCAAGAACCCGCTGAACACCCAGAACCTGACGGTACACGACCTGCACAACGTGCCGCTGGCCGTGCGCGAGGTGGGCTCGGGCACGCTGGCCGTGCTGGAGGAAGCCCTGGCCGAGCACCACCTCAAGCTGCCCGACCTGCCGGTGAAAGTGCGCCTGGGCGGCACCGAGGCCCTGAAAAACTTCGTGCGCGTGGATACCTGCCTGGCGTTTCTGCCCCGGCAGGCGGTAGTCAAGGAACTGGAGTCGGGGGAGCTGCTGGAAGTCCCGATTCAGGGGCTCAGCATGCGGCGGCAGTTCAACTTCATTCAGCGCCGGGGCACCGAAAACAACCTGCCATACAAGGATTTCGTGCAGTTTATGAAACGTCACTATTCGAAAAGGGAATAGCCTATTCCGAATCCCTATTTTGTTTCCGCATACTGGCGGGGGTATTTGCCGTTCTAAAGCTCAGTTCTTACCGCCCTCGTTCGTCATGCAAACCTGCTCCACTCTTGCCTCCCGTATTCACGCGCTGGAATGCTCCGCCTGCGGCAAGCCCCACTCGGCCTTTGCCCTGCAACGGGTGTCGGAGTGCTGCCAGCTGCCGCTGCTGGCCACCTACGACCTGCACGAGCCCCTGAGCAAGGCCAGCATCTGCCTCACCGAGGGCTCGATGTGGCGCTACCGCGAAGTGCTGCCCCTGCTCCACGACGAAAACCGGGTGAGCCTGGGCGAAGGATTCACCCCGCTGCTGGACCTGACGCGCCTGGCCGGCCGCTACGATCTGCACTCGTTGGTGCTCAAGGACGAAGGCCAGAACCCGACCGGCTCGTTTAAGGCCCGGGGCCTGAGCATGGCTATTTCCAAGGCCAAGGAGCTGGGCGTGGAAGGCTGCATCGTGCCCACGGCCGGCAACGCGGGGGTGGCTATGGCCGCCTACTGCGCCAAGGCCGGCATGCGGGCCGTGGTGGCCATGCCCCGCCACACGCCCAAGGCCTTCCGCGAGGAGTGCTACTGGTACGGGGCCGAAGTCGAGCTGATCGACGGCCTGATCAACGACTGCGCGGCCTGGGTGCGCCACACCAATGCTGGCGGCGAGCTGCTCGACGTGTCGACGCTGAAAGAGCCCTACCGCATCGAGGGCAAGAAAACCATGGGCTACGAAATTGCCGAGCAGCTGAATTGGCAGCTGCCCGACGTGATTCTCTACCCCGCCGGCGGCGGCACCGGCCTGATTGGCATCTGGAAGGCCTTCCGGGAAATGAAAGCCCTGGGCTGGCTGCCCGCCGATGCCAGGCTGCCCCGCATGGTGGCCGTGCAGGCCGCCAACTGCTGCCCCCTGATTGAAACCTACGCGGGCCGGCAGGCCAACTCCCACCACTACGTCGGCAAACCCACCATTGCCAACGGACTGGCCGTGCCGCGCCCCTTGGGGGAAGCCCTGATGCTGGAAGTGCTGCGCGAGTCGCGGGGCACGGCCGTGAGCATCACCGACGAGCAGATGGTGGAAGGCATGCGGGAGCTGGGCCGCCTCGAAGGCCTGTTCGTGGCCCCCGAAGGCGCCGCCGTCTGGATGGCGGCCCGCCACCTGCTCGGCACCGGCTGGCTGCGCCCCGACGAGCAGATTCTGCTGCTCAACACCGGCTCGGGCCAGAAGTACCTCGACAACGTGGAAGGCCAGTACTAAACCAGTCGGGCCCAGGGTAGCCGCTTTTGCGTAGCTTGCCGCCGAAGCACGATAAGCGGTATGGACGTAACCTGGGGCTGGCAGCCCGTTGAGTGTACCCCCGGCACAGCGCGGGCGCAGGGCCCCGTCACGGAAGCCGAAGCCCTGGCCATCTACACCGAGTTTCCCTGGGCCGAGCAGCTCCGGCAGTTGGCTGCGCGCCGGCAGCAGGGCCTGCCGGACGTGCTGCCGGGCCTGTGGTTTCGGCGCGCCCCCGCCGAACAGCTCACCCTGCTGGCCCGCGACGAGTGGACCGTGCTGCTGGGCTACGCGGTAGGGGAGCAGCGGTATTGCTACGAGCTTTCCCTGAGCTGGTGGGCCCACAACCTGGAGCCCGAGGACATCATCCGGATGTTGTTTGCCGGTACCCTGGCCGCCTGGCCCGGCTGGCAGCACCCCGACCCCTACGCCGATTTTTCCCCGCTGGCGGCCCCGTAGCCGGGGCGCTCCTTGCCTTGCTGCCCGGCGCGGGTCGTGTGCCCTTCCCGCCTTACCTTGCAGGCTTGTTGGCGCCAGAGCCAGCTTATCACCCGCTGCCCCATGCAAGAGAAAATCCGCCCCGAAGATGCCCTGCTCTACCACGCCCAGGGCCGCCCCGGCAAGCTCGAAGTCGTGCCCACCAAGGCCTACAGCACCCAGCGCGACCTGTCGCTGGCCTACTCGCCCGGCGTGGCTGAGCCTTGCCTGGCCATTGCCGACAACCCCGAGGACGTGTATAAGTACACCGCCAAAGGCAACCTGGTGGCCGTTATCAGCAATGGCACGGCCGTGCTGGGTCTGGGCGACATCGGGCCCGCCGCCAGCAAACCGGTGATGGAGGGCAAAGGGCTGCTGTTCAAGATCTACGCCGACATCGACGTGTTTGATCTGGAGCTTAATACCAAGAACGTCGACGAGTTCGTGCGCACCGTGAAGCTGCTCGAACCTACGTTCGGCGGCATCAACCTGGAAGACATCAAGGCCCCCGAGTGCTTCGAGATTGAGGAGCGCCTCAAGCAGGAGCTCAACATTCCGGTGATGCACGACGACCAGCACGGCACGGCCATTATTTCGGCCGCCGCCCTGCTCAACGCCCTGGAGCTGGTGGGCAAAGACATTGCCCAGGTGCGCATCGTGGTGAATGGGGCCGGCGCTTCCGCCATTTCCTGCACCAAGCTCTACCTGGCCCTGGGCGCGCAGCCCGACAACGTGGTGATGTGCGACAGCAAAGGCGTGATCCGGGCCGACCGCCCCGATCTGGACGCGCGCAAGCAGCCCTTTGCCACCTCCCGCGACCTGCACACCCTGGCCGAAGCCTTCGTGGGCGCCGACGTGTTCGTGGGCCTCTCGAAGGGCAACGTGGTCAGCCAGGAGATGGTGCGCAGCATGGCCGACAACCCGGTGGTGTTTGCCATGGCCAACCCCACGCCCGAAATCAGCTACGAGGAAGCCGTGGCCGCCCGCCCCGACCTGATTATGGCCACCGGCCGCTCCGACTATCCCAACCAGGTCAACAACGTGCTGGGCTTCCCCTACATTTTCCGCGGGGCCCTCGACGTGCGCGCCACCGAAATCAACGAGGCCATGAAGCTGGCCGCCGTGCGGGCCCTGGCCGCCCTGGCCAAGAAATCGGTGCCCGACGCGGTAAACATGGCCTACGGCACCGACAACCTGCAATTCGGCCGCGAGTACATCATTCCTAAGCCCGTCGACCCGCGCCTGCTGGCCACCGTGGCCCCGGCCGTGGCCCGCGCCGCCATTGAGTCGGGCGTGGCCCAGGCCCCCATCACCGACTGGGCCGCTTACGAAAGCCAGCTGGCCCGCCGCCTGGGGCAGGACACGCGCATTTCCCGCGTGATTCTCGACAAGGCCAAGACCAGCCCCAAGCGCGTGGTGTTTGCCGACGCCGAAAACCTGAAGGTGCTCAAGGCTGCCCAGCAGGTCAAGGACGAAGGCATTGCCCACCCCATTCTGCTGGGCAATGAGCAGGTGATTCGGGCGCTGCTGGCCCAGCACCAGCTCGACCTGGCCGGCGTGCCCATCCTCGACCCCGGCACGCCCGAGCAGGCCGCGCGGGTGCAGCGCTTCGCCGACGCCCTCTATGAAAAGCGCCACGCCAAGGGCATCAGCGCCCCCGAGGCCCTGGATTTGATGCGGGCCCGCCGCTCCTACTTCGGGGCCATGATGGTGGAAACCGGCGAGGCCGACGCCCTGATTTCGGGCCTCACGCGCAAATACCCCGACACCATCCGGCCGGCCCTGCAGGTAATCGGCCGCGAAGACGGGGTGCGCAAAGTGTCGGGCATGTACATTCTGCTCACCAAGCGCGGGCCCCTGTTCCTGTCCGATACCACCGTCAACATCGACCCCACGGCCGAGGAGCTGGTGGAAATCACGGAAATGACGGCCCGGGCCGTGGAGCGGTTCAACATCAAGCCCCGCATTGCCCTGGTTACCTACTCCAACTTCGGCAGCGCCAAGGGCGCCGACGCGGCCAAGATGCGGCGGGCCGTGCAGCTACTCCAGCACAAGCACCCCGACATGCTGGTCGACGGCGAAATCCAGGCCCACCTGGCCTTCGATACCGAGCTGCTGCGCCAGAACCACCCGCTGAGCAAGCTGGTGGAGGAAGGCGCCAACACGCTGATTTTTCCCAACCTCTCGGCGGCCAACATTGCCTACAACCTGCTCCGCTCGGCGGCCGGCTTCGAGTCCATCGGCCCGATTCTGCTGGGGCTGCGCAAGCCGGTGCACGTGCTGCAATTGGGCTCGTCAGAGCGCGAGATTGTGAACATGGTAGCCATTGCCGTGGTGGAAGCCCAGGAACAGGAGCAGAGCGGGCAGGCGTAGTCCGCCGCCCTGCTCGTGTCGCCGCCGGCAAGTGCCCTGGCCGCCTGAGCAGGCAGCCAGGGCGCTTGCTCGTTATGGCCTTTGCCGCTGCCAGCGGCAGTCGGCGCGCCGAGGCCGGCCCGGCGGGCCGCACGTGGCCCTGCATCGTCGGTCGGCGGCTTTCGTACCTTTGAGCCGCCACCTCCGTCTTTTGTCCTATGCGCATCCTGCACGTTTTGTCCGCCGATTTCTTTGCCGGCTCCGTTAGCTACGCCGTGCATCTGGCCGAAGCCCACCGCGCCCAGGGCCACGAAGTCGTGCTGGTGTCGGATATGGCCCAGCTGCCCACCGGGGCGTTGTGTGTGCAGGCGCCCATCACCAACCGGCGGCACGGGCAGCGGCTGCGCAACATTCTGCTGCTGCGCGGCCTGCTGCGCCAGCACCAGATTGAGGTGGTGCACGCCCACTCCCGGGCGGCCAGCTGGGTGGCTTATTTTGCCGTGAAGGGCACCGATATTCCGCTGGTGTCCACGGTGCACGGCCGCCAGCACCTGCACGCCTCCACCAGCCTGTTCGACATCTACGGCGACAAAGTGGTGGCCATTTGCGCCAACCTGAAAACCCACCTGGTGGAAGAGGTGAAGATGCAGCCCGAAAAAATCGTGCTGCTACCCAACGGCGTAGACTTTGCCGCCCAGCCCCCGGAGCTGGCCACCCAGGCCCGACCCCTGCGCCTGTCGTTTATCGGGCGCTTCAACGGGGGCAAGGGCGAGCGGGCGGCCCAGCTGCTGCTGCGGGTGTTTCCGGCCCTGCTGGCCGAGTTTCCGGCCTTGCGCGTGGCCCTGGTCGGGGCCGAGCTCCAACACCTGCCCGCCGCCGGCAAGACTGCCTTGCAGCACCTGCAAACCCAGTTTCAGGAGCGGGTCGAAGTCGTGGGCTTCACGCCCGACGTGCCCGGCTGGCTGGCGCAGTCGGCCCTGGTGGTGGGGGCCGGGCGGGTGGCCATCGAGGCGCTGGGCGCGGGCGTGGGCGTGCTGGCCCTGGGCGAGGCAACCTACGCGGGCGTAGTCACGGAGGCCAGCTACGAAGAAGCCGCCGCTTCCAACTTCGGCGACATCTCGGCCCTGCTCCAGGATACCACCGTCGACTACGACCAGCTGCTGGAAGATGCCCGCGTGTTTCTGGCCGCCCCGCACCCGGTGGGCGCCGCCCTGCAGGCCCGGGTGCAGCGCGACTACAGCCTGGCCGCCATTGCCGCGCAGGTGCTGAGCGTGTACCGCGGCGCCGTGATGAAAAAGCGCGTGCCCGGCTTTATTCCCATCCTGATGTACCACAAGATTCCGACGGCGCCGCTGAATACCAAGCACCGCATCTTCGTGACCCGGGACAATTTCGAAAAGCACCTGGAGTACTTCCGCCGCCGGGCGTTTACGCCCATTACCTTCCTCGACTACTTGGCCTTTGCCAACGGCGAGAAGGACCTGCGCGAGTTTCCGGCCCGCCCCATCATCCTCACCTTCGATGACGGCTACACCGACAATTACACCAACCTGCTGCCCCTGATGCAGCACTACGGCTACCGGGGCGTCATCTACCTGCTCGGCGACGAGCAGGTGCGCTACAACTTCTGGGACGTGGACTCCGACCCCGCCGAGCCGCGCTGCGAGATTATGAGCCCCGAGCAGAAGCGGGCCTTCGTGGCGGCGGGCTGGGAAATCGGGGCCCACACGCTCACGCACGCCAACCTGCCCACGGTGCCCCTGGAGCAGGCCGCCCGCGAAATTGCCGAGAGCAAGCAGCTGCTCGAGCAGCTGCTTGGCGCCGAAGTCGTGTCGTTTGCCTACCCCTACGGCAGCAGCAACGAAGCCCTGAAAAAGCTGGTGCGCGACGCCGGCTTCGCCTTTGGCGTCTCGACCGACACGGGCGGCATGCACCTGGAAGACGACCGGTTTCAGGTGTTCCGCATCAACATGTTTCCCGAGGAAACGCCCGGCTCCCTGTTCAAAAAAACGGCCCCCTGGTACCGGCGCTACTACCGCTTCAAGCGCAAAAAGTAAGTCGGCCGGTTCTTTCGTAGGAATTTCGAGCCTGCCTGAGGCAGATCTAGTACAGATCCATTATCAAGCCCCGCTGCGCCGCTTTGCAAGCTGCCGGAGCGGGGCTTGTTGCTGTTTGGTCAGTTCGATTTACAGGTTGGTAGTTGTTGCGCGGTAGGTTTAAGAATCAGGGTGTATTTTCAATAACAACCGTTAGTTTTATATGTAAGGCCTAAAAAATAGAGGTGGTTTTTCTGTTTTATATAGTTGAATATGTAAATTGACCTTCGAAAATAGAGTGTTATAAAAATAATCATTCGTATGAGCCACTCCTCGACTCTTCGCCCCAGTTATAGCCTGCTGACGCTGGCCGGGCTTATTCTGCTTAGTACCATTGCCGCATTCGTGGAAGTGCCGCACCCGGCGGCCACGCCGGGCAGCCTCAACGGGGCCGACATGGCCTGGATGCTGACGGCCACGGCCTTCGTGCTGATCATGACGCCCGGCTTGTCGTTTTTTTACGGCGGCATGGTGCGCCCCAAAAACGTTATCAGCACCATGCTGCAGAGCTTCGTGGCGCTGGGCGTCATTTCGCTGGTGTGGTACTTCGTGGGCTTTTCCCTGGCCTACGGCGACTCCTGGCACGGCCTGATCGGCAACCCCTTCACGTTTGGCATGCTGCGCAACGTGGGCACGGCCCCGCACCCGGTGTTGTCGCCGAATATTCCGTTCGTGCTCTTCTTTGCCTTTCAGCTCAAGTTTGCCATCATCACCCCGGCCCTGATTACAGGCTCCTTCGCCGAGCGGGTGCGCTTCAAGGCGTACCTGGCCTTTATGGTGCTGTTCTGCATCTTTATCTACTGCCCGCTGGCCCACTGGACCTGGCACCCCGAGGGCTTCCTGCGCCAGTGGGGCGTGCTCGACTTTGCCGGGGGCACGGTGGTGCATATTTCGGCCGGCATTGCTTCCCTGGCCGCCGCGCTGGTGCTGGGGCCCCGCACGGTGCACGGCCGCAAAACGGCCTTCGTCACGCCCAACGTGCCCTACGTGATTCTGGGCACGGGCCTGCTGTGGTTCGGCTGGTTCGGGTTCAATGCCGGCTCGGCCCTGGGGGCCAACGAGCTGGCGGCTCTGTCCTTCGTGAACACCAACATGGCCTCGGCCGCCGCCCTGGTGGCCTGGCTGCTGATTGAGGTGGTGCGCGGCGGCAAGCCCACGGCTATGGGCGCCTGCATCGGGGCGGTAGTCGGGCTGGTAGCCATTACGCCCGCCGCCGGCTACGTCACCTACGGCCAGAGCGTGCTGATCGGGGTGCTGGCGGCCCTCATCAGCCAGGCCGCCGTGCACTGGCAGAACAGCCGCACCAGCATCGACGACACGCTCGACGTGTTTCCCTGCCACGGGCTGGGCGGCATCGTGGGCATGCTGCTCACGGGCGTATTCGCCGATAAGGTCGGCCTGATTCACGGCTCGGCCACCACGTTTGGCTACCACGTGCTGGGCCTGGCCATCGTCGTTGCCTTCACTTTCGGCGGGGCCTGGCTGCTGCTCAAAGTCACTGACCTGTTCTTCGGCCTGCGCGTGAAGCCCGCCCAGGAAGAGCTGGGCCTCGACTTAAGCCAGCACGAAGAATCTACTTATCACATCGACGAGGAGTTTGAGCAAACCTACCGCAAAGAGCAGGTAGGGGAGCGGGTCTAGCGCCGCCGCCGGCCGGTCACGGCTTTTGCAACGCAACAGGGCCACCGGAACGCTTGTCCGGTGGCCCTGTTGCGTTTGTGGTAAGGTGACTAATCAGCCCATTTTACTCAGGAAAAAAGCCGCCAGAAAGCCCAGTACCGTTATCAGGCCAGTGAAGTTGTGGGCGGCTTCGAAAGCCTCTGGAATCATCGTGTCGGCTATCATGGCCAGCACCGCGCCGGCGGCTACGGCCGTGGTGGCGGCCACTACTTCCTGCGAGAAATGGCTGAAAATGGTGTAGCCGGCCAGCGACGAAACACCCGAAATCAGGGCAATGCCGGTCCAGAGCAGAAACACGTAGCGAGCCGGCCGCCCGGCCTTTTTCATGCCCGCCGCGCTGGAAAGTCCTTCCGGCAAATTCGACAGGAAAATGGCAATGACGGCCACCATGCTCACGGTGCCGCCCGCCAGCAAGCTCAGGCCAATGACGATGCTTTCCGGAATCCCGTCGAGCAGGGCCCCGATGGCCAGGGCCAGGCCGTTGTCGTCGCCGGGCTCAGTAGCGGGCTTGGTGCCGGCCTGCACTTTGGCGCGCTCCACTTTCTGGTGCTCGCCCGAGCGTTTGCGGTGCTTGGCGCCCTGGCGGGCCAGCAGCCAGTTGGCCAGCGTGTAGGCCGCCGCGCCGCCCACGAAGCCCAGGGCGGTGGAGTCGAGGCCGCCTTTCTCGTAGGCGTCCTCCATCAGCTCCAGCGACAGGGTCGAAATCAGCACGCCGCTGCCAAAGGCCATAACGGCGGCAATCAGGCGCTGGGGCACGCGGGCGTAGTAGCCGATGGCCGCGCCGACGAGCAGCGCCGAGCCCGAAACCAGGCCCCAGAAGCCGGCAACGGCCCAGGTTGGAAATTCCATGTGTGGTAGTGTTAAGGAAAGGTCGGAGCCGCGCCCGAGTGGGGCGGTGCTGCCCTTATACTTGCCGGGCCGCATTATAGTTAAGCGCCACCTTCCACCCGGTACCGCGCCAGCGTCTGCTGCACGGCGGCGTCTTCCAGCTCCAGCACCTGCACTTTCTTGAAGGGAGCCGTGTGCCCGGTCAGCAGCGCCACGCCGGACTTGCTGACCCCGAACACCTCGGCCAAATACGCCAGCAGGCAGGCGTTGGCTTTGCCGTCGTGGGCCGGCGCTTTCAGCCGCACCGTAATGCTGCCGTCGGCGGCTACTTCCAGGCGGTTCTGGCGGCTATTGGGCTTGGCTTTCAGGTGCAGGGTAACGGGCATGGCAACGGACAAGAAAGCCGCCAAGATACTACTTCGCCGCGCCCGGAGTGGCCGCGCCGTGTAGCCGCGCTTGCCCGTAGGGGCACTGGCTGAGCACCACGCACCGCCCACAGGCCGGCGAGTGGAAGTAGCAGCACTTCTGCCCGTGGAACATGAAGGCCTCGTGGTGGTCGTACACCTGCTGGGCGTCCCAGTCGGGCGGGAGCAGGGCTTCCAGCAGCTTGTGGGCCGGTCCTTCGCCCACTTTGGGCCCGATGAGCCCCAGGCGCTGGGCCACGCGGTGGTGGTGGCTGTCGACGGGCATGGCCGGGATGCGCAACGAGCTGAACAGCAGGGTCGCAGCGCTGGTTTTGGGCCCCACCCCCGAAATTGATTCCAGCCAGGTGCGGGCTTCGGCCACGGGCATGTCGGCCAGAAACGTCAGGTCGCAGGGGCCGCCGCACCGCGCGCTGATTTCGCGCAGCACGGC
Organism: Hymenobacter aquaticus; assembly: GCF_004765605.1. NCBI lineage: Bacteria > Pseudomonadati > Bacteroidota > Cytophagia > Cytophagales > Hymenobacteraceae > Hymenobacter > Hymenobacter aquaticus. The sequence continues at coordinate 2,676,597 of NZ_SRLC01000001.1, read as the reverse complement.
CTGAATCCGGGGGGCTTTCTGCTCGGGCCAGGTGCAGGGGCTAATGGCCGCTTGCACGTCGGCCGTGGGCGCGTCGCGCACCTCTTCCCAGGTCGGAAACCGGGCCCGCAGCTGCTGGTAGGCTTTGTGCGACTCCTGGTTGCGGGTGCGGTGGGAGAGCAGGGCGCTGATCAGCTCACTGAGGGCATCCTTGGTGCTGAAAAAGCGGAAGGGCGCGCCGTATTCGGCGCACAGCTGGGCATGGGCCCACAAGGCCCGGGCCTGGCAGGAAGCAAAATCGGAGCAGACGGTGACGGTAGTTTCCACTCCCGGGCTTACGCCCCCGCGCCGGACGGGTTGCTGGCGGGCGCCTTACTGCAAGCCCCGGTTGTAGAGGGCAATGGCCTGCCGGATGCTCTTTTGCTGCCTACTACCCCAAATAACGGGCAGAATACCCAGCGGAATACTGGCGTAGACGAGGGGCGACACCCCGGAGTTGCGGGGATTAAGCGTGGCAAACAGGCCCGCCGCTACCGTGCCCGCCGCGGCCACGTAGCTCAGGGTGCTGTAGGTCTGGTAGCGGCGCGCCTGCATGAGCAAGGCCGTGCTGCCGGCATTGTCGGCCGTGGCCACGCTCAGGTTGCGCAGACTCATATTCTGAATCGGGCCGTTGTCTTTGCTGAAATACTCGGTTTTTACGGTGCGGTACACGGGGCCGCCGTAGCCGCCGTAGCGCCCCCCATAGCCGTAGGGGCTGTAGCCGCTGCCGGCGTACTGCGAGCTGGTAATCGAGTACAGGCTGAGCCGGCCCACTTTGTCGCGGCGCAGGGTAGTTTCCTTTGAAGCCTTGGGCAGCAGAGCCCGCACGTAGTGGCCGGTTTCGTCCTCGTAGAAGCTCACCTCGCTCATTTCTACCCGCTGCCGGTCGTCGAGCAGGATGTGGGAGCGGCCAAACAGCGGCTGCTTCAGCTCCACGTCGTAGGCTTTGTACACCGTGCCGTTTTTCAGGCCCACCAGGTAGCGGGTCGGCTCGTTCACTGGCTGCTGGGCCGGCGCGGCCGGCTGACTGGGCGGAGCTACTACCTCCACGGCGGGCGGCGGCACTTGCGGCTGGCGCCCGGGGCGGCGGGCCGAGTCGGGCAGGGCGGGCAGGGTGTTGAGCTGGCGCGGGGCCTGTTGGGCCAGCAAGGGGCTGCTCAGGGCCAGGGCCAGCAGCAGAGCGGAAAGACGAAGCGTCATAAAGCAGAAAAATGGCCTTCGGGCCCCGCCGAAATACGAGGTGCGCGGGCGGCCTCCGGGAGCCAAAGATGCCGGTTCGGCCCCAAATAGTTGCAGGCCGGCTGCGGCCCCCGGCCTCCCGGTGTAAAGCAAAAGCCACTCCGGCGGCCCGCTGGGGCTACCGGAGTGGCGCAGAAAATTCAGCCCGTAAGAGAAATGCTACTTCAGGAGCTGCTCCAGCAGGCTGATGCTGTCGACCATGTCGTGGCCGGTTTCGAAATCCACGGGCTTGAGGATGTAGCCGTTGATACCCAGGTTTTCGGCCCGCATCCGGTCAATGTCCATGGCGGAGGTAGTCGTCACGAACACCGGAATGTCGCTGAGCTCGACGTGGCTGCGCAGCTCGGTCAGAAACTCGTGGCCGTTCATCTTGGGCATGTTCAGATCCAGCAGAATCACCTCGGGCAGGGGCCGGATGGGTTCCACGCCATTTTGGCCCAGCAGCAGGTCCAGGGCTTCCAGGCCGTTGAAGGCCGTGTATAATTTGTGCTGGATGCTGAATTTCTCGAAGGCTTTCTGCACGGTCATCGTGTCGAAAAAATCGTCTTCTACTAGCAGAACAGAGCGCATAAGCCAAAAAAGAACAGGGTTCAGGGAAGAGGTCGGGGCCGCCTGGCAAAAGCCGGGCCAGAAACGCCGCAAGCTAGCGCCTAACTGGCTTTTTCGGTAACGGAAACCTTGGGCCAGGTAAAAATAAATGCCGTGCCCTGCCCCGGGGCCGATTCCACCCGGATGGTACTTTTCTGCTCGTCCAGAATCTTTTTCACGATGCTGAGCCCGATGCCGGTGCTTTCGGCCGTGTTCCGGTCGCGCAGGGTCTGGAAAATCAGGAAAATCTTTTCGTGGTATTCCGGCGCGATGCCCGGCCCGTCGTCGGCCACCGTGAATTCGTACTCCTTCTTGGCTTCCGTGCAGCGCACCGTGATGGTGCCCTGCCCGCGGTGATGGTACTTCACGGCGTTGCTCAGCAGGTTGGTAAACACCTGCTGCAAACTGAGCCGGTCGGTAAGCAGCTGGGGCAGGGCGGTGGCAATATCGAGGTGGAACTCGGGCGGCACCACCATGTCGCGCACTTCCTCCACCAGCTGCCGCACCTGCACCAGCTCCAGCTTCTGCTCGGTGCGCCCGATGCGGGCGTAGGCCAGCAGGCCGTTGATGAGGTCTTCCAGGCGCACGAGGCGGCCCTTCATCATGCCCAGGTACTGGCGCATTTGCTCCGACAGCTCACTGGTCAGCTCGTCCTCAATCCATTTCACCACGGTCATCACGCCCCGTAGCGGCGCTTTCAGGTCGTGCGACGTGACGTAGGCAAACTGGTCGAGCTCCCGGTTGCGGTTTTGCAGGGCTCCAAACGTGTCGTCCAGGGTCTGGGTCATGCGGTTCAGGGAAGTAGCCAGGTTACCGAGGCTGTCTTTTTCCTTGTCCTTGATTTTGACCTTGTAGTCGCCCTGCACCACTTGGTTGGCCAGGTTTTCGATGATCTGAATCCGCTGGGAAGTGTCGTGGTTGATGGTTTCCAGCTCCTGGCGCAGCCGGTCGTTGGCCGCAATTTCCCGCGAGATTTTCTGGAACAGCCACAGCGTGATGAGAATGGCCAGGGTGGCCGACAGGATAATGGTGATGGGGGCAATGGTTTCGTAGAGGTTCTGCTGGCGGTTGCGCTCGGCCAGCAGGGTCAGCTCGTCCTGCTTGATGCCCTCGAACAAGGCGGCAATGGCCCGCATCGTTTGCCGGCCCGTGTCCAGGATGGTCTGGGTGGAGGAGCTGGTGACGGAGCGGTTCTGGTCGAGCAGCAGGCGCATGTTGCGAAACTTCTGGCCGACCAGCTGCTGCATCGAGTCGACGCGCGCGGCCTGTTGCGGGTTGTCGATGGTCAGCTGCTTCAGGCGCGCAAAGCTCTGCTCTACTTCGCCCTGGGAGCTTTCGTAGGTTTGCAGGTACGACGTGTCGGCCGTGAGCAGAAACCCCCGCACCCGCGACTCGGCGTCGCGCACCCGGGAAGTCAGCTGCTCGGCTTCCTGAATCACGCGGTAGGTGTGTTCCACGTGCCGGGTCTGCACGGCCAGCTGCCGGATGCTCAGAAACGAGGCAATGGCCGTGAGCAGCAGCACGCCGGCCGCCACGGCAAAGCCCAGCAGGATTTTCGTGTTAAGATTAAGTCGCATAGCTACAAACCTACGGGCTTCGGGGCAGATGCCCTAGCGTTTGGCGGCGCGGCGCGCCGTACCGCCGCCGGGTGCGTACCTTCGCGGCTGTCTTTGCCTGATTTAGCCTATGCCCGCCGCCGCCGACCCGATTACCAGCCCGCAGAATCCGCGCATCAAAAACCTGCTCCGCCTCCAGCAAAAAGCCTCCGAGCGGCGCGAGCAGCAGCTCACCATCATCGAGGGCCACCGCGAGCTGACCATTGCCCACCAGGCCGGCATCGAGATTCGCAGCCTGTTTGTGTGCCCCGAACTGGCCGGCGAGGTGCGCCAACGGGAGCTGCGCGCCACACTGGGGCCTCAGGTCGAGTGGTTCGACGTCTCGAAGGCCGTATTCGAGCGGGTGGCCTACCGGGAAGGCTCCGACGGGATTCTGGCCCTGGCCCGCCCGCCCCAGCGCCGCCTGGCCACGCTACAGCTGCCCGCCAACCCGCTGCTGCTGATTCTGGAGGCCGTAGAAAAGCCCGGCAACCTCGGGGCCATCCTGCGCACCGCCGACGCCGCCCAGGTCGACGCCGTCATCATCTGCGACCCGCGCACCGACCTCTACAACCCCAACGCCATCCGCTCCAGCATCGGCTGCATCTTCACGGTGCCCACGGTGGCCTCCACCCGCGAGGAAGTGCTGGCCTGGTGCCAGGAAAAAGGCATTCAAACCTACGCCGCCGCCCTCACGCCCCAGGCCCAGCCCTACACGGCGTATGATTTCCGGGGCCCCACGGCCTTCGTGATGGGCACCGAAGCCGACGGCCTCACGCCCGAGCTGCGCCAGGCCTGCTCCCACACCATCATCATTCCCATGCGCGGCTACATCGACTCGCTCAACGTGAGCATCGCCACCGCCGTGCTGACCTTCGAAGCCGTCCGCCAGCGCCAATAGGTTTGCCAATGACTACCGAACACCGCACGTTTCACGTCCACGGCCGGGTGCAGGGCGTGTTTTTCCGCCAGAGTACCAAGGCCGAAGCCCAGCGCCTAGGCCTGACCGGCTACGCCCGCAACAACGAGGACGGCACCGTCACCATCGAAGCCGAAGGCCCCACTGCGGCCCTGAATGCCCTGGAGGCCTGGTGCCACCACGGGCCGCCCGCCGCGCGGGTGGATAGGGTGGAAGCGCAGGCTGGCCCGGTGCAGGGCTACACCGAGTTCCGAATTGCGCGTTAAGCGGCAAGGTCCCGGGGGCTGGCCGCGGCAACCCGGCTATTGCTTCACTAGGCGCTGAAAGAAAAAGCCGGCTGCCGTTTCAATGCGCAACCCATACACCCCGGTGGCCAGCCCCGACAAATCGAGCTGTTGCCGGGTGCTGCCGGGGGCGAGGGGGGAAGTGAGCAGGATGCGGCCCAGCGCGTCGCAAAGCTGCACGCGGCCCGTGGTAGCAGCCGGAGCTTGCACCGTCAGCTGGCTGGTGGCGGGCACGGGGTAAATCTGCCAGCCGTGGAGCCGCGCGGCCGGCTCCGCCTGTAAGGCTACGATGTTGGATAGAGCATAGTCCTTCACGGTGATGATGACCCCGCTGGTATTCTGAGTGGTTACCTGCAAGCGCACCCAGCCGTAGCGCCACCCGTTGCCGCTGCGCAGGCGCACCCCCAAGTACCCGTCCTGCCCATCAATCCAGGCGCCGAAGCTTTGGTTGCCGGCCGGGTTGTTGCCCACGCGGGTCAGCCACGATGAGCCGTAGGGGTAAATCGTGCTGCGGCTTACCCACACCTGGGGCAACAGCGGGTTGGGCTGCGGCAGGTTCTGCTGGATGACATCCTGGGCGGCAAACCGTACAATCTGAGGCGTCTGCTCGTTGGAATAAATGGCTATATCATCGTGCAGGGGTGCCAGGCGGGCCTCGGCATCACTGGGAAACGAAGCCGTGCTAACGTAGGCGTTTAGCTGCAAATCGGCCCGGCCATCGGCGTCCAGGTCCAGCAGGTCCGTCACGGTATTGGTGCCCGGCCGTTGGGCCGTCAGTACTTTGTCCGGCAGCAGATCAACGTAGGTGGCCGTGGCCGGGCGCTGGCCCGCCACGATGGACTGGGCCCGGGCTGGTTGCAGGAATCCCGCGCCCAGCAGGGCGCAGCAAAAGGGTAGAAATTGGCGCATATGGGTAGTGCTAAGGTCGAGAAGCGAATGTAGCTGTAAGGTCTGATACTCAGTACGGTTAAAGCAAATAAAAAGGGAGGCAGCCAGTGGCTACCTCCCTTTTGCTTGTGCGAAGCAGAAGAACTAGTCGACTTTCTTAGCCGAGCGCAGACGCTCGTTTTCGTCGAGCAGAATCTTACGCATCCGCACCGATTTCGGGGTTACTTCCAGGTACTCATCCTTCTGGATGTATTCCATGGCTTCTTCCAGCGAGAACTGACGCTTGGGCACGATCTTCACGTTTTCATCCGAGCCCGAGGCGCGCATGTTGGTCAGCTTCTTGCCTTTCTGGATGTTGATGGTCAAATCGTTGGGGCGGGTGTGCTCGCCGATAACCTGGCCAGCGTACACCTCCTCGCCCGGATCAACGAAGAACTCGCCGCGGTCCTGCATCTTGTCGATGGTGTAGGCGGTGCCGGCACCGGTGTCCATCGAAATCAGCGAGCCGGAGATACGACCGGGAATAACGCCTTTGTAAGGCTCGTAGGCCGAGAAGCGGTGGTTCATGATGGCCTCACCGGCGGTGGCGGTCAGCACGTTGTTACGCAGGCCGATCAGGCCGCGGGCGGGAATGTTGAACTCCAGGTGCTGCAGGTCGCCCTTGGGCTCCATGATGGTCAGCTCGCCTTTGCGCATCGTCACCAGCTCAATCACCTTACCGGCGGTTTCCTCCGGTACGTCGACCACGAGGTGCTCGATGGGCTCCAGACGGTTGCCGTTGTCGTCCTCGCGGAACAGTACCTGGGGCTGACCCACCTGCAGCTCGAAGCCTTCGCGCCGCATGGTTTCGATCAGGACCGACAAGTGCAGAATACCGCGGCCGTACACGAGGAACGTGTCTTCCTTATCGGTTTCCTTCACGCGCAGGGCCAGGTTTTTCTCGGTTTCCTTGAACAGACGGTCACGCAGGTGACGCGAGGTCACGAACTTACCTTCCTTGCCGAAGAACGGCGAGTTGTTGATGGTGAACAGCATGTTCATCGTCGGCTCGTCGATGCTGATAACGGCCAGGCCCTCGGGGTTTTCGGCGTCGGCGAGGGTGTCGCCAATGTCGAAGCCTTCGATGCCGGTCACGGCGCAGATTTCGCCCGAGCTAACTTCGGAAACCTTGTTTTTGCCCAGGCCTTCGAACACCTGCAGCTCTTTGATCTTTACTTTCTTGATGGTGCCGTCGCGCTTCACCAGGCTCATGTTAGCGCCTTCGCGTAGCGTACCGCGGTGCACGCGGCCGATGGCGATACGACCCACGAACGAGGAGTAGTCGAGCGAGGTAACCTGCATCTGGGGCGTGCCGTCCAGGGTCGGAGCGGGCGGGATGGAAGCCACCACGGCGTCGAGCAGCGGGATGATGCTGTCGGTTTTTACTTTCCAGTCGGTGCTCATCCAGCCCTGCTTCGAGGAGCCGTACAGGGTCACGAAGTCCAGCTGGTCTTCGTTGGCGCCCAGGTTGAACATCAAATCGAACACCTGCTCGTGCACCTCGTCGGGCCGGCAGTTTTCCTTGTCCACCTTGTTTACTACCACGATGGGCTTCAGGCCCAGGTCGATGGCTTTGCCCAGTACGAAGCGGGTCTGGGGCATGGCGCCTTCGAAGGCATCGACGAGCAGCAACACGCCGTCGGCCATCTTCAGAACCCGCTCTACCTCGCCGCCGAAGTCGGCGTGACCGGGAGTATCGATGATGTTGATCTTAACGTCCTTGTAGCGGACGGATACGTTCTTGGAAACGATGGTGATGCCCCGCTCGCGCTCCAGATCGTTGTTATCGAGGATCAGGTCGTCGAACTGCTGGTGTTCGTCGAACAGCTTCGAGGCGTGGATAATCTTGTCCACGAGCGTAGTCTTGCCGTGGTCAACGTGCGCAATGATTGCGATATTCCGAATGTTCTGCATACAGATGGTTTTGCGGGTGCAAAGGTACGCATTTCTGTTGGCAAAAGCCCGAGTTATCAAAATGTTAGCGGATTCAGGCTGAAAGGCACGGCCTTACCTAAACCGAACCGAAGCTCCGCCGCGTATGTTTTGTCAGTAAGCGGCGGCCCTGGGGGCGCTGCTGTTGTTCCGTTTCACTTCTTGTCTCGTCTATGCGCACCTCCTTTCTGGTTCTGCTTTTATCTTCTTTAACCCTGGGCTCGGCCTGCTCCCAAAAACGCCAGAACCTGGCCGCGGAGAAGCCCCAGGCCGCTACCCAGCCCACGGCGGCGGGCAAACAGTATCCCAAGGCCAAGCCCGTCACGCACCGGCCCGACGAGTTTCCGGTGCGCAAAACCGACGCCCAGTGGAAAGCTCAGCTCACGCCGGCCCAGTATTTCATTCTGCGTCAGCAAGGTACCGAGCGGGCCTTCGATAATAAATACTTCGATAACCACGAAAAAGGTTCGTACTACTGCGCCGCCGACCACAACCTGCTTTTCACTTCCGACACCAAGTTTGAGAGCGGCACGGGCTGGCCCAGCTTCTGGGCTCCGGCTACCGACAGCAGCCTGAAAGTAACCGCCGACGACAGCCACGGCATGAGCCGCGACGAGCTGGTATGCGCCAAGTGCGGCGGCCACCTGGGCCACGTCTTCGACGACGGTCCCAAGCCCACCGGCCTGCGCTACTGCATGGACTCGGACGGGATGGTTTTTGAGAAAGCCAAGTAAAAGTGCCCGATATTTGTTGTGCCTGGCAGCCCGCTGAACTCCTTCGGCGGGCTGCTATGGTGAAGGCCCAGCCCGCCCCCAAAGTGCCCGCGGGGCTTTCCTGCCGTTTCCTAAACCCCTTCCGCCTATGACCACCGACCCGATCCGTACGCTCCAGCAGCAGCTGGCCCCGACCCGTGAGCAGCTGGTAGCCCACAGCGTGTACCAAGGCATTCAGTCCCTGGAAAACCTGCGCCAGTTTATGGAGTACCACGTGTTTGCCGTTTGGGACTTTATGTCGCTGCTCAAGTGCCTGCAGCGCGACCTGACGTGCGTAACCGTGCCGTGGGTGCCGCGCGGCAACCCGGCCACGCGCCGCCTCATCAACGAAATCGTGTTGGAAGAGGAAACCGACGTGGACCAGCACGGGCAGCCGGCCAGCCACTTCGAGCTGTACCTGCGGGCCATGGACGAGTGCGGGGCCGACACCCAGCCCATCCGCAAGCTGCTGGATGCTTTGTCGGTGGGCGAGTCGGTCGAAATGGCGCTGCTGAAGGCCAACGTGCCCTACGCCGTGCAGCAGTTCGTGCTCAGCACCTTCAATGTTATCAACTCCGGCCAGTCGCACGCGGTGGCGGCGGCCTTCACCTTCGGGCGCGAAGACGTTATTCCGGATATGTTCCGCCACTTGGTAGCCGACCTGGGGCAGCGCTTCCCCGGGCAGCTCGAAACGTTTATTTACTACCTGAACCGCCACATTCAGCTTGATGAGGAGGTGCACACGCCCCTAGCCGAGCAGATGGTGCGGGAGCTATGCGGCTCTACCGAGCAGAAATGGGAGGAGTGCCGCGAAGTGTCGGTGCGGTGCATGCAGGCCCGGGTGGCGCTGTGGGACGGAATCCGGCAGAGCATGAGCGCCGCGGCAGTGCCCGTTTCGGCGGGCAGCTAACTTCTCCCGGCCGCCGCGCGTTGTAGGAGGGCCGCCCACGCTGGGCGGCCCTAACTATGTGGCCATGTCACCTCTCTCATCAGTTTCCTTAGGCCGAATGGCGCTGCTGCTCAGCGCCGGTTGGCTGGCCGCCTGCACTGCTTCTCAGGAAAGCACCGCCGAGGTCGACCGTGCCCCGCTGCCCGCCACCATCCGCACCGACGCCGACCGGCAGGCCGCCTACAACAGCAATGCCGGCTACGGCGGCTCGGTGCCCGATGCCACGCCCGGCCGCGTGCCGGTGCGCGAGCAGGCCAGCGGCATCAACTCCCGCAAGCGGGTGGAAAACGTGAATACCAACGACCCCAACAACACCACGCCCGAAACCCGGCTGCGCCGCCTCAACGGAGCCCCCCTCGACACCACGCATCGGCTGCCCTAAACGCAACCGGCCGGCTTCCCGCGTGGGGAAACCGGCCGGGTAGTGCCAGGGTAGGAGGCTGATTAGCTGCCCGCCTCGCCAGCTGCTGGTTCGGTGGCCTCTGGCTTCACGGCCGGCGCGGGTTTCCTCACGCGGGCTGGTGCGCTGGCCGGGCGGGCAGGAGCCGGCTTTGCCGTGGCGGTGGGCCGCGCTTTGCGGGCGGGGCTGGCGACACTGGCGGCACTTTGCGCCGGCCGGCTACGGTTGCTGGTGCTGGCTGGTGCGGCGGGGCTTACCGTCGCAATGCTGTCGGAGGCGGCTTCGGATGGGGTGCCGTCGTAGTGGCGCACGATGGTGTGCAAGGCTTCCTCAAACAGGCGCTCCGTGTCGACGTCCAGACGCTTGGTGGCATCTTTCACCACTTCCTTCAGCTTGGCTTTCGTTTCTTTGCGGATCCGGTCGACGACTTCCTTCATCCGCAGATCCAACTCCTTTTGCAGCTGCTTGGCCGCCGCCTTCAACGATTTTTTCTGGCTGGCTTTTTTCTCGGCCCGCTTATCGGTGAGGGCTGCCGACGCGCGGGTAGCGGCTTTATCGGCTTTACGCTGAGCCTTTTGTGCTGGATCTTTCTTCGCTTTTTTCGCGGGCTGATCCGGAGCAGAATTTTTCATGGGAACGGAGGAAATAAGTGGAAGAAGCCGGCCTGAAAACCGCGGTAAAAACGGTGCCGTTGCGCTCAAATGTAACCGTATTTACCGGTCGGGCTATGTTAAGGTTTTGGGCGGTCGGCAATACTTTTAAATCCTTGTTTCTTTGTGCCCGGCTACGCGAATAGCCGGGTGTAAAAACCGCTTTTTTCTTTCTTGAATTTCTGATTTTTCTCTTCATATGCAGTCTGATCCTCAGCGGTATACCGTCACTGCCGCGCTGCCCTACGCCAATGGGCCCGTGCACATCGGGCACCTGGCCGGCGTGTATTTGCCGGCGGATATTTACGTCCGCTACCTGCGCGCCGCCGGTCGCGACGTTAAATTTATTTGCGGCTCCGACGAGCACGGCGTGCCTATTACCATTCGGGCGCAGAAGGAAGGCGTGACCCCGCAGCAGGTAGTGGATAAGTACCACGCCATTATCCGCGACTCCTTCGCCGATTTTGGCGTGTCGTTCGATATTTATTCGCGCACCTCGTCGAAAACGCACAGCGAAGTAGCCAGCGGCTTTTTCAAAAAGCTGTACGAGGAAGGCAAATTCATTGAGCAAACCTCGCAGCAGTATTACGACGAGAAAGCCGAGCAATTTCTGGCCGACCGCTACATCGTGGGCACCTGCCCGAATTGCGGCAACGAAAATGCCTACGGCGACCAGTGCGAAAAATGCGGCTCCTCGCTGAGCCCCACCGAATTGATTTCGCCGCGCAGCATGCTCAGCGGCAACCAGCCCGTGCTGCGCGAAACCAAGCACTGGTATCTGCCCCTCGACCAGTACGAGCCCTGGCTGCGCGAGTGGATTGTGGAAGGCCACAAAGCCGACTGGAAAGCCAACGTGTACGGGCAGTGCAAATCCTGGATTGACCAGGGCCTGCAGCCCCGCGCCGTGACGCGCGACCTGGACTGGGGCGTGCCCGTGCCCGTGGAAGGCGCCGAGGGCAAAGTGCTCTACGTGTGGTTCGACGCGCCTATCGGCTACATTTCGGCCACCAAGGATTTACTGCCCGACACTTGGGAAACCTACTGGAAAGATGCCGGCACCAAGCTGGTGCACTTTATCGGCAAGGATAACATCGTGTTCCACTGCATCATCTTCCCGGCGATGCTCAAGGCCCACGGCGACTATATTCTGCCCGACAACGTGCCGGCCAACGAATTTCTGAACCTGGAAGGCGACAAAATCAGCACCTCGCGCAACTGGGCCGTGTGGCTGCACGAGTACCTGCAGGATTTTCCCGGCAAAGCCGACGTGCTGCGCTACGTGCTCTGCGCCAACGCGCCCGAGACGAAGGACAACGATTTTACCTGGAAGGATTTTCAGGCCCGCAACAACAACGAGCTGGTGGCCAACCTGGGCAATTTCGTGAACCGCGCCGTGGTGCTCACCCACAAATTCTTCGGCGGCAACGTCCCGGCCATTGGCGGCGAGTTGCAGCCCATCGACCAGGAAGCCCTGGCGCAGCTGGCTGAATTTCCGCAGCGCATCGGCGAGCTGATCGACAATTACCGGTTCCGCGACGCGCTGAACGAGTTGATGAATCTGACGCGCGTCGGCAATAAATACCTGGCCGAAACCGAGCCCTGGAAATTAATCAAAACCGACGAGGCCCGCACCGGCACCGTGCTGCACGTCGCCCTGCAGATTGCCGCCGGCCTGGTGACGCTGATGGAGCCGTTCCTGCCCGCTTCGGCCGCGACGCTGGGCCAGATGCTGCGCGTGGAAAAAGGCAGCTGGCAAGCCGCCGGCCGCCCCGACACGCTGGCCGCCGGCCACGAAATCGGGGCCGCCGCGCTGCTCTTCGACAAAATTGAGGATGCTACGGTGGAAGCCCAGGTGCAGAAGCTGCTCGACACCAAGAAAGCCAACGAGCTGGCCAACGCGGTAGTAGAGCCCGCCAAGGAAGACATCAGCTTCGACGACTTCGGCCGCATGGACTTGCGCGTGGGCACGGTGGTAGCCGCCGAAAAAGTGGCCAAAACCAAGAAGCTGCTCAAGCTCACCGTCGACACTGGCCTCGACCAGCGCACCATCGTCAGTAGCATTGCCGAGCACTTCATTCCCGAAGCGTTGGTCGGCCAGCAGGTGCTGGTGCTGCTGAACCTGGCCCCGCGCGAAATCAAAGGCATCCAAAGCCAGGGCATGCTGCTGCTGGCCGAAAACGCCGATGGCTCTCTGCAACTGATGCAGCCCGGCCAGCCCGTGCGCCCCGGCAGCCACGTGGCGTAGTAGAGCAAAAGGTAATAATGGAGCTGATAGCAGAAATTGTAATGACTTTTTTGCTTTCGTATCCAGGTGCTGGAATACGCTGGTTTTGGCACCGAGGAAAGATTCCCTATAAAACCCTCATAGCGGATGATCCTGACTACAATGCATATGCAGTCATTATTTCCCTTGTGGTTCTGCTGATAATAGCGGCCCTATAACTGAAAAGCCCCATCCTCTGCATCAGAGGATGGGGCTTTTCTTTTGGGAAAGCTCAGGCATTGCTGAGGACGGATTGCTGAGCAAGCTCGCAAGGGCAGAACATCATTTAGCATATTCCCCACATCAGCACATTAGCACATTATTTCGTGTTTACCACGTTCATGGCACGCTCCAGGCCAATGGTGGCAAAGGCCAGAATAGCGTCGGCGGCTTTTTCGATGCGCAGCGGCAGGTCAATTTTCTCGTCGGCTGAAAACGGGTCCAGCACATAGTCTACCTGCCGGCCCTTGGGGAAGTTGGCATCCACGCCGAAGCGCAGGCGGGCATATTCGTCGGTGCCCAGGGTTTCCTGAATGTGCTTCAGGCCGTTGTGGCCGCCGGCCGAGCCTTTGCCTTTCAGCCGCAGCTTGCCGAAGGGCAGGGCCAGATCATCCGTCACGACCACCATGTTCTCCTTCGGAATTTTCTCGCTGGTCAGGTAGTGGGCGGCGGCTTTGCCACTCAGGTTCATGTAGGTTGTCGGCTTCACCAGCACCAGGGTTTTGCCTTTGTGCTTGATTTCGGTAACGAAAGCGTGGCGCTTGAGCTCAAACCGGGCGTCGTGCTTGGCGGCCAGGTAATCGGCCACCATAAAGCCGATGTTGTGGCGGGTGTCGGCGTATTCGGGCCCAATGTTGCCCAGGGCCATAACGAGAAACTTCATAGGGCGAAATACGGGGTTTTAACGCAAGAAATCCTGCCCCGCCGAAGCAGGACAGGATTTCCTTACTTACCGCAGCGCGGAGAGATATTACTTGTCGGCGTTCATCTGGCCTTTCAGGGCACGTGGGATGGTTACCGTCGCAATAGGAGCCGCACCGTTGGTCAGGATGGTATAGCCCTGCGCTTCTACCTTGTTTACTTTGATGGATTTGCCCAGCTCGAGGTCCGAGATGTTCACTTCCACGTAGTCGGGCAGGTTTTCGGGCAGTGCCTTCACCTTCAGCTTGCGCAGCTTGCTCACCAGCTTGCCACCGGCCAGTACGCCGGGCGAAACGCCCACGAACTTCACGGGAATTTCCATCTTCACTTCTTTGCCGGGCTGCAGCAACAGGAAGTCAACGTGCAGCAGCATTTCGTTCACGGGGTGGAACTGGGCATCCTGCACGATGGCGCGGTATACCGTGCCCTCTACGTTTACGTCCACAACGTGTACGTCGGGGGTATACAGCAATTCGCGGAAGAGGATGGCCGGAGCCGAGAAGTGCACTTGCTCTTCGCCACCGTACAGTACGCACGGAACATACGAGTCAAGACGCAGTGCTTTCGCATCCTTCTTACCGAGATTCGCTCTTTTAAACCCTACAATCTCGAGGCTTTTCATAAGCTTGTGTTTTTGAGAAAAAGAAAAGTGTGTTTTCCCGGCCAAGCTGACAATCAGCCCAAAACGGGCCGCAAAGATAGCGCTATTGTTTTATAAACGGAAACCGATTCCGGATTTGTCAGCGGGGCCCGGCCAAAGCTCACCTATTTGGCCCGGGAGCCGGCCATCTGCGTTTGTACCAGCTGCTCGGCCTGCTGCCGGTCCTGCAACACCCGCAGATACGCCACGGCCGGCCGCATCTGACAGGTGTAGGCGGCCTTGCGGGCGTAGTCGATGGCCTCGGGCAGGCGGTTGTTCATTTCCTCAAACACGGCCAGGTTGTAAAAGGCCCGGCCCGCTACTACGTGGTTGAGGTTGCGGGCGGCCTGCTGCCAGCGGGCCGCGGCCTGGGTCCAGTCGGTGGCCTGCACGCACTGCCGGGCCTGCTCCATGTGCGGGTTCTTCTTGGCCCGGGTGTAGACGTTGCGCGTCAAAGGCACGTAGGAGGGCGCAATCCGGCGGGCGTACTGGTCGCCGACGCGCCGGGCCACATCCCGGATGCAGCGCTCCGGGGCGGGCAAACCGGCCAGCGCCGCCTGGTAGGTGGCGCCTTCGCTGGTCCAGCCCAGGTGGTCTTCCTGCCGGGCCTGGTCGACCACGAGACCCTCGGGACCGTAGGTGCGAAACCCGGTCACCACGCGCATGTCCATGTGCACGACCGTAACCAGTACTTTGCGGTCGGGCTTGTCTTTCTCCTTAATAACCCGCTCTTCCTGGCTCCGCTGCAGCTGCATGTCCGAGTCGAAGGCTTCGAGCACCACCAGCCCATCGACCTGGGAGGTGCGGCACACCCGCCGGACGTAGTCGGGGCTCATGGGCGGCAGGAAAAACTCGCGCGTGCGGCCCACGAGCTGCAGGTTGGCCGGCGTCACGCGGAAGCGTGGGCTGTTGCGCATCAGCGCCTCGCCGGTGCTCAGCACGCAGGCTTCAGCCCCGGCCCGGTCGACCATCGGGCCCTCCCCCGTAAAAATTCCTTCCAGCACGTCGAAGAACTTGTCGCGGCGGCTGTCGGGCAGGATGCGGTTGGCGGTGGCAATGCGCTGCAGGGTTGGCGGCATGGGCACCGAGGCCGGGGCCAGCGCCTCCAGGTGAACGGTCGTGGTGCAGCTGGTGGCCAAGCCCAGGATGAGCGCGCTAACCCAGGCGGAACGGAGTAGAGAATAGTTCATAGTCGGAAAATAAAAACGAGAAGAGGGGAACTTTTCAGTTCCCCTCTTCAACACCATGCCAAAATTGGTTCCGGCTACTTTTCAACCCGATCTGAGTCGGCTAAGTTGGAGCTTATATAAAGAGTGAGCTGATGCTTTCGTGGGTTACCACGTTGCGGATGGCCTGGGCAAACAGGTTAGCCAGGGAAATGACCTTAATCTTGGGATTCTCCTGCTTCAGCGGAATGGTGTCGGTAATGACCAGCTCCTCCAAGACCGAGTTGCGGATTCGCTCGTGAGCCGGGCCGCTGAGCACGCCGTGGGTAATGACGGCCCGCACCGACTTGGCCCCGCGCTCCATCAAGAGCTCAGCGGCTTTGCAGATGGTGCCGGCCGTGTCCACGATGTCGTCCACGAGCACCACGTTCATGCCCGTCACGTCGCCGATGACCTGCATCGAGGCAATTTCGTTGGCCCGCAGGCGCATTTTGTCGCAGACTACGATTTCAGCGCCGAACTTCTTGGCAAATGCCCGGGTGCGCACCACGCCGCCCACGTCGGGGGAGGCGAAGATCAAATCATCCAGGCCCAAGGACTTTATATAAGGAGCCGAAACCGTAGCCCCGTCCAGATGATCGACGGGAATGTCGAAGAAGCCCTGAATCTGGCCCGCGTGCAGGTCGCAGGTCATCAGGCGGTCGGTGCCCACGCTCTGCACAAAGTCGGCCACGACTTTGGCGCCGATGCTCACGCGGGGCTTGTCCTTGCGGTCTTGGCGGGCGTAGCCGAAGTAGGGCATCACGACCGTCACGGAAGCGGCGGAGGCGCGCTTGGCCGCGTCGACCATCAGCATCAGCTCCATCAGGTTTTCGGCCGGAGGGTTGGTGCTCTGGATAAGGAATACCGCGCAGCCCCGCACGCTTTCGTTGAAGCTGGGACCGAGCTCCGTATCCGCGAAGCGCTGGATGCTCAAGTCACCGAGGGTAGTACCGTATGCTTCGGCAATTGCTTTACCGAGTTCAGGAGAAGCGTTTCCTGCAAAGATTTTAACCTGCTGAGACATGGAAAGGGGAAAGGAGGGCGAAAACGGAATAAACTGAAAAAGCGAAAGGCGCCGATTCTTCCGGGGAGGAAGGATCAGCGCCTTTCGCGTTACTTAGTCGGTTGTCCGACCAGGGCTCGAACCTGGACTTTCTTGAATCAAAATCAAGCGTGTTGCCAGTTACACCATCGGACAATTTCCAAGCGACAACCGGTGTGGGTGTGCCGTTTGGGTGTGCAAATGTACTACGGGAATCATTCAAGGCAAATTTTACCGCAAAAATTTTTGAAGTTTTTTTCGGGTGCCAGCCCGGTAAATATGCCGTTTTTAGCCTTATTGGCTGATAATCAGCGGGGATTAGGGAGGAAAAAAAGGCCCGAACTTTACTCCGGTGGGGCTTTGGCAAAGCCGGGATTAAGCCGTAGTTTTGCACCCTGAAAACGTTGCACCCATCTACTATAAAGACTCGCAATGGCGAATAACGGTAAAATCACCCAGGTAATCGGTCCCGTTGTGGACGTGAGCTTCGCGGGTGAAGGCTCTACGCTTCCCAATATCCTCGACGCACTCGAAGTCACGAAAGACAACGGCCAGGTGGTAATCCTGGAGTGCCAGCAACACCTCGGTGAAGACCGTGTGCGCACCATCGCCATGGACTCGACCGAGGGTCTGACCCGCGGCGCCGTGGTTCGGAACCTGGGCGCCCCCATGTCGATGCCCACGGGCGAAGGCGTGAAAGGTCGTTTGTTCAACGTGGTCGGCTACGCCATCGACGGCATTCCCCAGCCCAAGAGCGACGGTCCGCTGCCGATTCACCGCCAGCCCCCACCCTTCGAGGATCTGGCCACGTCGTCGGAAATCCTGTTCACGGGTATCAAAGTAATTGACCTGCTCGCTCCTTATGTAAAAGGGGGCAAAATTGGTTTGTTCGGTGGTGCCGGCGTAGGCAAGACCGTACTGATCATGGAGCTGGTAAACAACATTGCCAAAGCGTACGCTGGTCTGTCGGTATTTGCCGGCGTGGGCGAGCGTACCCGCGAAGGCAATGACCTGCTGCGCGAATTCATTGAGTCGGACATCATCAAGTACGGTGAGGAGTTCAAGCACTCGATGGAGCAGGGCGGCTGGGACCTGACCAAGGTTGACCAGAACGAGCTGCTCAAGTCGCAGGCTACCCTGGTGTTCGGTCAGATGAACGAGCCCCCCGGAGCCCGGGCCCGCGTAGCCCTGTCGGGTCTGACCATTGCGGAAAACTTCCGCGACGGGGACGGCACCGGCGCTGGCCGCGACATCCTGTTCTTCATCGACAACATTTTCCGCTTCACCCAGGCTGGTTCGGAAGTATCGGCTCTGCTGGGCCGGATGCCTTCGGCCGTAGGGTATCAGCCCACGCTGGCTACCGAAATGGGCGCCATGCAGGAGCGTATCACCTCGACCAAGCGTGGTTCCATCACCTCGGTACAGGCCGTATATGTACCTGCTGATGACTTGACTGACCCGGCTCCGGCTAACACCTTCGCTCACTTGGACGCCACGACCGTACTGTCGCGGAAGATTGCTGAGCTGGGTATCTACCCCGCCGTGGACCCTCTGGACTCCACCTCGCGCATTCTGTCGATTGAAGTTCTCGGTGCCGAGCACTACAACACCGCCCAGCGCGTAAAGGAGATTCTGCAGCGCTACAAGGAACTGCAGGACATCATCGCCATCCTGGGTATGGACGAACTCTCCGAAGAGGACAAGCAGGTCGTAAACCGCGCCCGTCGGGTGCAGCGCTTCCTGTCGCAGCCCTTCTTCGTGGCCGAGCAGTTCACCGGTCTGGCCGGCGTACTGGTTGACATCAAGGATACCATCAAAGGCTTCAACGCCATCATCGACGGTACCTACGACCACCTGCCCGAGGCGGCCTTCAACCTGGTTGGCACCATCGAGGATGCCATTGCCAAAGGTGAGCGTCTGATTGCCGAAGCCAAGTAAATTTATCTAATGTGCGAATGTGATTAAGTGTGCTGATGTGCTAATGCAGGATTTCCTAGTTAGTACATCAGCACATTTAATTAGCACACCAGCACATTTCCACATTAGCACATTAATACCATGCGTTTAGAAATCATCACGCCGGACCGGAAAGTATTTGAGGGCGACGTCGTGTCGGCGCAATTTCCGGGTACCGACGGGCTGTTCGAAGTGCTGAACAACCACGCCCCGCTGATCAGCGCCCTCAAGTCGGGCGACATCACGGTGGTGGGCGCTGCCGGCCGCGAATCCTTCCGCATTGAAGGAGGCGTGGTGGAAGTGCTCCGCAACAATGTGATTGTGCTGGCGGAAGGCGCAGTAGCGTAAGCGGCTGACCGTTCAACGAGTACGGAAGCCCCGCATCTGGCAACAGGTGCGGGGCTTTTTTGTGGCCCTACTTTTTTGGTAGACGGAGCGGCTGGAAAAAGTGCGGCAGATCAGTAGCTTGCGGTACTCATCCGTTTGGTATTCGTCACTTATTTATGCGTAAGCTCTTTGCCTTCACTGTACTGGCCCTGACCTTCTCCGTTGCCGGGCGGGCCCAAACGTATCAAACTGATTTTCGGCGGGCTATGCAGGCCCAGGATACGGCCCAGGCCCGGCAGGTGCTGGCCGCCTGGCAGCAGAAAAAGCCCCAGGACCCCGACTGGTACGCGGCCAATTTCAACTATTTGCTGAAGAAAGCTTACCGCGTGGTACTCAGCGCCGACCCGAACAAGAAAGGCGGCCTGACTTTTAGCAAGCCCGGTGGGGAAGCAGCCGGCTCCATCAGTGAAGGCTACGAGCCCACGCTGCTGGCGGCAGCCCGCTCCACCCTGCGCGATGGTATCCGCCTAGCCCCCGACCGGCTGGATATGCGCTTTGGCCTGGCCAAAACCTACGAAATGACCCAAGAGCCGGCCGCCGAAATCGAGGTGCTGGCGGCCGCGCTGGCCGACCGGCAAGCTAGTGGCAAACCGTGGCGGTGGCGCGACGGGGAGCGGTTGCCCGAGGCGGAAAAGGATTTTATACCTGAGAGTCTGGAGGATTATATGTTGCCTTACTGGCAGCTGCAAAGCGCGGAAGGGGATGAAGTGGTGCGGCAATTAGCGGAGCTGCTGGGCAAATACTACCCCGAAAGTTCGCTGGCTCCCTTTAACCTGGGCACGTACTACGCGCAGAAAAAGCAGTGGCAAAAATCCCTGGAGCTGTTTCAGCAGGCCAACAGCCGCAAGCCCAACGACTGGCAGACCCTGGCCAACCTGACTAAAGTGGAAATCGAGCTGGGCCACAAAGCCCAGGCTCAGCAGTACGTAGCGGCTTTGCGCAAATTGCCGGAGGGCCGCGCGGCCGCAACTGATCTGAGCAAGGAAATTCGCGCAATGAAATAGCGCGGCTTCTTGTAGGGCAGTACCTTGCCGCCTTATT
The DNA here is from genome assembly GCF_004765605.1 of Hymenobacter aquaticus. NCBI lineage: Bacteria > Pseudomonadati > Bacteroidota > Cytophagia > Cytophagales > Hymenobacteraceae > Hymenobacter > Hymenobacter aquaticus. Next base: position 2,656,886 of record NZ_SRLC01000001.1, on the reverse strand, counting down.
TGCCATCCGCTTTGGCGTAGCCCATGAAAATCGAACCCAAAATCACCCCGATTTACCAGACTTCCGTTTTTAAGTTTGACGACCTGAACGAGCTGGAGCAATATTTCGGGGAACCCGGCAGCCGCTATTTGTACTCGCGCAACGGCAACCCCAACTCGGATGAGCTGGCGGAAGCCGTGAACAAGCTCGAAGGCGGCGCCGGCGCGGTAGCTACGGGCTCGGGTATGGCCGCCATTTTTGCCGCTATTCTGGCCTGCTGCCAGGCCGGCGACCATGTGCTGTGCGCGGCGGATATTTACGGGGGCTCGTCGTCGCTGCTGAACACGGAGCTGAGCCGCCTGGGTATTACGGTCACCTACGTGCCCTTCGAGCAGCTCTACGAGCTAACGGACTTCGTGCAGCCCAACACCAAGCTGCTGCTGGCCGAAACCATCAGCAATCCGTTGCTGCGCGTGGCCGACCTGCGCCGCCTGGCTACCGAATGCCACCGGCACGGGCTGAAGCTGGTGGTCGACAATACCTTTGCCTCGCCCGTTATTACCCGGCCCCTGGAGCTGGGCGCGGATATCTCGCTGCACAGCGTGACGAAGTACATTTCCGGACACAGCGACGTAACGGCCGGCGTGGCCGTGGCCGCCGACGAACAGACGGCCGCCCGGCTCAAGCAGATCGGGGTGCTCTACGGTCTGACGCTCAGTCCTATGGAGAGCTGGCTGGCGGTGCGGGGGCTCAAAACCCTGCGGCTGCGCATGCGCGAGCATAGCCACAATGCCCTGGCCGTGGCCGAATTTCTGGCCCAGCACCCGAAAGTGCGGCAGGTGTATTATCCCGGCCTGCTCGACCATCCACAGCACATGCTGGCCATGGAGCAGGGCGCGGGCTTGTTCGGCGGGATGATGTCGATTCTGCTCGAAGACGATGCGGAAGTGGTAAACGAGTTTATGCGCCGCAGCCAGCGGTTCCCGTTTGCGCCGTCCCTGGCCGGCGTCGACTCGTCGTTGTCGTATCCGCTGGGCACTTCCCACCGCTACCTCACGCCCGAACAGCAGCAGGGCCTGGGCATCACCGTTGGGCTGGTGCGACTGTCGGTGGGCATCGAGCCGATTGTAGACCTGCTGGCCGACCTGGAGCACGCACTGGATTAGTGCCTAAACAGGCGCTGTCAGCCCCGGGTGGGGATTTTATTAAGTCTAATGTAATAAATTTAAAGATTTGATAATTAATCATTTGTAATTGTTATTGAAATAAAGTAGAAGTCCTGTAAGAGCGTTTTCTGCGGTTAGGAATGCCGGAAAGGTGTCGTATTTCGCAGTGGTACAACGGCGTACCGCTGGGCTGATCCGGCTTCTTTCCACGCTTCCCAAACCTACTTGCTCATGGCCTCTGCTTCGTCTCGCCTGCCTCTTTCGCTTAAGCTTGCTGTCAGCGCCTTTCTGGCGGTAATGGTACCGGTGTACTACGTCAATTACGGCCCCACCAACTTCCTGTACTTCTGCGACGTAGCCCTGCTGCTGTGCTTCGTCAGCCTCTGGACCGAGTCGGCTCTGCTGGCTTCCATGGCCGCGGTGGGTATTCTGCTGCCCCAGGCCTTCTGGTGCGCCGACTTTCTGGGCGAGCTGCTCGGGGTGCGGCTGGTGGGCATGACCAGCTACATGTTTGACCCCAACCGGTCGTTGTTTTTGCGCGGCTTGTCTTTCTTCCACGGGTGGCTGCCGTTTTTGCTGCTGTTTCTGGTGAAGCGCCTGGGCTACGACCGGCGGGCCCTCTGGGCCTGGACCGGCCTGGGCTGGAGCTTGTGTTTAGTGGCCTATTTTCTGCTGCCCGCCGCCGGTACCGTCATGCCCGACCCCAAAATTCCGGTGAACGTCAACTACGTGTTCGGCTTCGACGATGCCCAGGCTCAAACCTGGCTGCCGGCTCCGGTATACCTAATGGGCTGGATGACGGCGTTGCTGGCCGTGTTTTACCTGCCTACTCACCTAACCCTGCGCAAAGTATTTCGGAGCTCCGTGCCGCATTCCGAAAACCTGGGAAAACGGGAGGCGCTTAGCCGGATGGCTGCGTAAGGCCCCGGCAGCGGTGTGTGCATTGGCTTGCGCAACTTGGCAAAGAGGAGTCTAAGTGCAGTGCGGGTACAACAGAATATGTACTACCGCTTAAACCTTTGTACTACCTGGACCAGCTTTTGTACGGGTTATACTGCTCCAGGAACTTTATGTACCCTCTGGAAAGGCTATGTGCTAAATCCGTGGCCGGTTTAGGGCAGTAGAATTTCGCGCAGCGCCCCCGCTACCCGGTGCAAGTCGGTTTCCGTCATGGCGGAGCCGGAGGGTAGGCACAAGCCCCTGGTAAATAAATCGGCGCAAACACTGCCACCGTACATCGGTGCCTGCGCAAAAAGTGGCTGCTGGTGCAGGGGCTTCCACAGCGGCCGGGACTCGATATTATGAGTTTCCAGGTGCTGGCGCACCTGCTCGGGCGTGACGGTCGTGTAGTGCGGGTCGAGGGTGACGGTGGTGAGCCAGCGGTTGGAGCTGCCCAGCGCGGGTTCCGTCGGGCCAAACTGCAGGGCCGGCACGTCGCGCAGATTCTTCTGGTACCACGCGTACGTTTCCCGCCGGCTTTTCACCCGGCTGTCGATAAGCTCCATCTGGCCCCGGCCAATGCCCGCCAGGATATTGCTGAGCCGGTAGTTGTAGCCCACCGCCGAGTGCTGGTAATACGGGGCCGGGTCTTTGGCCTGAGTGGCCAGAAATCGGGTTTTTTCGGCCCATTCCTGGTTGTCAGTGACTAGGGCGCCGCCGCCGCTGGTGGTAATAATCTTGTTGCCGTTAAAGGAAAAGACGCCGACGGCCCCGAACGTACCGAGGCGGCGCCCGTCGTAGCGGGAGCCCAGGGCTTCGGCCGCGTCTTCCAGCACGGGAATGGCGTACAGCTCGGCAATGGCCAGCAGCTGGTCGAGCTGGGCGGGCATGCCGTAGAGGTGTACCAGGATAAGCGCCTTGGGCTTTTTGCCCTGGCGGATCCGGTCTTCAATAGCCTCGCGCAGCCGGTCCGGGCACATGTTCCAGGTGGTGGGCTCACTGTCGACAAATACCGGCGTGGCGCCCAGGTACAGAATCGGGTTGGCGGTGGCGACGAACGTAAACGAAGGGCACAACACCTCGTCGCCGGGCCCGACGCCGAGCAGCACTAGGCCCAGGTGAATGGCGGCCGTGCCCGAGGCCAGCGCCACGCAATGGGCTGCCCCGGTGTAGTGGCAGATATCCTGCTCGAACCCGGTGAGGTTGGGGCCGGCCGGGGCCACCCAGTTGTCCTCAATGGCCTTGTGGACGTAGTTGAGCTCGTGCCGGCCCAGGTGGGGAGGAGAAAGAAAAATACGGTCGTAATCCTGGCTAAGCATGGGTTTTGATAACGGTAGCGGGTACGCCCACGGCGGTGCAGTCAGCGGGCAGGTCGCGCACGGCCACGGCGCCGGCCCCCACGATGGTGCGGGCCCCGATGCGGACTTGGTTGATAACGGTGGCATTGGTGCCCAAGTACACGCCGGTTTCCAGGTGGGCCTCGCCGCCCACGTTGGCATGGGGCATCAGGGAGCAGAAATCGTCCAATACGGCGTCGTGGCCGATGGTGCAGCCCAGGTTGAGCAGCACGTGGCGGCCCAGGCGGATGTCGGTGGTGAGGATGCAGCCCTGCCCAATGATGCAGCCTTCGCCCAGCTGTAGGTGCTGGTAGGGCTGACAGGCAACGCCCGGGTGGACCACGGTGGCAAAGCGCAGCCGGGGCGAAGTGAGACGCCGCACGATGGCGGCCCGGCTGCGGCCGTTGCCCACGGCAACAACCACCTGCAGCGGCTCGGCAACCGAGTTCAGCTCGGCGCTACCGCCCAGGTAGGGCACGCCGTGAATGGTCGGTGTGCCCGGGGCTTGGTCATCAAAAAAACCCGTCAGCTGCCAGGTGGGCCGCACGGCATTGATCTGGTGTACCAGCACCAGCACCTCGCGGCCCAGGCCTCCGGCTCCGAAAATGACGAGCTTCGGCAGGGCCGGGGCCGGTTCGGCGGCGGCCGATGAGCCGGCAGAATCACTGGAATACGTCATCATGCAACAGGAGGGGGAGAAGAGGGCGCCGAGCCGGTAAAGGCTTCGGTAGTGGCCTGGCCCGGGGCCGAAATGCCCCGCGCGCCCAGCACCCGAAAGCCGGTAAGCAGCAGAATGCGCAGGTCCAGCAGCAAGGATACGTGGTCGACGTACCAGACGTCGTATTCGAATTTTTGTTCCCAGGAAATGGCATTGCGCCCGTTTACCTGGGCCCAGCCCGTAATGCCGGGTTTCACGGCGTGGCGCCGGGCCTGCCGGGGCGAGTACAGCGGCAGGTACTGGGGCAATAAGGGGCGGGGGCCAACCAGGCTCAGCTCGCCGCGCAGCACGTTCCAGAGCTGGGGCAGCTCGTCGAGGGAGGAGGCGCGCAGCCAGCGGCCCAGGCGGGTGAGCCGCGCGGCATCGGGCAGCAGCCGGCCCTGGGCGTCGCGGGCGTTGGTCATGGTCTGGAGCTTGTAGAGCGTGAACAGCGCGCCGTGCTGCCCGGGCCGCAGCTGCCGGAACAGCACCGCTCCCCGGTTCTGGAAAGCCAGCACCCCGGCCGCCAGCAGCAGCGCGGGCAGCGTGAGCACGGCTACCGGCACGGCCAGGCTCAGGTCAAGCAGGCGCTTGCCCCAGGTCGGGTACCAGGACGTGGACGAAGACACAGCCATACGCGAAAGTCAGCCGGTTGGGGCGCTGACAGCAGGCAAAAATATGCTTTTTGTGCCGCGCCGGCCGTAGCTTGCGCTGTATCGGGCCGCTGGCGCGTTCAACCTCCGTTTTTGGTGGAAGAAACCCGCCCGCCGACTTTGTCTTCTTCCGCGCTTCCTGCTTGCCCACATCCGCTATGCTTGTTTTTCCGAACGCCAAACTCAACCTGGGGCTCTATATCACCGGGCAGCGGCCCGACGGCTTCCGCAACCTTGAATCGGTGTTTGTGCCCCTGCCCTGGTGCGACGCGCTGGAAGTGCTGCCCGCGGCCGAAAACCAACTGACGCTCTCGGGCATCCCGATTCCCGGTGAGCTGGCCACCAACCTGTGCTGGCGCGCCTACGAGCTGCTGAAAGCCGATTTTGGCCTGCCGCCCGTGCAGATGCACCTGCACAAAGTCGTGCCCATCGGGGCGGGCCTGGGCGGGGGCTCCGGCGACGCGGCCTTTGCGCTACGGGCCCTGAGTGAGCTGTTGAACTTGCAGCTGAACACCGCGCAGCTGCAGCAGTACGCCCGCCGCCTGGGCTCCGACTGCGCGTTTTTCATCGAGAACAAGCCCGTATTTGCCCACGAGAAAGGGGATGTGTTCGAGCCCATAGCGCTGAGCCTGACCGGCGTGGCCTGCAAGGTGGTGTACCCCGGGCTGCACATCAGCACGGCCGAGGCGTACGCGCGCGTCGTCCCGCGCGCGCCCCGGCATGACTTGCGCCGCAGCCTGGCTCAGCCCCCGGAAACCTGGCGCGAAACCGTCAGCAACGACTTCGAAGATGCGCTGACGCCCCATTACCCCGTGCTGGCTGAAGTGAAAGAGGCGCTGTACGCGGCCGGTGCCACCTACGCCAGCCTGTCGGGCTCAGGCTCCGCCGTGTACGGGCTGTTTCCCGGGCTGGCCCAGCCCCCGCACCTGGCTTTTCCCGCCGAGTATCAGGTGTGGGATGGGCAGCTGTAAGCTACTGGGGCAGTTTGGGTCGGGCCGGAAACGGGGCCGGCGCTGATGCGTGCCCGCTACGCGCCATCTGGCGGCTGGCTGGGCCAGGTGTGGCCGCTGCTGTGGATTCTGACCAGCCTGCTGGGGCTGGCCGGCTGCGCCGAAACGCCACCCCCGCCGTTGCGCGTCAGCGTGGTCGGCGACGTGCTGCTGGCCCGGGGCGTGCCGGCGGCTTTCGGGCGCGACAGCGCGGCCCTGCGCCGCACCACCCGGGCTTTGTGGGCTTCCAGCCGCTACGTGGTCGGCAATCTGGAGTGCCCGCTTACCGACACTGCGCGGCCGGTGGTTAAGCCCATTGTGTTTCGGGGCCGCCCGGAGCATGCGCGGTGGCTGCGGCGGCTGGGCTTCACGCACCTGTCGTTGGCCAACAACCACTCGCTCGACCAGCACGCGGCCGGCTTGCGCGCTACGGCCCGGGCCGTGCGGGCGGCGGGCCTGGGCGGTATAGGCTTCGCCGCTGATTCCGGGGCCGGGTGCCAGCCCCAGGTGCTGGGCGCCGACAGCAGCGCGGTGGTTTTTGCCTACTCAGCCCTGCGCCAACCCGTGCCCGGGGAAGGGTGCCTGTGCGGCCGCGACTTCGCGGCCCTGTGTGAGCGGGTGGCGGCCTACAAAACCCTGTTTCCGGGGCGGGCCGTCATCGTGTACCTGCACTGGGGCACCGAATACGCGGCCGAGCCCAGCCCCGGGCAGCGGCGGCAGGCCCGCACCCTCATCGACTGCGGGGCGGCGGCCGTGGTGGGGGCCCACCCGCATGTGGTGCAGTCGGCGGAGTTCTACCGGGGCCGCCCCATTCTCTACAGCCTAGGTAATTTCCTGTTTGACCAGCGGGGGCGGGGCGGTGATCTGGCCCTGCAAGCGGATTTCGACCTGAAGGCCGGGCAGGTCGTGGCCACCTGGGTCCGGCCGCTGCACCTGCGCGGAGCTTTGCCCCGGCCCGCGCCGGCCGCCGTGGCGGCCACCATTGCGGCCCGCTTGCGCGGTGCCCACCCCGCGCTGCAGCTGGTAGCCGACCCCACGGGCCGCGGCTGGCAGCTGCGGCCGTTAGCCAGGTCAGTTCCCACCGCTACCGAAGCGGGTTATTTCGCGCGCCAGCTCACGGTGCCGCTGCCCACGGGCCGAGCCGCCGTGGGCCTGCGCTACCGCCCGGCCGCGCGGCAGTACCAGGTGCGCACCACCACCGATTCGGGCGCCACGATTCTGGATCTGGGCTTTCCGATGTATCAATTCGCGCAGGCCGACGTGGACAACGACGGGCAGCCGGATTTGCTGGTGGGGCCGGAAAAGGCCACGCGCTTCGATAGTGCCACGCGCCGCCGGCTGTTCGTCTACCGGTGGGAGCAAGGCCGCTGGCGGCCCCGCTGGCTGGGTTCCCGGGTGGCTTACCGGCTGCTGTATTTTCGGGCGGCGCGGCCGGTAGCGGGGCGCACCGCCGTGTACACGCTCGAACAGACCCCTGACGGCCGCTACGGCATCGGGCGCTATTATTGGCAGGGGTTTGGACTTGCCTTGGAAAATTTTACTTTTCAAAGCCGCTCCCTCGATGCGGCCTATCTACACTTCGTCCGATACGAATAGCCTGATTACTTATGAATCGTAATGCTGCAATAGCTGTAGTGGCGGCCGTGCTGGTGCTGGTCGGCGGCGCGTTGTATTTCTGGCTGCGGCCCAGCGCCAAGCCCACCGCCGATGTTGCCGCGCCGGCCGCCACCGCCGCGCCGGGCCCGCAGCTTTCGGCCAGGGTTCACGATAACGGCTTCGGGGAACGGGTCCACGTCGTGCCGGCTGAAGACAAGCAGCTGCTGAAAAGCTACTACGCCCGGCACTACATTCAGGACTATTACGGGGCGGAAAACGAGGAAACCAGCCGGGACGCGTTGCCTGTAGTTCCGCTGCCGGCTTTCGACTACGCCCAGAGCCTGACGGGTAAGTCGTATCTGGAGCTGCTGCTGCTGCGCAACACGGTGTACGCCCGCAACGGCTACTGCTTTCTGAACGCGGCGGCCCGCAGCTACTTCGACAAGCAGAAATGGTACCGGCCGGTATGGGCCGAAGACATTACCGACAGTACGGGCCAGGTGCTGCAACCCGCCGACACGGTGCTGCCCGTGCCCCTGACCCGGCAGGAGCTGGCCTTCGTGCAGCGCGTGCACGCCCGGGAAACCGAGTTGCTCAAAACCAGCATCACCAGGCCCGGCGGCTACCCCATGCTGGGCTTCGACTTCGTCACCAACCAGCGCGAGCTGCGCGTGACGCCGGCCATGCGCACCGTGCTCAACCAACACAACTTCGTGCTGGTGCCCACCCGCGAAGAGCAGCTATTCTACCTCTACGACCAAAACCAGTACGATTTCACCCCCAACTTTATTACCACCGACCTGATTCTGCAGCTGCTGCACAAGTACCTGAACGGGATTCTGAGCGACGTGGAAGAGCAGCGCCTGGTGCCGGTGGTGAGCACCATGCTGAGTCAGGGAGCGGCCCAGGCTGGAAAGCTGGCCCAAAACAGCCAGCAGCCCCAGGCCCGCGACGCGGCCGAGTGGGCCGCTGCGTATTACGCCGTGGGAAGGCAGCTGCTGACGGGTGTCGTCACTCCGACCGGCGGGGATTATGCCGCCCTGGTGGCCCAGGAAGTAGCCCGCTGCACGGCCGCTGATGGCCGCGGCTCGGTGCTGCTTCAGGATTCGCTGTTCGACTACACGGCCTGCAAGCCGCGCGGCATGTACACGCGCACCGATACCACCCGCCGCTATTTCCGGGCGGTGAAGTGGCTGAACACGGCCCCGGTATTTCTCGATTCGGAGGCCGGCGTGCTGCGGGCCGTGGCGCTGGCCCAAGCCCTGGCGGCCAGTCCGGCCGGACGGCGCGACTTCGACAAACTAACGCAGGTGCTGGACGTGCTGGTTGGCGACGAAGACAACCGCTCCCTGACCCAACTGCTGCGCCTGCTACGCACCCGCTACGCTGATCAGTCGCTCGACCAGCTGGCTGCGCCTACCACGCTGGCCGCTATCCGGCGGGCGCTGGTAGCCTCGGGCACCGACCGGATCCGGGCCAAAGGCGCTACGGCCAAGGCCAGCACGGCCCTGGAGCGGCCGACGCTGCTGTTTACTGCGGGGCGCTACACCTTCGACGGGGAAGTTCTGTCGCGCCTGACCAACGTGCTGCGGCCCAAGCCGGGGCAGGAGCCGGCCCGGCCATTCCCCAAGGGGCTCGACGTATTTGCCACGTTCGGCAACCGCACGGCCCAGGATATTCTGCTGCGGCACTACCAGGAAGCCCGGCGCTGGCCCGCCTACCCCGACACGCTGCGGGCGTTGCAGCAACAGTTTGCCGGCTTCCAAGGCTGGAATCAGAACCTGTACACCAAGACCATGCAGACGCTGCTGGCCCTGAATGCGCCGGGCCCGGTAGAGCAGCTGCCGCTGTTTGCCCGCACCCCGGCCTGGCAGAAGCGCAACCTGAGCACGGCCCTGGCGGGCTGGACCGAGCTCAAGCACGACTTGCTGCTCTACACCGAGCAGCCGATGGGCGCCGAGGCCGGCGGACCCGATGGGGGGCCGCCGCCGCCGCGCCACCTGAGCTACGTGGAGCCGAACCTGCCGTTCTGGGACGCCGCCCTGGCGCTGCTGGCCCAGCAAGACCGCAGCCTGACCCGCCTGAACGCCAACACGGCCCACCTGCGCGGCCTCAACCAGGATCTGCGCGAGCTGATAACCCGCCTGCGCGATATTGCTCGCAAGGAAGTGAAGCATCAGCGGCTGACCCCGGAGGAAATGGCCAAGCTGACCTGGATTGGCGGCGAAGTGGAGGGCCTGACTTTCAACATCCTGAAAACCCAGCAGCTGCCCGACCGGGAGCGGCACCTCGGGCTGGCCGCCGACGTGTACAGCTTCAACGGCACGGTGCTGGAAGAAGCCGTAGGAGCCGCCGATGCCATTTACGTGGTGGTGGATATTGAGGGCGCACCCGTGCTGGCCCGGGGCGCGGCCTTCAGCTACTACGAGTTTATCAGCCCCCAGCGCCTGACCGACGAGGAGTGGCGCGCCCGCCTCACGCGCCAGCCGCCGGCCCGGCCCACCTGGCTGCAGGAGCTTATCGTGCCGGTAAAGGAGCTGGCCAGCCAGCAGGGCAGCGAAATGGTGCCCATCGGCCATGCGTCAGCAGAAGGCTTGTAAGGTTACGGGTTCGTTGCCACCACTTCTTCCGGCTCGGGCTCGGGCTGGCGGCGGGCCCGGCGCTGGTTCCACTGGTCGAGCACGGGGTGAATCAGCACGCTGAAGAGAATAACCAGGGTGCCCAGGTAGAAGCCGGTCGACATCTTTTCCTGGGCCCCGAAGATCAGCACGGCCAAGATGATGCCGTACACGGGCTCCAGGTTCACGGTCAGGTTGATGACGAAGGCGGAAAGCCGCTTCATCAGCTCCACCGACGCGGAAAAGGCGTACACCGTGCACACGCCGGCCAGCAGCAGCAGCCAGAGCCAGTCGAGGGGCTTGAGGGCCAGCTGCAGGCCCGCGCCGTTGGTGTAGTAACGCGCGTACACCGGGAAGAAAAGCGCCACGCTCAGGCAGGCCCCGGCCATTTCGTAGAAGGTCAGCTTCAAGGGCGAATGGTGCTTGACGAGCTTCACGTTCAGCACGCTGAACAGCGCCGACAGCCCCGCCGACACAATGGCCACGCTCAAGCCCAGCAGCTGGTCAAACTCGGCCTGCGACACCAGGTACAGGCCCACCATCGTGAGCAAGCCCAGGCCCACTTCGTAGGCCCGCACGCGCCGCCACAGCAGCAGGGGCTCCAGCAACGACGTCCACAGAGCCAGCGTGGCCAGGCCCGCCAGGCACACGCTCACCGACGAGAGGCGGGCGGCCAGGAAAAAGGTAATCCAGTGCACCGCCACCAGCGCGCCCACGGCCAGCAGCCGCAGAGCCTGGCCCAGGGGCAGGCGCCAGTTCTGCTTGCGCAACACGAGCAGCAAGCCCAGTCCGGCCGAGGCCAGCAGCGTGCGCCAGAATACCAGCTCCACCGGCGGCACCGAAATCAGCTTGCCCAGGATGGCCGTGAAGCCCCACAGCAGGACAATAAAGTGCAGACGCAGGTAGTCTTTGAGCATAGGGTGAAATGGTGAGATGGTGAAATGGTGAAATGGTGAGTTGTTGTTCTGCTGGCGTGGCTTCGCGCAGATTGAACATCAAACTCACCATTTCACCATCTCACTCAGTCACCGCTATTGTGGGACGAAACGATAGAGCGCGGCCCCGATGACGGTGAAGATGATGCTGGGCACCCAGGCGGCCAGCATGGGCGGCATGTCGCCGACCTGGGCCAGGTTACGGCTCAGAATCACGAAAATCAGGAAGACGAAGGCCAGCACGAAGCCCAGCGCAATCTGCCCGCCCACCCCGGCCCGGGACTTGCGCGCGCTCAGGATTACGCCGATGGTGGTCAGAATAAAGATGGCGTAGGGATAGGCAAACCGCTCGTATTTCTCGCTCAGGTACACCTGCGTGTCGTCGGCGCCCCGGTCAATTTTCTGCTGGATGTAGGCGTTGAGCTCGGGCAGGGTCAGGGTTTCGGACAGGCGCCAGGTGCTGGCAAAATCCTTGGGGTAAAGGTTCAGCGTGGTGTCGCGGGCGGGCAGGGTGAGCAGCTTTTCCTGCTGCCCGTTGAAGGTGCGCACCAGCTGCGGCGTCAGCTTCCAGGCCCGGCGCGTCGAGTCCCAGGTAATGGCGTCGGCCGTCATGCGGCGCTTCAGGGTGGTGCCGTCGATGGTTTCCAGCGCGAAGCGGTAGCCCACGTTGTTCACGTTGTCGTAGCTTTCCATATACACGTAGGCCTTGGGCCCGATCTTGATATGGATGTTGCGCGCGTCGTAGCGGTAGGGGTTTTTGATGTACTTTTTCTCGAAAGCCACCCGCGTTTTGTTGGCCATCGGAATGCCCCAGCCAATGAGGCCGAAGGTGATGACGCCAATAACGAAGGCCCCCATCCAGTAGGGTACCAGCAGCCTTGGGAAGCTCACCCCGCTGGCCAGAATAGCCACAATTTCGGTGCGGGCCGCCAGCCGGGCCGTCACAAACACCACGGCAATAAACACCGTAATCGGGGAGAGCAGGTTGGCGTAGTAGGGAAACAGGTTCAGGTAATACTCCGAAATAATCTTGCCCGCCGACAGGTTGTGCTGAATGAAGTCGTCGTTTTTCTCCGTGAAGTCAATCACGCAGATAACCGTCACGAGCACCACCACCACGAAGAAAAACGCGGTGAGGAATTTCAGCAGAATGTATTTATCGAGGAGCTTCACGGGGGAAGGTTAGTTGTTAGTTGTCAGTTGTTAGTTGTCAGTTGTTAGGAGCAGACATCAGCACGAACTAACAACTGACAACCAACAACTAACAACTAAGAAATTACAGCCGCGTCATCACCTGCTTCACCATCTTGTCTTTCCACTCGCGGAAGGTGCCGGCCACGATTTGCTCCCGGGCCTGCTGCACCAGCCAGAGGTAGAACGACAGGTTGTGAATCGAGGCAATCTGGGGGCCCAGCATTTCCTGGCTCTGGAACAAGTGCCGAACGTAGGAGCGGGAGTAAAACGTACTCACGTAGCCGCCTAATTCCCGGTCGATGGGCTCGAAGTCCAGCTGCCACTTCTTGTTGGTGATGTTCATGATGCCCTGGGTGGTAAACAGCATGCCGTTGCGGGCGTTGCGGGTCGGCATCACGCAGTCGAACATATCCACGCCCAGCGCTATGTTTTCCAGGATGTTGGCCGGGGTGCCCACGCCCATCAGGTAGCGGGGCTTGTCCTGGGGCAGAATGTCGCAGACCAGCTCGGTCATTTCGTACATCTGCTCGGCCGGTTCGCCCACGCTCAGGCCGCCGATGGCGTTGCCCTCCCGGCCCTGCTCGGCAATAAACTCGGCCGATTTCACCCGCAGATCCTTGAACGTGGAGCCCTGCACAATCGGGAACAGCGTCTGCTCGTAGCCGTAGTGGCCCTCGGTACTGTCGAACCGCTCGATGCAGCGCTTCAGCCAGCGGTGGGTCATGTCCAGGGAGCGGGCGGCGTAGTCGTACTCGCAGGGCCAGGGCGTGCACTCGTCGAAGGCCATCATAATGTCGGCCCCGATGGTGCGCTGAATGTCCATCACGCCCTCGGGCGAAAACAAGTGCTGCGAGCCGTCGATGTGGGAGCGGAACTTGACGCCTTCCTCCTTGATTTTGCGCGTGCCGCTGAGCGAATACACCTGGTAGCCGCCCGAGTCGGTGAGAATGGGCCGGTCCCAGCCGTTGAACTTGTGCAGGCCGCCGGCCGCGCGCAGCACGTCGAGGCCCGGGCGCAAATACAAGTGGTAGGTGTTGCCGAGAATAATCTGGGCCTTGATGTCGTCGTTCAGGTCGCGCTGCTGCACGGCTTTCACGGTGCCGGCCGTGCCCACGGGCATGAAAATAGGCGTCTGGATGGCGCCGTGGGCCGTGTGCACCACCCCGGCGCGGGCTTTGGATTGCGGATCGTGGGCTACTAAATCGAAGGTCATGCTGGCAGGTCAGTTTCACGCAGTGGCTCGCCGGTGGAAGGCGTAGGGTCTCGCAGTGTCGTTCAACGGACCACTGCGAGACCCTGCGGTTTACCACTGCGAAACACTGCGTGAAAAACGGAAGGAGCTGCAAAGGTAAACCCTTACCACGGTTCCCTCGTGTTGAATACCTACTTTTGCCCACTTACCCAATTCCTGCGCGTTGTCCGTTTCTTTTTCTCCCGCCATCTGGCTGCTGCTGGCCTCGGTGCTGGTGCAGCTGGGCTACGCGGCCTACTACTTTCTGCCCTTCGCGCTGCGCCCCGAAACGGCCCCGCCCGCGGGCGACGCAGTCGATGCCGAGCCGGTTTCCATCCTGGTGTGCGCCCACAACGAGCTGGAAAACCTGCGTCGCCTCTTGCCCTTGCTGTTGCAGCAGGATTATCCCGCCGGTTTCGAGATTATTCTCATCGATGACCGCTCGGGCGACGACACCTACCTGTACGTGCAGCAGCTCACCCAGTACTACCCCAACGTGCGCCTCGTGTCCGTTGATAAGACGCCCGAAGGCCTGTCGCCCAAAAAATACGCGCTGACCCTGGGAATAAAAGTGGCCCGCCACGCGCACCTGCTCTTTACCGATGCCGATTGTATTCCGGCTACTAATCAGTGGGTTCGGCTGATGCAGCGCGGCTTCAGCCGGCCGGCCGACGTCATTCTGGGCTATTCGGCCTACGCCGCGGCGCCCGGATTCTTAAATAAACTCATCCGATTTGAAACCCTGCTCACCGGAGCACAGTATTTGTCCTTCGCGTGGCGGGGCAAGCCCTACATGGGCGTGGGCCGGAATCTGGCTTATACGCAGCAATGCTTCCGTGCAACCAAAGGCTTTGCTTCCCACATCCGCAGCCTCGGCGGCGACGACGACCTACTGGTGCAGGATGCCGTGCGCCACGGGCAGCGCGTGACGGTGGAAGCCGAGCCCGCGGCGCATACCCTGAGCCTGCCGGCGGAAACCTGGTCGGCCTGGTGGCGCCAGAAACGTCGGCACTTGTCGGCCGGCCGGCGCTACCGTCTGGCCGATAGAATCCGAATCGGAAACTTTATTGGCACTAATCTGCTTTTTTATTTCACGACGTTGGTACTGCTGTTTTCCCGCCCCGATTGGGTACCTTTGACCGTCTTGTGGGGTGTTCGTACTTCGGTGATTTGTGCTGCCTATACCAAGCTCGGCCAACGCCTCGATGACCGGCTGCCCACGGTGTTGTTGCCCGTGCTCGACGCTGTTTATTTTTTTTACTATCTAGCTCTGGGAATTTCACTGTTCCTCTACCGTAACCTCCGATGGAAGTAAACAATCAGGAAATTCAAAAGCAGTTTTCTGCCAAAGCCAAGCACGACTTCAAGCTGATTCGCGCTGCCGTCGAGCAGTCCGACGAAAAAGCCTACGCCGAGCTGATGCAGATTTACAAGAAGCCGGTCTACCACGTGGTGCTCAAAATGGTGCGCAACCCCGACGACGCCGAGGACCTGACCATTGAGGCGTTTGCCAAGGCCTTCCGTAACCTGCACAAATTCAACCCGGAATACGCCTTCAGTACCTGGCTGTTCCGCATTGCCACCAACAACTGCATCGACTTTATTCGCAAGAATAAAATCAAGACGATGTCGATTGACTCGGCCATCAAGATTGACAACGGCGACGAAATCACCATCGACTTCCGCGACCAGAACCTGAACCCGCAGGAGACGGCCATCAAAAACCAGAAGATCGAAATCATGCAGCACGTCGTGTCGCGGCTGCCCGATAAGTACCAGCGCCTGGTCACGCTGCGCTACTTCGATGAGCTGAGCTACGAGGAAATTGCCACCGAGCTGAAAGCCCCGCTCGGCACCGTGAAAGCCCAGCTGCACCGCGCCCGGGAGCTGCTCTATGACATGGTGAAAAACAAGAAGCACATCATCTAAGGATGAGCAAAAGCCCCGCCGTACGTACGGCGGGGCTTTTTTATTTCCCGCCTGTCATCCTGAGTGCAGCGCAGCGGAATGAAGGACCTTCCTCGCCTCAGTGACAGGCTTGATTCAACGTGAAAAGCCCTTTCCCGCTATGGTAATGCAGGGCTTTACCACCCTGGTAAAACCTTTTCTGGGGTAGGAGAGCAAGGTCCTTCGCAAGCTCAGGATGACAGGGGTAATTTTACCCGCTACCCCCGCGCATTACTATCTTTGCCCCAATGGATATTCTGGCCCACTACTTCCCCGACCTCACCGACCAACAAAAGCGGCACTTCGCCCAGCTCGAAACCGAGTTTCGCAGCTGGAATGAGCGCCTCAACCTCGTGGCCCGCACCGACGTGGACAACCTGGCCGAGCGCCACTTTCTGCACTCCCTGGGCATTGCCAAAGTGGTGCAGTTTCCGGCCGGTTCCTCGGTGCTGGACGTGGGCACGGGCGGTGGCCTGCCCGGTCTGCCGCTGGCCATTCTGTTTCCCGAAGTGAAATTTCACCTCGTCGACAGCATCGGCAAGAAAATCCGGGCGGTGCAGGAAATGGCCCACGCCCTGGGCCTGCACAACCTCACCGCCGAGCAAACCCGCGCCGAGCAGGTGCGCAGTAAGTTCGACTACGTAGTCAGCCGCGCCGTGGCCCGCCTGGCCACTTTCCACCCCTGGATTGCCCACCGCTACAAGCCCCAGGGCGACGCCACTACCGGCCTCTACTACCTCAAAGGCGGCGACCTGACCGAGGAAATCGACGAGTCGGGCCTGGTGGCGCACGTCTTCAACCTCAGCGACTATTTCACGGAAGAGTTCTTCGAAACCAAAAAAGTCGTATTCGTCCCCACGGCTGGATAATGTGCAAATGTGGTTGAATGTGCTGATGTGCTAATTCTCAATGTGGGGAATATGGGGAATGTATCCTTGCGAAGCGTAAGCCATTCCGCGCCTCAAGCGGCGTCAATTCGTCCGCTGCGCAGTACGACCTGACCTTTTACCAGAAAGCCCTTTCCAGAACGTTCTGGAAAGGGCTTTTCACTTCAGGATACTCAGCACGTTTCAGCGAATAGATGGCTCCAGCTACGCCTCGCCTCGCCACATGCTTAGCACATTTCCGCATGAGCACCTGAGCACATTAACCAGGTACTTTCGCCGTTAGAAACTCGACGGCGCGGCGCTCGGAGTAGTATTCGCCGTCGGGAGTGCCTTCGGCGAAGCCCACGTGGCCGCCTTCGGGCGGCGTTTCCAGGAAGACAAACTCCGAGGCGGCGGCAATGCCGCGCGGAAAGCAGGAGGGAGCCAGAAACGGGTCATTCTCCGCATTAACCAGCAATGTCGGAATCGTAATGTTGGCCAGGTACTTCCCCGAGCTGGACTGCTCGTAGTAGTCATCGGCCGATTTGAAGCCGTGCATGGGCGCCGTGAACCGGTCGTCGAACTGCGGGAAGTTGAGCAGCAGCTCCAGGTCGGTAATGTCGATCTGGCCGGGCAGCAGCTCGGCTTTCTGCCGCATCTTGGCCCTGAGCGACTTCAGAAAGCGCGCCAGGTAGATGCGGTTTTCGGGCTTGGAAATCTGGTAGGAGCTGGATTTCAAATCCGTCGGCACCGAGAATACGGCGGCGCGGGCCACTTCCTTGGGCAGGCGCGCCGGGTTTTCGCCCAGGTATTTCAGCGTCACGTTGCCCCCGGCGCTGAAGCCGGTCAGGAACACGCGCCGGTAGCGGCCAGTGGCCAGGGCGTGGCGCACCACGAAGTCCAGGTCGTCGGTGTCGCCGAGGTGGTAGGAGCGCACCAGGCGGTTCATCTCGCCGCTGCAGCTGCGGTAATTCCAGGCCAGGGCGTCGAGGCCGGCCCGCTTCAGGGCCCGCACCATGCCGCGCACGTAGGGCCGGCCCGCGTCGCCCTCCAGCCCGTGCGACACGATACCCAGCGTATCGGAAGCCTTGTCCGTCTGGCGCGACCAATCAAGGTCCAGAAAGTCGCCGTCGGGCGTTTCCACCCGCTCGCGCTGGTAGGCCACGTCAGGCACCGAGCGCCACAGGCTGGGCACAATAGTTTGAATGTGCCCGTTGAACATATAAAACGGCGGCTGATAGCGGGAGTGCGAAACGAGAGGCATGGCGAACAACGGTAAGCGGCGAAACACGAAAAAAGGCGCGGCCTGCTACAGAAAGATAAGGAGAATAATGGTAGGCATGCATACCAATCTGGCAGAAAGTCCGCTTGGTATGTAAGGTAAAAACCATCAGGCAAAACCGAAAGTTGCACGCAAGCCCCACGACTTACCTGACCAGAGCCGGGTAGCCGAGTATTGCTCCTGAGCGGCCGGCCGCGTCCGTCAGTTCCACCTCAGGCCCCGAGGTAGGGCTATTCGTTGGAAGCAGCGAAGGACGTGGTGGCCAGAAACAGGGCCACGGCTGCCGCTACGGCCGCCGAAAGCCCGAAAGCCACGTGGGGGCCCAGCGTCTGCCACAGGAGCCCGGTGCCGAGGCTGGCCACCAGCGCCGCCAGGCTGCCCAGCCCCGCGAAGGTGCCCAGGGCAGCTCCCTTGTCGGTGGGCGCGCACAGCTGACTGAGCCAGGCCTTGCTGACGCCTTCGGTAGCCGCGGCGTAGAGGCCGTAGACCCCGAACAAAGCGGCAAACAGCGGCCAGGCATGCGCCTGGGTCGCCCCGGCATACACGGCCGCGAAAAGCAGCAGGCCCACGACCAGCACGCGCCGGGGCCCGATTCGGTCGGATAGCAGCCCGGCGGGAAAGGCGGCGGCGGCATACACGAGGTTGTAGAAGATGTACACCCCAATAACGGCCGTGTCGGACAGGCCTTGCTGCCGGGCCAGGAGCAGCAGCAGGGTATCGGAGCTGTTGAACAGGGCAAACAGGAGCAGGGCTCCCGCCAGCTGGCGGTAAGCCGCCGGGGCCCGGCGCCAGTAGGAAAACGAGGCCCAGAAAGGAATGATGGGTTTGCCGGACGGGGGAGCCAGCTTTTCCCGCACCAGGAAAGTAGCCAGAATAGCCAGCAAGCCCGGAATGAAAGCCAGCAAGAAAAGTGTCGGATACTGGCCCGGCCGCCGCGCGAGCCAGAGCAAAGCTACGGCCGGCCCCAGCACGGCCCCCAGCGTATCGAGGGCGCGGTGAAACCCGAACACGGCGCCGTGCCGGCCGGCGCTGGCTTCCTCGGAAAGCAGCGCGTCGCGGGCTCCGGTGCGCAGGCCCTTGCCCAGCCGGTCGGTGGTGCGGGCCAGGAACACCCACCACGGGGCGGCCAGCACGGCCAGCATCGGCTTCGACAGGGCGCTCAGCCCATAGCCCCACTGCACGAAAGGCAGGCGCCGCCCCAGCCGGTCAGACCACTGGCCGAAGTAGCCTTTGCTCAGGCCCGCCGTAGCTTCGGCCACGCCCTCCAGCAAGCCGATGAGGGCCACCGAAAAGCCGATGCTCTGCAGATACAGCGGCATGATGGGGTACAGCATCTCACTGGCCAGATCCGTGAACAAGCTGACCAAGGACAGCAGCCAGATAGTGCGGGTAAGGTATTTCATGAACAGCCGGGCCAGGAAGTGGTACAAGTAGCGTATTTTCGCGGAACTTGGGGCGGAGGGGCTGCCGCGAAAAGCGGTAGTACGGCCGCTAGCGGCGGCGGTAACGGCCCGGCAGGACGCAAATTGAAAGCAGGTATTTGTTATTTCAAACCAAAGGCTTACCTTTGCCAACCCAATTGAACCCAATTCGAGCAGAACGTCAATTTTACCATACCCATGGCAAATCATAAGTCGGCCCTCAAGCGTATCCGTTCCAACGAAGCGAAGCGCGTGTTGAACCGTTATCAGGCTAAATCGACCCGCACCGCTGTTAAGAAGCTGCGCGCCACCACCGATGCTTCGGAAGCACAAGAGCTGCTGAAGAAAGTGTCGTCGATGCTGGATCGTCTGGCCAAGAAGAACATCATTCACAAGAACAAAGCCGCCAACAACAAATCGAAGCTGGCTAAGTTCGTGAAGTCGCTGGCTGCCTAAGCACCACTGACTTTTCTGCTCTTACATAAGAAGGCCCTGCGCGCGAGTGCAGGGCCTTTTCTGTGTGCTCACGTGCTATTGTTATCCGAAGGTGTTATTGTATATTTCCTCCATCATATACCTCGTACCTATTACCGATGAAAAAAATCTACTCTCTGCTTACCTTATGCGCAGCCTTAGGCTGGCACACCACGCCGGCGCAGAACTGGCGACCCTTCCGGCCCAACGGCGACGTACACGCCTTTCGCGGCGCTTCGCCCGACTCGGTCCTGACCATGCGGCTGGACTCGGCCGCGCTGCAGGGGGCGGATTCGGTGTATTATTTCAACCGCACAATGCGCCGTGCCGGCAATAACTACCAGTGGCGCAAGTCGGTGAACAACCAGTTTGGCAAGGTGCTGCGCTACAACCCAGCCGAGCGCACGTATGTGCTGCAATGGTCGGAGCCTTCTGTCAACGGCTTTTCTCTCGACCGACTGCTCGTGTTGAAGCCCTTTGCCAAGGTCGGAGCCAACTGGTCGAGCGCCTTTACCGATTATGGCGTCCAGACCACGCTGTTAGCCAAGGGTGCCGGCCTCGTCGACGGGGTAACGGACTCAGTGGCAACCTTCCGGCTAAGCACTGGGGCCACCGTCGTGCTCAGTAAAAACCACGGACTCGTATCGGCTCCCGCCAACTTGCTGTTTGGTGTTCCAAACCCTAAAATCCTGACGCTGGCCCGCCGCCCGGCCCCGGCGGGGCAGAGCTATTACAACCCGTTGGCGCTGCTGGACCTGCAGCCCGGCGACGAGCTGGGCTACAAGCAGGAGGCCTTTTCTTTCGGTCCTTTCCCCTGCTATACGGGCTGGGTACTACGCCAGGTAATGAGCCGGCAGGTAACGGCCGATAGTATCGTGTACACGATGCGGGAACAGCGCCGCATGAGCTACAGCAGCGCCCCGGGCTGCTCGGGTGGTGCTCCGACGATGACCCCGGTAGCCATGCTGCGTATGGCGGCCTCCCTACGCACCGGGCAATGGGCCGCTAAGGGCGCTGGGGTACTGGTGCCTGCCGATGCGGAGTTGTTGAGCTATGCCTACCGGCCGGCTTATGCCGGGGCAACCAACGTAGTGGTAATGGGAAGCCCGGTTGTGACGGGCCAGGCAGCGTCTGCCTGCGGCACGCCCTTGCTCAGCCAGCGCCGCCTGTATCGGTCCGGGGCCACTGCGGACTACAACTCCGGACTCGACGCCTTGGCCTGGGAACAGACAGTGTCTTTGGGAACCGGAGTAACGGGCCAGGGCGAATACTCCTTGAGCTATGCCCGCCGAACGGTAAATGGCGCCCCCCAGACCTGCGGTAGCCGCAACGAGTTCAGCACGCTGCTGCCCAATAGTCAGGCCGCGCAGGTTGCTCCGCTGCAGCTGTACCCCAATCCGGCGGCGGAGTCGGTGGTGCTCGTGCTGCCCGAGGCCAGCCGGACGGTTGCTACGGTGCGGATACTGGACGGCCTGGGCCGTGCGGTCAGCACGCAGCCGCTGGCGGCCGGCCAGACCAGCACCGTGCTGAACCTGCGGAATCTGGCCGGTGGCTCCTACGTGGTAGAGGTCCAGGCGGCGGGCGAAGCGCCCCGCCACATCCGGCTGCAACACTAGAGTCGCAAGGATATTATAAGCACAGAAAAGCCCGTCTGATAGCTCAGACGGGCTTTTCTGATAATAGTAGAAAGCGGGAGCTACGCCACGCTGACCTTCACCATGTTGGTTTTGCCTTTCTCGTTGATGGGCATCGAAGCAGTATTGATGAACACGTCACCCTTGTTCAGGTTGCCGGTCGTGGTCAGCACGTACTTGATGTCCGACACCGTGCCGTCGGTGCTCAGCATCCGGTCGTAGTAGAAGCCGCGCACGCCCCAGATCAGGCTCAGCGTGGTGAGCAGGGAGCGGTTGTCGGTGAAAATGAAAATGTTGGCTTTGGGCCGGTACTTGGCAATCTGGAAAGCGGTGTAGCCGCGGTGGGTCATGCCGGTAATGGCCTTGGCCCCGGTGTTTTTGGCCAGGTGGCAGGCCGCCGACAGCACGCTGTCGACCATGAACGAGGGCGACTCGGGCGTGATGGGGTGCCAGCGGTTAAACAGGCTCGGCATGCGGGTTTCCACGCTCAGAATCGTGGCTACCATCGAGCGGATAACCTCGGCCGGGTAAGCACCCACGGCCGTTTCGGCCGACAGCATCACGGCGTCAGCGCCGTCGATAACGGCGTTGGCCACGTCGCTGGTTTCGGCCCGGGTCGGGCGGGGGGCCGAAATCATGCTTTCCATCATCTGGGTGGCGACAATTACCGGCTTGCCGGCTTTGTTGCACTTCTCCACGATGAGCTTCTGGGCCATCGGCACCTCTTCCATCTTCACTTCCACACCCAGGTCGCCGCGGGCGACCATCACGGCGTCGGTCAGGGCAATGATTTCGTCGAGGTTTTTCAGGCCTTCCGGCGTCTCGATTTTGGCAATCACGCGGGCCGTTTTGCCGCTCTCGGCAATCAGGCTCTTGATAAAGCGAATGTCCTCGGCGCGGCGGGCAAACGACAGCGCAATCCAGTCCACATCGTTGTCCAGGCCGAACTTCAGGTCCTCGATGTCCTTCTCCGTCATCGACGGGGCCGAAACCTCGGAATCCGGCAGGTTAATGCCTTTTCGGGGCTTCACGGTACCGCCGTAGATTACTTCCACGTCCACCTCTTTGTCGCGGTCGGTGGCCAGCACGCGCAGCTCGATTTTGCCGTCGTCAATCAAAATCATGTCGCCGGGCTTCACGTCGCGGGCCAGGCCCAGGTAAATCGTGCTCAGGCGCGTAGCCGTCGTGATTTCCTTTTCGCCGCACACCAGCTTGATTTTGTCGCCGGCCTTAATTTCCACCGCGCCGCCTTCCACTTCACCCAGCCGGATTTTGGGGCCCTGCAAGTCCTGCAGCAAACCCACGTTGGTGCGCATGTCCTTGTTGAGGCGGCGCACCGTGTTGATAACGGACAGGTGGTCTTCGTGGGAACCGTGGGAGAAGTTGAGGCGAAACACGTCCACACCTTCGCGGATGAGCATGCCCAGCTTGTCGTAGGTGTTGGAAGCGGGGCCCACGGTGGCCACGATTTTGACTTTATTAAAATGCGGAGTTGGTTCCATGCGTATGGTTCGGGGTTAAACAGCGGCGGCGGTTGCGGGCAAGCGAAGGACCTCATCCCACCCAGCTGAAAACCCGGACAGAAGGCTATTCTGACGGGAACCAGGGCTGCGGAATAAGGTCCTGCGGTGCGGCTCAACCAGCCGCCACTAATTGTGCGAGCTCAAAAGAGCAGATTTTCTTTGAATTTTAACGTATTCGGGTCGAATTGGCAGGCGTACTGCACCTCCGGCAGGCGGGTCAGCTGCTCCAGCAGCTCCTCCGGGGCCAGCGGCCCGGCCCCGTTGCTGACCTGAATCAGGTAGTCGTACTCCTTGATGTCGGGGGCCAGGAAGGGTTTCTTGAGCGGGGAGGGGTCCACGGAGCGGTTGCGCAGCAGGCGCAGGGTGCTGTTTTCGGTGGCGTGCAGGTAATTGCTGATGACCAAACGCCCCTGGGAAAATAAATCGTAGATCAAATCCTGCTGCTTTACCAGGCGCAGGCGCAGCGAACTGTTGAGCGTCCAGGCCAGCTTGTGCTCCCGGCTCGACGACACAATGCCGAACAAGTCGAAGTCACAATCGTAGTCTACGTCCAGTGTGAGCGTTTTCATAAGGCACTACCAAAAACAAGGAAGGACAAAATTACGCACGCAACGGGCCCAAAGAAACCACCTTCCCCATAATCTTACACTGCCAAGATTACAGGCTGCCGGTTTGAAAATGTTAGGGAAGTTAGTGTTATTTGTGCCGAGTTTTCTCTAAACCCCCACGGAAATGTCTGAAATTGCAGAAAAAGTAAAAGCCATTATCATTGATAAGCTTGGTGTTGAAGCGTCTGAAGTTACCCCCGAGGCTAGCTTCACGAACGACCTGGGTGCTGATTCCCTGGACACCGTCGAGCTGATCATGGAGTTCGAAAAGGAGTTCAACGTGTCGATTCCCGACGACCAGGCAGAAAACATTGCCACCGTTGGTCAGGCCGTGAGCTACCTGGAAGAGCACGCCAAATAAGGCTTTGCTTCTTTCTACCCCGTTTTAGTGCTTACCGGCCGGCTCGCCGCCGGCCGTTTTGCTTTTTATTCAGTCTCCACTTTCGCCTATGTCTCTTCGGAGAGTTGTTGTGACCGGCCTTGGTGCCATTACCCCGCTTGGCAAGAACGTCGCCGAATTTTGGGACGGGCTGTCGCGCGGTGTAAGCGGTGCGGCCGCCATCACCCGCTTCGACGCCAGCAAGTTCAAAACGCGCTTTGCCTGCGAGGTCAAAGACTACAATCCTGATGCCTACTTCCCGCCCAGGGAAGGCCGGAAAATGGACCTGTTTACGCAGTTTGCCGTCATTGCCAGCGACGAAGCCATCAAGGATGCCAACCTGGAAGGCGTCAACAAGGACCGCGTCGGGGTTATCTGGGGCTCGGGCATTGGGGGCCTGAAAACCTTCCAGGAGGAGTGCTTCAACTTCGCCAAGGGCGACGGTACCCCGCGCTATAACCCGTTCTTCATTCCGAAGATGATTGCCGACAGCTCGTCGGGGAACATCTCGATTAAGAACGGCTTCCGGGGCCCCAACTTCGTGACGACTTCGGCCTGCGCCTCCGCGTCCGACGCCATCGTGGCGGCTTACAATTACATCCGCCTGGGGATGGCCGACGTGGCCGTGACCGGCGGCTCGGAAGCGGCCATCACCGAGGCGGGCGTGGGTGGCTTCAACGCTCTGCGCGCCATGAGCGAGCGGAACGATGACCCGCTGACCGGCTCGCGGCCCTACGACAAGGACCGGGATGGGTTCGTGCTGGGCGAAGGCAGCGGCGCTTTGGTGGTCGAGGAATACGAGCACGCCAAGGCCCGCGGCGCCAAGATCTACGCCGAAATCATCGGCGGCGGCTTGTCGTCGGATGCTTACCACATTACCGCTCCCGACCCCACGGGCGAAGGCGTGGTGCTGGTGATGCAGAACGCTTTGCGGGATGCTGGCATCGCGCCAGAAGAGGTGGACTACATCAACACTCACGGCACGAGCACGCCGCTGGGCGACGGGGCCGAAATCAAGGCTATTCAGAAAGTGTTCGGGGAGCACGCCTACAACCTCAACATCAGCTCGACCAAAAGCATGACCGGCCATTTGCTGGGCGGCGCGGGCGGGATTGAGGCGCTGGCCAGCATTCTGGCTATCCAGCACGGCATCGTGCCCCCAACCATCAACCACTTCACCGACGACCCCGAGCTGGACGCCCGCCTGAACTTCACGTTCAACGAGGCCCAGAAGCGGGACGTGACGGTGGCCATGAGCAACACCTTCGGGTTTGGCGGCCACAACACGTCGGTGGTGTTCCGCAAGCTGCGCGACTAATGCTGCGACCAGGTCAGCCACTCCCGCTCTTCGGATTTTTCCGGCGGCTGCTGGGGCAGGACCGGGCTTTTCGCCAAGCCATTGCTACGGTAATCGGCCGCACGCCTGACAACGTGCGGCTTTACCATTTGGCCTTTACCCACTCCTCGGTGGTGCGGCAGCAGGGCGAAACGGCCCGGCACCAAAGCAACGAGCGGCTGGAGTTCCTCGGCGACGCGGTGCTGGGCGCGGTGGTGGCCGAGTACCTGTTCCGCAAGTTTCCCTACGAGCAGGAAGGCTTCCTCACCGAGCTCCGGTCGCGCATCGTAAACCGGGAAAGTCTGAACGGGCTGGCCCTGAAAATCGGGCTGGACAAGCTCGTGCAGCTCGACCCCGCCCAGGGCCGGGCCGCCCGGTCGCGCTCCGTAAACGGCAACGCCCTGGAAGCCCTGGTGGGCGCTATTTACCTCGACCAGGGGTACAAGGCGGCCCGCAAATTCGTGCTGGCCCGCCTGATCAAGCCGTTTATCGACGTGAAATCGTTGATTGAAACTACGGCCAATTTCAAGAGCAAGCTCATCGAATGGGCCCAGCGCCAGGGTAAAACCATCCGCTACGATTTGACCGGGCAGCCCCGCGCGGGCGGCGTGATGGAGTTTTCGGCCACGGTGATGCTGGACGACGAGCCGGTGGCTACGGGCATGGGCCTATCGAAAAAGCAGGCCGAGCAGCTGGCGGCCGAGCGGGCTTTAACGGTGTTGGGGGTGTAAGGTGCACGGCGTCTTCTGCGTTTCTTCTGCGTCCTCTGCGGGCTAAAATCGTAACAACGACTTAGCCCGCAGAGGACGCAGTGGTTTCGCAGAAGGCGCAGAGGCGGGCAACCCCCGGCCCGCAAATACAGTTGTTAACCAGAATCAATTTTCGCATACGATGAGACTAGCCGGCGCCGCCCTCAACCAGATACCATTTGACTGGCAACACAACCTGCGCACCATTAAAGATGCCCTGGACCAGGCCAAGGCCGCCGGGGTAGAGCTACTGTGCCTGCCGGAGCTGTGCCTGACCGGTTACGGCTGCGAGGACGTGTTTCTGAGTGACTGGCTGTCGGCGGAGGCGCTGGAGTACTTGCAGCAGATCCGGCCCTGGACCCAGGGTATCGTGGTGTGCGTGGGCTTGCCGGTGCGCCTGGACGGCCGCACCTACAACACGGCCGCCGTGCTGCGCGACGGGGAAATTCTGGGGTTTGCGGCCAAGCAGTTTCTGGCCAACGACGGGGTGCACTACGAGCCCCGCTTTTTCAACTCGTGGCGGGCCGGCGAAACGAGTACCGTAACCTGGGAAGGGCAGCAGTGGCCCATCGGCGACCTGGTGTTTGAGCACCAGGGCGTGCGGTTTGGCTTCGAAATCTGTGAGGATGCGTGGCGGCCCGACGATGAGCGGCCCGCCGCCCGGCTGAAAGGCCGCGTGGATCTGATTGTAAATCCGTCGGCCTCGCACTTTGCCATGAGCAAAACCGACGTGCGCTACAACCTGGTGCTGAATGCCTCGCGCAATTTCGACTGCACCTACCTTTACGCCAACCTGCTCGGCAACGAGGCCGGGCGCATCGTGTACGACGGGGAAATCCTGGTGGCCCGCAACGGGCATTTGCTGCACCGCAACCAGCTGCTGAGCTTCAAGGAAGTCGATATGGAGTGCGTGGACGTGGATTTTAGCACCCCGCTGGCCCGCGCCGAAAGCATCACCCCGCTGCCCACGCCCGACGAGTACCGGGAGCTGAATCAGGCCCTGAGCCTGGCTTTGTTTGACTACATGCGCAAGGCCCGCACCCGGGGCTTCGTGCTCAGCCTCAGCGGCGGCGCCGACTCCTGCATGTGCGCCGTGGCCGTGGCCGAAATGGTGCGGCTGGGCACCCAGGAAATCGGTACGGCCGAGTTTATGCGCTGCTCCGGCTGCTTCACGGCTGATGATATTGCCCGCATTGCCGGTCCGGTTCAGAGTTGGTCTGAGCAGCCGACCGGCCCGCAGGAGGCTTCCCAAACCCAGCCCGACGCCGAGCAGCAGCGGCAGCAGCGCGCCATAACCGGCCACCTGCTCACCTGCGCCTACCAGGGCACCGTCAATTCGTCGGACGACACCTATACCTCGGCCAAAGAGCTGGCCGAGTCCATCGGGGCCGTGTTCTACAACTGGGGCATCGATGAGGAAGTAACCGGCTACGTGGGCAAGATTGAGCACGCCCTGGGCCGGGAGCTGAGCTGGCAAACCGACGATTTGGCCCTGCAGAACATTCAGGCGCGGGTGCGGGCTCCGGCCATCTGGCTGCTGGCCAACGTGCAGAACGCCCTGCTCATCACGACCTCCAACCGCTCGGAGGCCTCCGTGGGCTACTGCACGATGGACGGCGACACGGCCGGCAGCATTTCGCCCATCGGGGGCGTCGATAAGGACTTCGTGAAGAAGTGGCTGCGCTGGGCCGAAGCCGAGCTGAATTACCCCGGCCTGCGCTTCGTGAATGCCCTGCAACCTACCGCCGAGCTGCGGCCCCTGGAAGACAAGCAGACCGACGAGCGGGATTTGATGCCCTACGTGCTGCTCAACCGCATCGAGCGGCTGGCGTTTTACAACCGCCTCAGCCCGCAGCAGGTGTATGCGACCCTAGTGCAGGAAGAAACGGGCACCGACCCCGAGCAGCTCAAAACCTACGTGAAGCGCTTCTACTCGCTCTGGTCGCGCAACCAGTGGAAGCGGGAGCGGTTTGCCCCGGCGTTCCACCTCGACGACTACAACGTGGACCCCCGCTCGTGGCTGCGCTTCCCGATTCTGAGCGGCGGCTTCACCCACGAGCTCAACAGCCTGTAGCGTAAGCGGGCCGAGTGGGCGCAAGCTTGTGTTGGTTTCGGGTAGATTAATGCATTGAATACTAAGGAGCTACAATAAATGTAGGGGCGTGGGCGCAAGTTTTAGCCAACAAGGTGGCCTAAGCAGACAGAACCTCAGTATTCGCGGCCAGCGCGGGAAACTGAATACGTAGCTTTTCCATCCTTTCAGCTCCTGCTTGCCCGGTGTACACCCTTCCGCTGCCTATCGTTCAGGGCGCTGCCGCGCCTGCGGCCCCGGGCCCTGCCGCTGCTGCCGACGCCGAGTTGGTAGCGCAGCTGCAGCAGGGCAGTGAAGCCGCGTTTCGCACGCTGGTGGAGCGGTACCAAAACCGGATTTACCGCACGGTATTGTCCCTGCTCCGCTCGCCGGAGGAGGCGGAAGATGTGGCCCAGGAAGTTTTCGTGGAGGTGTACCAGACCATTGGCCGGTTTCGGGGCGAGGCGGCCCTGAGCACCTGGCTTTACCGGCTGGCCACTTCCCGGGCCCTGAAAAACCGTCGGCGGGCCCGGGCCCAGAAGCGCTTCGCTTACTTCACCAGCCTGCTGGGCTTCGACAACCAGGTGCTGCACGAGCCGGCCGACCAGGGGCACCCGCAGGCGCAGCTGGAAGAGCAGCAGCAACTAACGCTTTTGCTGGCCCTGATTGACCGCCTGCCCGAGCAGCAGCAGGTGGCCTTTACGCTGCGCCACGAGCAGGAGCTGAGCTACGAGGAAATAGCCGCCGTGCTCAACACGACCGTGCCGGCGGTGGAATCCCTGCTGTTCCGGGCCCGCAGAACCCTTCGTCATCACCTTTCTCCTGCCTTGCGTCATGTCTAAATCCAGCCCGCCCCCTGACCCTGCCGACGAAGAATGGGAAAGCCTGCTGCGCCACTGGCAGGAGCGGCAACCGGCCCAGCCGCGGCCGTTTTTTTACAGCCGCGTCCGGGCCCGGCTGGCCGGCGAAATGCTGCCCGAACGCCCGCCGCTGCCCGCCTGGCTGCGCTGGCCCAGCTACGCGGCCATGCTGGGAATACTGCTGCTGCTGAGCGGCGACGGCGCGGTGCTGCCAACAGCGAAGCCGGCCAATCAGCCTGAGTCTTACCTTAGGGACCAGCCCGCCGCGCGGTACCCGCGCTAACTAGCTGCCGGCGTTCGGCCCACGGCGGCCACTGACGTGCCGGCAAGCCGAATGTCTGAGTACCTTTGAGTCCTTTCCATCTTTCGTACCAATGCTCCCCATGCTTGCTTTCATCACCTGGGACGTGTCGCCCATCATTGCCCACCTCGGCCCGCTGACGCTGCGCTGGTACGGGCTGCTGTTTATGTCGGGCTTCGTGTTCGGCACCTTTATTCTGTCGCACATCTACAAGTCGGAGCGGGTGTCGCCACATTGGGTCGATGTCATTACCATCTACATGCTGGTGGGCACGGTGGTGGGCGCCCGGCTGGGGCACTGCCTGTTTTACGACCCTGCGCACTACCTGGCCAACCCCATCGAAATCCTGAAAATCTGGGAGGGCGGCTTGGCCAGCCACGGTGCCACCATCGGCATTCTGTTGGCCTGCTGGCTGTTTGCCCGCAACAACAAGTTCGATTACCTCTGGGTGCTCGACCGGATTGTAATTGTGGTGGCGCTGGGCGGGGCCATGATTCGGTTTGGCAACCTGATGAACTCCGAAATCGTGGGCGAGCCGACCGATAAGCCCTGGGCCTTCGTGTTTGTGCACGATGCCGAGCACCTTGTGCCCGTAACCCGGCCGCTGCCGGCCGGTGCGGTGCAGGTAGCCGCCGAGCCTCGGATGCTGGAGGATGGCACCCGCACGTACCGGCTGCTGCCCGACCAGCCCGTCGCCCCCGATTCGCCGATGGCCGTGCCGCGCCACCCCACCCAGATTTACGAGGCGCTGTTTTGTTTGGTGCTGCTCTCCATTCTCTACACCATGTGGAACCGCACCAAGGAGCATACGCCGCGGGGCCTGCTGTTTGGCCTGTTCGTCGTGTTCCTGTTTTCGCAGCGCTTCCTGGGCGAGTATCTGAAGGAAAACCAGGTGTCCTTCGAAAACAATCTACCGCTGAACATGGGCCAGATTCTGAGCATTCCGCTGATCCTGGTGGGACTCTGGGTGCTGTGGCGGGCCGGTAAAAACCCCAACAACCCCTACGGCTACGCCCCGCGCGACCTGGGCCAGCACGAAGACAAAGACAAGCCGGTGGCCAAAGTCCGCTAGCAACCAAAAAGGGCCGATTCAATACTGAATCGGCCCTTTTTTTAGGAGTTCGGCTAAGCAAAAGCTACGTTGGGCTTACAGCTTGTACTCGTAGATGTTGCCTTCCTCGGTGCTGATGAACAGCGTGTTGTCGTCGTCCTTGTGAAAGACGATGCCCTCGGTCTGTCCGGCTCCCTTCAGGGAAATGCGGCGGGGCGTGGCTTTCAGGGCGGCCTCGAAGCTGCTGCCTTCCAGCACAAACAGCTCCTCGCGGGCCAGCAGGGCAATGCGGTGGCCGTCGGAGCTGACGTCGGCCCCGGTTACTTCGCCGGGAATGGCCAGCTTGGTCAGCAGCCGGGCTTTCTGATTGCCGCCCTGGTCGGAGAGGGTGTACACCTTGCTGGTTTTGCCCGCGCCCCGGTCTTTGGTAAACAGGTACACCTTGCCCGCGTGCCAGAGCGAGGCTTCGCAGTCGAAGTTGCGCTCCTTCTTGCCGGGAGGAAAGGCCGTCTGGTCGGCGTAGCTGAAGTTGGATTTGCCCAGGTCCTGGGAATTCGACGTGGGGTTGATGCGGTACACGACCAGGTCGCGGCGGCTGTTGTTGTTGTTGCCGGCATCGACCACGAAAATGTTGCCTTTGTCGTCCTGGGCCAGGCTTTCCCAGTCCACGTTGGAAAACGGCAGCGTGGCTTTGCTCAGCAGCCGGCCGCTCATGTCGATTTTGTAGAGCACGGGCTCGTTGCCGGCGTCGGCGTGGGTGTAGAAGGTGCCGGCCGTTTCGGCGCGGGCCAGGCCCGAGCTTTCCGGCACGCCGCCGTTCAGGGAGCCCACCTTGCGCAGGCCGGGCACGGCGGCATCAATCAGGTTGTTTTCCAGGCTTTCCTGTTTGTCCTTTTTCTTGCCGCCTTTGCCTTTCTTGGCGTCGCTCTGGGCTTCGGAGCAGCTAGTGGCAAAGAGGCAGGCAGCCAGAGTGGTGCCAAGCAATAAAATACGCATAGGAGCGGGTATAGAGCGGAAAAAAAGCCTCTGCCGCGGGGCAAAGGCGTGAGACAGAAATCCCCTATACGCAGGCTGGCCCGGTTAAGGTACAGGGTCGTAGCCGTGGCCGCCCCAGGGGTGGCAGCGGCCGATGCGGCGCAGGGCCAGCCAGCCGCCCCGCCACGGCCCGTACTTCTGCACGGCCTGGGCCGCGTAGGCCGAGCACGTGGGCTGGTAGCGGCAGCTGGGCGGCGTCAGCGGCGAAATCAGGTGGCGGTACACCCAGATCAGACCCAGCAGCAGCTGGCGGAACAGGTAAGACATGGCAGAAGCGGAGACGCGGGCGAAAGGGGCGGGCTACCAGAACCGGAAAGGCTTTTCGTAAGTTTGGCCTTCGTAACACCGCGCACTACTGCCGGGGTTTCTTTCTCTCATTCCCATTTTTTCCCACCTATGCTAAATAAACTCTGGGCGAAGGTACTGCTGCTGGCGCTGCTGCTGCCCGCCGTGGCCCGCGCCGACGAAGGTATGTGGCTGCCGCTCTACGTGAAGCGCCTCAACTACGCCGACATGCAGAAAAAAGGCCTCAAGCTGACGGCCGAAGAAATCTACGACGTGAACAACGCCAGCCTCAAAGATGCCATTGTGCAGCTGGGCGGCTTTTGCACCGGCGAATTTGTGAGCAGCCAGGGCCTGCTGCTGACCAACCACCACTGCGGCTACGACGCCATTCAGAGCCACAGCACGCCGGAAAACAACATCCTGGAAAAGGGCTTTTTCGCCGCCAACAAAAGCGAGGAAAAAACCAACCCCGGCCTGTTCGTGGACATCCTGGTGCGCATGGAAGACGTGACGGGCAAAGTGCTGGAAGGCATTACGCCCCAGACCTCGGAAGTGGAGCGCAGCATCCTGATTCAGCAGCGCCAGACCGAGCTGGCCAACGCCGCCAAGGAAAACGGCCAGTACGTGGCCTACGTGCGCGACTTTTTCGCCGGCAACGAGTACTACATGTTCGTGTACCAGCGCTTCGGCGACGTACGCCTGGTCGGGGCCCCGCCGGAGGCCGTGGGCAAGTTCGGCGGCGACACCGACAACTGGATGTGGCCCCGCCACACCGGCGACTTCTCGATGTTCCGGGTGTATGCCGACAAGAACAACAAGCCCACCGCCGGCCCCCAGGCCGACAACGTGCCCTACGTGCCCAAAAAGCACTTGCCCGTGAGCTTGCAGGGCGTGAATGAGGGCGACTTTGCCATGGTGTTTGGCTTTCCGGGCCGTACGCAGCGGTTTTTGCCCGCCGCCGGCCTGCAAATGACGCTTGATCAGACCAACCCGGCCCGCATCAAGCTGCGCGACACCCGCCTGAAGATCTGGAAGGAAGACTCGGACGCCAACCCCGTGGTGCGCCTGCAATACGCCTCGAAATACGCCAACATTGCCAACTACTGGAAGTACTTCATCGGGCAGAACGAAGGCATGAAGCGCCTGAAAACCGTGGATCAGAAGAAGGCCGAGGAAGCCTCCCTCGTGCAGTGGATTGCGGCCGACGCCGCGCGCGGCCCCAGCTACGGCGCGGCTCTGAACGACATCAACCAAGCCTACCAGGGCCTGCGCGCCTACAACCTGAGCTCGGTGTACGTGAGTGAAGCGGCCAACGGCACCGAAATAGTGGCCTTTGCCGGCCGCCTGGCTCCGCTCTACAAGCTGCTTCAGGACCCCAAAGCCGACAAGGCCGCCATTCAGCAAACCGTCGCCAGCCTGCGCGGCGCGGCGGAAGAGCACTTCAAGGACTACAACGCCCCGACCGACAAGAAGGTGTTTGCCGCGCTGCTGCAGCTCTACGCCGCCGACGTGCCCAAGGACCAGCAGCCCGACGTGTTCCAGACGGTGAGCAAGCAGTACGGCGGCTCGATGGCGAAGTATGCCGACTACGTGTTTGCCAATTCCTTCCTGGCTTCCAAGGCCAAAACCGAGGCTTTCCTGGCCGCGCCCACGCTGGCCAAGCTGGAAAACGACCCCGGCTTTAAAACCTGGAACTCGGTGCAGCGCAACTACACCCAGAATATTCTGCCCAAAATGCAGGGCTACCAGGCCACGCTGGCCCGCGCCAACCGCTCGTACGTAGCCGCGCTGCGGGCCAAGAATGCCGACAAAGTGTACTCGCCTGACGCCAACTCGACGCTGCGCCTAAGCTACGGCTCGGTGCGCGACTACTCGCCCCGCGACGCGGTAGACTACAAGTTCTACACCACCGCCCAGGGCATTCTGGACAAGGAAGACAATACCAACCCCGAGTTCGTGGTGCCCAAAAAGGAAAGTGAGCTGCTGCAGGCCAAGGACTACGGCCGCTTCGCCGACAAGGACGGCACCCTGCACGTGGCCTTCACCACCGACAACGACATTACCGGCGGCAACTCCGGCTCACCCGTCATCAACGGCCGCGGCGAGCTGATCGGCATTGCCTTCGACGGCAACTGGGAAGCCATGACCGGCGACCTGGCCTACGACAAGGACCTGAAGCGCTGCATCAACGTGGACATTCGCTACGTGCTCTGGTGCGTGGAAAAGCTCGGCGGCGGCAAGGCTCTGGTCGATGAAATGACCTTGGTCAACAACGGCCCGAACCCCGGCGTGGCCCCGTCGGCCAGCGGCGCGGCCCTGCTCAATCAGCTCGGCGACGCCGATAAGCTGAAGGTGAAAGCCGACGAAGGCAAAACCAAGGTTAAGAAGAAGAAAGGCAAGGAAAAAGAGCCGGCCGCCGCCACCATGTAACCCTCAGTTTCGCTTTTCTTTGCCCTAAAGGCCCCGGTGCAGTATGCGCCGGGGCCTTTTTGCTGAAAGCCGCAAAATAGGGCGGGCGGCATGCTTCAGTTTCCCCGAACATTTAACTACTTAGGGAGCGGAAAAACGACTTTACGCTCACGGTTCGGCCTATGCCAAAAATCTACCTTTCACTGAGTCTCTTCCTGTTAACCTCCCCACTGGCGCTGGCCCAGGGCAACGGGCCCGGCATTCGGGGCGCCCGGGCCGCGGCGCTGGGCAACGCCTCCGTGACCCTGGCCGACGTCTGGGCGGTGGGCAACAACGTGGCGGGCCTGGGCCAGGTCACGAGTGCGGCCGTGGGCTTCTACGCCGAAAACCGCTACCTGAGCCGGGCCCTGAACACGGCCGTGCTGGCCGCGGCCCTGCCCGTCGGCTCCCTCACCGACGGCAAAGCCACCCGCGGCGTGGTGGGCTTCGAGGCCCAGCGCTTCGGCGACAAGCTCTATTCGGAGCAGCGCGTGGGAGCCGGCTACGGCTACCGGGGCAGCCTGGTGAGCGTCGGGGCCCGCTTCGACGTGCTGCAGGTCAGCATCGAGGGGCTCGGCAGCAAGCGGGCCGTGGCCGTGTCGCTGGGCGGGCAGGCCGAAGTGGTGCCCAACCGGCTGGTTTTCGGGGCTTACCTCTATAATCTGAACCAGGCCCGGCTGGCCGAGTACGACCGGGAACGGGTGCCCACGGTGCTGAAGGCCGGCCTCTCGTTTCGGCCCACCGACAAGGTGATGCTGAACGCCGAAACCGAAAAGGACGTGGACCAGGCCGCCGATTTCAAAGCCGGCGTCGAGTACCTGGTAATCGAGGCGCTGGCCGTGCGCGGCGGCTTTTCGACTCTCAGCCGCCAAACCACGGGCGGCGTGGGCCTCAAAGCCGGGCAGTTCCGCATCGACTACGCGGCGGCCTGGCACACGGCTCTGGGGCTGAGCCAGCACTTGGCTATTGGCGTGCAGCTAAACCGCGCCGCCAAATGAAGCGGTACTTACTCCCGCTGGTCGCCCTGACGGTGCTGCTGGCGGCCCGCCCGGCCCGGGCCCAGGAATACGTGCGCCCCCCCGCCGACCTCGACCGGCTGGTACAGGAGCTGTTCGCCGAAATTCAGAGTGACCAGGTGCCGTACGAGGACCTGTATGAGACGCTGCTGCTTTACTACCAGACGCCGCTCAACCTGAATACGGCTTCCCGCGAAGAGCTGCGGGCGTTGCTGCTGCTCTCCGAAACCCAGATTTCGGCCTTGCTGGAGCATCGCCAGGCCCAGGGCAACCTCATCAGCCTCTACGAATTGCAAAGCGTGGACGGTTTCGACCTGCGGACCATTTACCGGGTGTCGCCGTTTGTGGCCGTGCAAAGCAGCGTCGGCAACGCCGCCCGCGGGCCGCTCTGGAAGCGCATTGCCCAGGAGGAAAACAACGCCCTGTTCGTGCGCTACGAGCGAATCTTACAGGACCGCCAGGGCTACGCCGCCCCCGATACCACCAGCACCGGCCGCCCCGCCAGCCGCTACCTGGGCTCCCCCGACAAGCTGCTGGTGCGCTACCGCGTCAGTCACCAGCGGGACTTCAGCCTGGGTATTACGGCCGAAAAGGACGCCGGGGAACCGCTGATCTGGAGCCCAAGTACGCGGCGCTACGGGGCCGATTTTTACTCCGGGCACTTTGTGTTGCAGGAGCGGGGCCGCCTCAAAACCCTGGCCCTGGGCGACTACCAGCTGCAATTTGGGCAGGGCCTGCTGCTGTCCTCGGGCTTGCAGGTGGGCAAGGGGGCCGAAACCATTACCACCATCCGGCGCAGCAGCCTGGGCGTGCGGCCCTACTCGTCGGTGCTGGAAAGCACGTTTTTCCGGGGCGCGGCGGCCACGGTTACCCTCACCTCCACGCTGCGGGCTACGGCTTTCGTGTCGCGCAAGCGGGTGGATGCCAACGTGCAAACGGCCGCCGACTCCCTGGCCGAGTTCGACGAGTTTTCGTCGGGCTTTCTGATTACGGGCTTCCACCGCACGGCCTCCGAGCTGGCCAACCGCCAGACGCTGCGCGAAACCATCGGGGGCGGCAACCTGACCTACACCAGCCGCAGCGGCAACTTCAGCGCCGGCCTCACGGCCGTCGACACGCACTTCGACAAGCCCCTGCAGCGCCAGCCCGAGCTGTACAATGCCTTCGAGTTTCGGGGGCGGCACAACCTGGCCATCGGGGCCCACTACAGCTACGTGATTCGCAACGTGATGCTGTTTGGCGAAACGGCCCGCTCCAGCAGCGGCGGCATCGGCACGGTCAACGGGATGCTGGCCAGCCTGGCTTCCAACGTGGACATCTCGCTGCTGTACCGTAACTACGCCCGCGACTTTCACACCTTCTACGGAAACGCGCTCAGCGAAAACACGCGCAACATCAACGAAAAAGGCCTTTACGTGGGGCTGAAAGTGCGGCCCGTGTCGCGCTGGGAGGTGTCGGCCTACTACGACCAGTTCCGCTTTCCGTGGCTGAAGTTTCAGGCCGGCACCCCCACCGAGGGGCACGACTGGCTGGTGCGCGTGGCCTTTACGCCCTCCAAAACCAGCCTGCTCTACGCCCAGATCCGCACCCGGGAAAAGGAGTACGACGTAGCCGCGCCGGGCAACCTGCCCCGCACCGGGCCCACGCAGCGCCGCAGCCTGCTGCTGTTCTACGATACCAGCCCCACGCTGATTCTCAGCCTGCGCACCCGTTTGCAGGGCACGCACTACCGCGAGGATAACGGCCCGCAAAGCACGGGCTACGTGCTGGCCCAGGATGCCTC
Organism: Hymenobacter aquaticus; assembly: GCF_004765605.1. Classification (NCBI taxonomy): domain Bacteria; kingdom Pseudomonadati; phylum Bacteroidota; class Cytophagia; order Cytophagales; family Hymenobacteraceae; genus Hymenobacter; species Hymenobacter aquaticus. Next base: position 2,620,483 of record NZ_SRLC01000001.1, on the reverse strand, counting down.
CGTGAAAGTGGGCCGCCGGCTGCAGCTCAGCGGCCGCTACGCCCTGTTCGACACCGACGACTTCGACACCCGGCAGTACGTGTTTGAGCAGGACGTGCTGTACGCCTTTTCGGTGCCGGCGCTGAGCGGGCAAGGCACCCGGGCCTACGCCATTGCCGAGGTGAAATGCACCAAGCACCTGACGCTGTGGCTGCGCTACGCCGAAACCCACTACCGCCACCAGAATACCGTCGGCTCGGGCCTGGAGCAGGTGCAGGGGCCGCGCCGCTCGGAGGTGAAAGTGCAGGCCCGCTACCGGTTCTGATTGCTGTATAAGGGCCAGCCGGCCAACAAAAAAAGGCGGCTCCTCAACGAGGAGCCGCCTTTTTTGGCGTTAGGCAGGATGGGTTACTGCTTCATCAGGCGCTGTACCGACGTGCCCTCGGGCATATCAATGTGCAGCTGATAGATGCCGGTGCTGAGCTTGCTCAAGTCCAGGTCGTACTGGAGCAGCGCCGCGCCCTTGGTCAGGGTGTGGGCGGCTACCGTGCGGCCCATGGCGTCGGTTACGCGCAGCGTCATGGTGCCGCGCTGGGCGTTATCCACGTTCACCTTGAAGATGCCGGTGCTGGGGTTCGGATACACCTGGATGCCTTTCAGCTGCGTGGTGCTCTTGTTGCCCAGTACGTTGGCTTCGTTGGTGTAGCTGGAAGCGCCGATGGCATTTACCGACCGTACGCGGTAGAAGTAGCGGCCATTTACGGCAACCTGGTCTTCGTAGTACGTGCCCGGGGCGGGTACCGTGGCAATGCGCTGGAAGTTGGTGTTGTTCTGGAAGGAACGCTCTACTTCGTACGACGTAGCGTTGGACGAGCCATCCACGGCCCACAGGACGTCTACTTTGCCGGTGCCATTGCTGTAGGTGTTGTACAGCGTCTGGAGCGAGAAAGGAGCGGGGGGCACGGTGCCCAGGGTGCACAGCTCCAGGCTCCAGGAGCGCAGCGAACCGCCGTTCGAGGGGTTGTTGTCCTCGATGGTCAGCTTCCACTCGCCGCTGATGTTGGTTGCGGCGGGGTCGTTGAGCAGGTCGGCCAGGCGGCCGACGGGGCGTACCGTGGCGCCGGTGTTCAGCGGGCAGCTGATAGCCGCCGGTGCCGCGTCGTCAAAGCCGAGGGTCACGTCGGCGGTGCCGGGGCAGGCGTTAGCCAGCAGCACTACCGAGCGGCCCTGCGGGTTGGTCAGCGTCAGCTTCAGCTCGCTTACGTCGGGGTGGGTGATGGACAGGTTCCGGATTTTGATGTCCGATACCACATCCGAGGTCGAAACGATGACGCTGGACGTTACCGTGCGAACCGCACCGGCCGGAATAGCGCGGGGCACCTGGGTCGAGGCAATGGTCTGGCAGACGGAAACGCCGGTCTGGAACTGGGTAGCGGCCGAGAACGGAGCCGTACCGCAGGGGCTGGTGCCGCGCACGCGCCAGAAGTAGGTCGTGTTGGGCTGCAGCGAGAGGCTGGGCGTGTAGCTGGTGCCCGTCACGCTGGTCAGCGGCAGCACTACGTTGGTGAAGGTGGCGTTGGTGGCCACTTCAATTTCGTAGCCCGTCGCATTGGGTACGGCCGACCAGGTGAAGCGGGGCCGCAGCGTCGATTTGGCTGCTACCGTGGGGGTAATTGGTGCGGCGGCCTGCGAGGCCAGCGGGCTGATGGTAATCAGGAACTGCTGCTGCTGGGTTACGCTGCCGCTGGTGCCTACCAGGCTGATGAGGTAGGTGCCCGAAGGCGTAGCCGAAGTCGTGGTGATAGTAGCCTGGGTCGAGCCGCCTACGTTCACGCTGTTGTTGGCGTAGCTTACCGTCACGCCGGTCGGCAGGTTAGCCGCCGACAGGGCCACGGCACCCGTGAAGCCCTGCAGCTGACCTACGGCCACGTTCAGGGTGGCCGTAGCGCCGGGGCAAATGGCCGGCGCGTCGCCCGAGGCCGTGGTCGGCGTCAGGAAGAACGTGGGAGCCGTAGCGGCCTGAATGGTGAAGTCGCTGTTCGAGATGTCGAAGAAGATATTGCCCGAAGCCTGCACCTTGATGCGGGCCGAGGTCGTGCTGGCTACGCTGGCCGGCACCGTAATCTGCTGCTTGCCGTCGTTGGGCGTATTAGCCAGCAGCATGGTGGGGAACGTACGGCCGCCGTCGGTCGACAGCATGATGTCCACGTTGGCGGCGTTGATGGGCGCGGCCGTGGTGTTGGCCACATCCCAGGTTACCTGCTGGGGCGTGCCGGCCAGCCAACGCAGGGGCGTCGAGAGGGCCGCATTCGGGAACGTCACCAGGAAGGGGCCCGCCGTGGGCACCACCACTACGTTCATCGAGTCGTAATCTACTCCGCCGCCGCCCACGCGGTTGTCGCGGGCTACGAGGCGGAAAATCAGCCGCCGACCGTAGGTGGGCAGAATTTCCCCAATCGTGTCGGTGTTGGTAATCAGGTTATAGATCTTGGGGAACGTGCGCGAGGGCACGGGGGTGGGGGTGAAGAACCGGAAAATCGGCGCGTCGCCGGCGGGCTGCGTCGGGTCGCCGGTCGGGCCCAGGTTATATTGCTCCCACGAGTAGGTCAGCGGGTCGCTGTTGGGGTCGGTGGCCGAGCCGGTGAGCGTAAACGGCGTCTTTACCGGAATCCGGTAGTTGGCGCCGGCGTTTACGACCGGGGGCTGGTTGTTGGTGGGCGTCACCACGCCGCAGTTGCCGGCGCCGGTGATGTGGGCCACAATCTGGTCGAAGCTGCGCGAGTGAAAGTACGGCACGCTGTTCAAGGCCAGATCCTGGGGCGAGCAGATGCCGGCGTAGGCCATAATCGTTACGCCGCTGCCGGGTTCGTAAGCCGACACGGCCGATAGGTTGCCCCCGTCGCAGCTTCCTTTATTACTGTTAAAAGTATGGTCGCCGCCAAACTGGTGGCCCATTTCGTGGGCTACGTAGTCGATGTCGAAAGCGTCGCCGGTGGGGTTGCCCGAGCCGGTTACGCCCCGGGCCTTGCCCTGGGTGTAGGCCGCATTGGTGGGCAGGCAAACCGAGGGCTTCTGGGCCACGCCGCCGCCGCCGGTGCTGAATACGTGCCCGATGTCGTAGTTGGCTTCCCCGATAATCGTGGAGATGGTCCGCTGGTTCTGGTTCAGCATGGCCGAACCACTATTATTGGTGTAGGGGTCGTTGGCCGCGTCCAGGTAAATCAGCTGGTCGGTGTTGGCAATCAGCACAAGGCGCACGGCTACTTCCTTCTCGTACACGCCGCTCACGCGGTTGACCGAAGTTACCATTGCCGCCAGGGCGCCTTCCTTGGTGCCGCCTTTGGTGGCCGCGTACTCGCCGGTGCAGGCCAGGGCCAGCCGGTAGGTGCGCAGCTGGGTGCCGTTGGGCTGCCGCTGAAATACCGTGGGCTGGGGCATGCCTACCGCTTTCTGGTCGTCGGTGGTCAGGCAGGTAAAGCTGGAGCCGGCCGTGGTCATGGCCGCCCGCTCGAATACCAGGTGGTGCTCCGCGTCGCCTGGGGTAGCGGGGTCAATGTAGACCGTGCGGCCCTGGCTGCCCAGAATCATGGCGTGAAAACCAGCGGGCGACACGTCCAGGCGGGCCGTGGCGGCCGGGTCGTCGATGCCCTGGGCCTCGTAGGTTTTGATGGAGGGATACTTCGCCGCCAGCGCCGGGTGCATCACGGGCACTTCCACGACGCGGAACCGCTGCGAGCTGCCGTCGGGCATGGGCAATGAGAGGACCGTAGACGAGCCCCGGGCGCCGGCGCCTTTCTCGGCGGGAGCCTTCTGCAGCACGTCGCGCACGGCATCCATCTGGAAGGAAACAGGCCGGTATTGCCGCAGGGCGGCAGTGGTTTGGCGGGCGGCAGCCGGTGCCTGGCTGTCGTTGGCCCAGAGGACCCGCTGAGCGGCCGCTTGGTGCGGGGTGCCCACCGTCGCCCACAGCAGGCCGCCCAGCAGAGCCGGCCGCCACGTGCGCCACGAGTTGGTAAAGGTTGATGTCATAAAGAGAATCGGGAAAAATGAAGGAAAGTCAGAGAAGTGTTTGTAAGCGCCTAAGATACTATTTTTCACCTGCCACCGAGCCCGCAGGCGGCAAATTTGCCCCGCTAAGCGCCTGCGCCCGGGTTACGACCCCGGAGCTTCGAATCTTTTCTTGCTGCCGGCGGGCAGCTGGTCCTTGTCGAAACAGATATAGTGCTGGGTGTCGCCGGGGCAGTAAGGCTCAATGAAATAGGTGTGGCCATTGCGGATCAGCATGGCCCGCAGGCCGGCGGTGGTCAGCTCCAGCCGCACGTCGTTGGCGGGGTGGCCGGGTTCCTGGCCGGCGTAGGTGCGCAGGTTCGGGTAGCGGGCCGCCAGCTCGGGCGCCATAACGGTGCTCAGCCGCAGCTGGTAGGTGGCCAGCGCCCCATCGGGCAGCGGCAGGCGCACCAGCGGGCCAGTCTGGTCGGTGGCCGCGGCCAGGGCCTTTTTCAGGCCCGGCAAGTCAAGGCGCAGCACCTGGTAGCGGCTGGGCCGCAGACGGGGCAGGCCCAGCCGCCGCGCCTGGGCGGCGGGCACCGGCTGCCAGAAGCTGGGCGGGGTGGGGCTGACAAACGGTAGGGCGCCTGGCAGAACGGGCCGGGACGCGGGTGGGGCAGCGGCCCCGGCAGTCAGATAAATATAGAAGAGCAGGAGGAGCATACCGCAGAAGGACAAAGCAAAACCGGGCCCGACAAACGGCCGCCTACGCCGCGCCGGTCGTCAGACCATCGTCGTAGCCACTGCCAGGCGAGTATAAGTCGGAAGATTCCGGCCAAAGGTTGCGTATCAGCCTGAAAGCCAGAACACGCAAAAGCCCGGCTGATGCGGTAGTCAGCCGGGCTTGCCGTGGGAAAAGCGGCTCAGGAGTCCGTTTTGACGAATACCACCTGCGCCTTATCGGCCGTGCTTATTTTGCGGCGGAACTCGACGTACCCCGCGTATTCGGTGCGGGCAAAGCGCGTGACGGGCATGCGCAGCTGGCGCACGTACTGCAGCGTGCCGTCGGGCAGGGCCTGCACCTGGCTGGAATAGGTGCCGAAAGCGGTGGTCAGCTTCACCGGGGCAGGCAGGCTCTCGGGCTTGAGGCCGGCCGGCACGTGAATCCGGACCGTATCGGAGTAAGCAAAGGCGTTTTCGAGCTGGATGTCGGCCCGCCGTTCGCCCACGGCGGCCGGCAGCGCCGACCAGCGGCTGAGCAGGTTGGCCGACAGGAAAATCCGCTTGCCGCTGGGGGCCGCGAAGCTGGGCAGCGTCAGCCCCAGGCTTTCCACCATCGACGGTACCGGAGCGGCCGGGCCAGGCGTCAGGCCAAACTTGGTGATGCTGAAATTAGCGAAGGGCAGCGCGTCGGCCACTTTTTTCTTCTGCTCGGCGGGCGGCAGGTTGTGAAACAGCTGGCTGAAGTTGTCCTGCTCCAGGCCCGTGCGCAGGGTCCGGATGGTGGCCGTGGCGTTGCCCTGAGCATCCAGGTAGAGGTCGGCGCGCCGCTCCCGGCGGTTTTCGTTGGCCCCGTAGCGGGGCGTGCGAATCAGCTTGCCGCCGGTGGGCGTGAGTAGCAGCGCGTGCCGGTTGCCGGTAAAGCTGCCCATGTAGTTGAAGGCCGTCGTCTGGCTGGTGCATTCCAGCCACACCGTGTCGGCCTTGGCGGCTTTGGTCAGGGGCACGCACAGCACCACGTGGTTGAACTGGTTGCTGGGAAACTCGGTGCGGATGTCGGGCTCATCGGCCAGCACCAGGGCGCAGTACGATTTCACGTCGGCGGCCTGCAACAGGGCTTTGCAGTAATTGGTCAGGGCTTTGCAGTCGCCGTAGCCGCTGGCCGCTACTGCCGCCGCCGGGAACGTCTGCCACCCGCCGATGCCCAATTGAATGGAGATGTAGCGGGTGTTGGCCTGCAAAAACTCGTAGACTTTCCGGATGCGGGTCCGCTCGTCGGCAACGCCCTGCACCAGGGCCGCGATGCGCGCCTTCACGGCCGCGGGCAGCTCGTCGCGGCCCGCGTTCAGGTCGTAGGTCCACTGGCCCAGGGTCTGCCACGAGGTAAGGGTGCCCGCGTGGCCCTGCACTTCGAAAGCCGTGGGCGCGGTCAGCACGGCCGGGGTCAGCTCGGCGAGCGGCGGCGCGTCATTTTCCTCCTCCACGGCCACCAGGTTACGCACTTCCCACTGGTACACCTCCGTGGTACCCTGCTGGCTATGCTCTACGGCCACCCCGGCCGGCAGGCGCTGCTCTTGGTACCGCAACGGCAGCTCGCGGGGCGTTAGCACCCGAAACGACGCGCTTTCGACGGCCAGCTGCTCCTGCTCCTGGGGGCGCCACGAGCAGTAGAACAACGGGTTGCTGGACTCCACTTCGTATTCGTACTCGACCGTGTAGGGGTAGGTCGGTTGGCGCAAATCGGCCGCTTTGCCCCGCACGTCGTTGGCTAGGCTGAAGCCGTCGGACAGGCTGTAGTCGTGGATGTCGGCGGCGCGGAGCTGGCGCACGGCCTTGCCGTCGGCATTATATACCGTGCCCCGCAGGTAGCTCACCGTGTGGAACTGGTCGTAATACACGAGCTGCGTGGCGTGGTCGGCGCCGGCCTCGTCCAGTATCGTCACGGCCCGCCGTACGGTTTCCACGGTGCGGCCCACCGATTTAACCGTGAGCGTCTGCTCATCGGTGCGCACCACGGCGTGGGCATTTTCAAGCAGTACCAGTGGCACGTTGTCTATCGGGTAGCGCGGAAACGCATCCGCCACGGCCGCCGCGGCGGGGCTGCTCGGGCTCAGCGCCAGGGCCAGCACTGCGAAGAAGGGCCGCCTCATGATTTCTTCTTAATAACGATTTGCTCGGCCTGCTTGGCCAGCATCCGGTTGTAGAACTCGCGCAAGTAGGTGTATTCCTCGGCCATGTACATGGGCTTGCGCAGGCTCATGCGGCTGGCAATCTGCAGGGTACCCTGGCCACTGTCCTGAATGGTGTAGGAAAAGCGGCCCCCGTTGTCGGGCAGCTCCACGATGGTGGGCTTGGGCAGCTCCTCGGCCACGTAGCCCGCGGGCAGGGTAATGGTCATCATCACCGTTTCGTCGACCTGGGCCCCGAAATCGACCGGGAAGCGCCGGTCTTCGTGGTGAAACGGGTTTTTGTTGTCCACAAACGCGCGCAGCGGGTTCAGGTAAATAGTGCTGGCGGGCGAATCGGCCCCCGGCACCGTGAATTCGTAGTCGATGGTCAGGGGCTTGGTCAGTACCTCCCGTTCCTTGAAGGCAAACTTGGGAATCGACCAGCCCTCCTGGCTGCGGACCATTTCCTCCATAAACTTCTTCTCGCCATTTTTTTGCAGCTTCTCGCGGCTCATCAGGGCCGTGTAGCCCGCGTGCTCCTGGTGCGTTTTGCCGGTGTAGCCGCCGTGGTCGTCCATGGTCAGCTGCACCTGCCGGTACTCCAGAAAGCGCTGGGAGGGGCGCAGGTTCACCCAGCGCGACTGGCCGGCGTCGGGCATAATCAGGCGGCCGGAGCCGCTCAGGCAGCGCGGGGGCAGCATGCCGCAGGGCACCAGCGGCTCGGTAGCGTCCACCAGCATTTCCTTGCCCTCGGGCAAAGCCACGTGGGCTACCACGTAATTGAACTTGGCCAGCAGCGGCACCGCCTGATTTACTACGCCGTGGGTGCGGGTGCTGAGCAGCACGGGGTTGGCGGGCACGCCGGCGTCGCGCAGCAGGGCAATGAGCAGCAGGTTCACGTCGGCGGCCGAGCCGCTGTGCTGGTCGTAGCTGCGGCGCAGCGGGCCCGTGGCGTACAGCTGGTCGTTGCCGTTGTACTTCACCGCCTGCCGCACCAGGTCGTGCACGGCCGCGATGCGCTGATTCAGGTCGGGGTACTTGGTGGCCAAGGCCGTCGTCTGCTCTTTCAGGAAGCCTCCGCGTTTGAGCTGCATCCCAAAATTCTCGTCCTGGAGCAGGCTCTCGTTGATTTTTTCCCAGGTGTTGGCCACGCTCCGGTAGCCTTCGTTGGGCCACTTCATGCCCGCCAGCTCAAAGTCAATCCGCGACACGTAGTCCTTGGGCGTGGTCATGAAAGGCTCGGGGCGAAGCGCCACCACGTCTTTCATGGCCCAGCGGTGGTTGGTGACCTGGGCCATGACGGCCGCCGAGCCTGCCGAGTGCTCCTGCTCGTTGATGGCCGTCAGCTGGCTGCGGCCCCAGCGCACCACATACTGGGTGTTGGTTTCTTCGCGCTCCTGAATGGCCAGCGGCTCGTAGCCCTGCAGCAGCATCTTGTAGTCGTAATACTCGGGAATGGCGGCCCGGTACTCGCTCCAGCGGGTCGGGATGGAGCGCTGAAACTGCCAGTCCTGGAAGTTGAAGATAAAGTCGGAGTTGATGACGTAGGTATACTCGATAATGGAGCCTTCGCGCACGTTGGGCAGCGTGAACTTGCGGGAAAAGTTGTTCACCGACTGCTGCTCGGTGAACACCGCTTCCGACTCCATTTTTTCCTTTACCACCTGGTTGTTGACCAGGTTGTAGGTGTAGCCTTTCAGGTTGACCAGCTTTTCGGCGTTGCCATCCTTCTTGTACAGGGGCACGCGCACCGTCGCCCAGTCGTACCCCGATTTCTTCAGGATCTTGATGCGGGTGACACGCTCAAAAACGGTGCGGAAGCCGTCCTCGGCGGGCTCGAAGCGGGAGCGGCCAAAGTCGCAGAGCACCACGGCCTCGGCGGCGCTGTCGGCCACGAAGTTGGCGTTGGTCAGGTCCCGCTCGTCAATCTTGCCGAACTTGATGGGGTCGGCCTGGCCCAGGGCCGGCAGTGCGGTGCAGACGCACACGGCAGCTGCCGCTGAAATACAGCGCAGTAACGGTGTAATCATACGAAGAAAAAACAGGGTAAAAAGGGGAGATATAGAGCAAAAGACTGCGGCCAAAAACCAGCCAAAGCAGTTAGGATTGAGTCGAAATAGGAGTAGGTGCTAGAGAGCGGATAATCGTAGTATAAAGATGTAAAAATTTGGCTTCGCCGCCAACTTCATCCACTCTTCAGAAATAATTTTTAGGCCCCGCCTCCTCTACGCCACTACCGGCGGCTGCTTTTTCACGCCCCACAGTAAGTAGCCCAGCGCCAGGGCGGTAGCGCCCGCGCTGATGCCGTGCACGTAAGGCAGGTGGCTGTCGTTGTTGCCGTACACCCAGCCCGCCAGCAAGGCGCCCAGCCCAATGCCGGCTTCCAGGGCAATGTACATGGTGGCCACGGCCCGCCCGCGCCGGGCCGGGTGGCTCAAATCTACCGTCCAGGCGTAGAGCGTGGGCGAGTTCAGGCCGGTAGCCAGGCCAAAAAGCACGGCCGAGCCCAGGAACAGGGGCACCGAGTGCTCGACCAGCGTCAGCAAGGTGAGCGACACTACCAGCAGGGCCGTGGACAGGCGCAGCACCGGCAGGCGGCCGTAGCGGTCGGAGGCGCGGCCCGCCACCAGGCGCACCAGCAGGGAGGCCAGCGTGTAGCAGGTGTAGAACAGGCCCTTTTCGCCGGTGCTCAGGCCCAGGGCCCGGCTTTGGTCGGGTACGATGGTGAGGATGGCCCCGAACGGAAACAGGCACAGCAGCGTCACCAGGGCCGGCGACAACACCCGGGGCTCCAGCACTTCGCTCCAGTCGAGGCGCAACAGGCTCCAGCTAAAGCGCTGCCGCTGCGCCGGGGGCAGGGTTTCGGTCATGGTGCCCTGCACCACCAGGCTCAGCAGCGCCAGCCCCGACGAGCAGTAGAACAGCGTGTTCAGGGAAGTGGCCGCCGTGATGTGCGGGCCCAGGGCCGGGCCGGCGGCCATGCCCAGGGAGCCGGCCACGCCCAGCAGGCCCATCGCCTCGCCGCGGCGCTCAAACGGGATGATGTCGGCAATGAAGGCGGCCGTGCCGGTGGGCTTGAAGCCGGTGCTGAACCCGTGCAGCAGCCGCAGCCCCAGAAAGCCCGCCACCGTCGTTACCCAGGGGTAGAAAAAGCCGCAGACAAAGCATACCAGCGAGCCGAACACCATCACCGGAATGCGGCCCACCGTATCGGCCAGCTTGCCGCTGAAGGGCCGCGACAGGCCCGCCGTGAGGGTAAACAGGGCAATGATGAAGCCTTTGTACTCGGCCCCGCCCAGCCGCGTCAGAAAGTCGGGCAGCTCGGGCAGGAGCATGTTGAAGCTCATGAAAAACAGGAACGACGAGAGGCACATCAGCCAGAAACCGACGGTGTATACTTTGGGCTGAGTAGGATTTTGGGTAGGCAGCATTCCGGACAAACACGATACGGGCGCAAAAGTCGGCAGAAAAGCCGGGGCAGTCTGCTATATAGCGCAAGTTGCGGGCGACAAGCGCCCGCCCCGGCGGGGCTTTCCTGTTTCACGCAGGGTCTCGCGGTGTTCAGCGCAGTGGTTCGCAGGGTTTTTAGTGGACGACCCTGCGAACCACTGCGCTGACCACCGCGCAACACTGCGTGAAATGGTGGTGCAGCAACACAAAGAAGCCCCGGCTGCGACCTGCAACCGGGGCTTTTGACTTACTTGAAATAATTGGCGGCCGGGCCGGGAACCTACGCCGACAGCGTGTCGCGGTGCACCGCAATGCCCGCCTTGATGGTGGTGAGCTTGGCTACCTGCGCCTCGTCCTGCTCGTCTTCCACTCCGTCCAGAAAATCATCGAGGCCGGCGGTGGTGCGCCCGCGCTTGGTGAGCGTGGTGCGCTGCACCTGCAGGGCGGCGAGCTGGTCGGTGGTTTGCTGGACCAGGCCCGGATCTATACCGGGCGTAGCCAGCAGGATTTCGGCCGCCGTGATTTTCGAATTCACCGCCGCCAGCTTCGCCGAGGTGCTGTTATTGGCCCGCGTGGTGCGCTTGTCGGCCAGCCGGTCTACGGCCTCGCTGGTGGTGTAGACTTCCAGCTTGAAGTCGATTTCTGCGGTGGCCGCGTCGCACATGGCCCAGTTGGTGAGGAAGGCATAATTTACTGGCATGATTACTAGAAGTTAATAAGGTGGAAAGATGGAACTGCGCTTCCAACGCTCATCGACTTTCGGCTAGTATGCGAATTGTTATATATAAGTACCAAAATGCTAACCAGAGCCCAAAAGACGACTTTCAGCTAAAAGATTGGCCATAAGGAAGCGTATCGTTCTGGTATGCGGCCGGGGGGTGAGGCGACCTACTCGCGCCATGCACACACAAGATAGAGCACAACGGGCCCGACTTGGCCTAAACATAGCTTACCCCGCCTGCGCTGTCGTCCAGGGCCGCCACCTCGGCCCTGAGGGCCGCCAGCCGCGCCCGCAACAGGTGCCAGCGCGTGGCATCTTGGGCCGGCAGCGGGCGGGCCTGCCGCTCCAGCCAGCCCAGCAGCCAGGAGCCCCGGTCGGGGTTATCAGGGTCGGGAATGGCGTGGGCTTCGATGGCGGCTTGCCGCAGGGCGGGCAGGGCCTGGGCCCAGCGCGCGGCTACGCGGGCCCGGGCCTCAATGGCGGCCAACTCCCGCCCCAGCTTGGCCAGCTGCACCGCGCACACCTGCCGCCGGAAAGCCAGCTCCTCCGCCTCGGGCGCGGGCAGGCCGGGCGGCGGCCCCTCGGCCGGGACCGGCGCGGGGGCTTCGGGCGGGGGCAGGTGCAGCACCAGCGGCCGCAGGGCCAGAAAGATGTCGGCGGTCAGGGCGCGCCGGCCGGTTTCGATGGATCGAATCAGCCCGGGACTAACCCCCAGGTAAAGCGCCAGGGCTTCCTGGTCGAGCCCAAACCAGGTCCGCAGGCGTACCAATACGTTAGTCGAAGAGCGGGAGCGACGGGCCATGCTGGGATGTACAAGAATTTTCGATTTCGTGAGAATTCTTGTACAGCAACGACAGCATAGGTTGTACAAGTATTTTTCGATTTCAGAAAATTCTTGTACAAGGCTGGGTGCATGGTTTCCGGCGGACCCTGGCACGAAGAAGCCCCAGCGGCGGGAGCGGCTGGGGCTTCTTTGGGGGACGAGATATATCTGGTGTTTATCAATTAGGTAATGCCTAAGTACGAATTTATGTCGTTTTTAAGATTGTTTAAAGAGTGTAATTCGCATTTGTCAGCTAATAAAAATTTCATTTGGCCAGACTCAAGCGAAGTCATGAATGGATATATGGTATTTACTTTTCTTCTTAGAAGCTCTAAAAAATATTTTCCAGGAATGTGTTTGCATACGCCATCCATGGTTAGTGTTTCATATTTGATACTCTTTTTTGCTGAATTCAATATATTAATCGGGTCTTTGTCAGGGTAATAATTGATAATAGCTTGCTTTACTTCTTCCCAATAAGTATCTACTTTCGTAGCACTTATACTATCAGTGCCTTGTAAAAATTGATTAATTGGCAACTTACATGTCTTAAAACCTGGTGCGTGTTTATGCAATTTGTATTTTTTTGCTATGAAAAAGCAACTTGTTAATAGTCTCAGATCTTTCATTACTTCTATAATAAGGGAATTGTATGGTAATGTCAAAGAGTTGCGCTGTAAAGTGGGTTTTTTAGACACTATCAACCATTTTAAAGAATTTTCTTCAGCTAAAAAATTTTCAATTGAGTATCTCTCAAGATAAAATAAGTTACCGATACCTCGTTTTTTCTTTCTTAACAGGCCGTCAAAATCCTTGTCAACAATATATATCTTTTTTTGCTTATTTTTATGTGTTTTAAGTTGTCTATATGTATTAGGTTTGCCGCATGTTATAAATATTTTTTCAAACTTTATCTTGTCTCCAAATAATTTATTCATTATCGAATAATACATTTCTTGTTGATTTTCATCCTCGAAATAAAAATCAACATCATTGAATTGTCGTCTTATGACAGCCTCGCCTAAGTAGTAGTTGGTGGTTTTTCTTGGAATGCTATTTGATTTTGAGATTCTTGGTTCCATGAATTTTTACTCATTGTAAGGTAAAAGAATTTTGCAATCTTCTTCAAGCTCTCCGACGATTGAAGGAGAATGAGTAGCTATAATAAGCTGAGTGTCTGTAGGGGTTACATTGCGCAATTGTTGTAAAAAATCATCTTGCCACTTCGGGTGAAGAGATATTTCAGGTTCGTCAATAATAAATATTTTGCCAGTTGTATTGCCAAATGCTAAATATGTGAATAATATTAATATTTGCTTCTCGCCAGATGAGAGTCCATCAATTGTTTGTTCGAATATAAATGGCTTGTTGTTTTTGTCTTTTATATTAAAATATAATTGTCCATTTTCTTTCTTAAAAAACAGGTCTTTGCTTGAGTCTTGCAAGAAATGGTTAATTGATTTTAGATAAATATCAATTGCTCTGTAAGCGGTACTTGAATCTTCTTCATACTTTGAAAACGCTTTCAGTATTTTTTCAATTCTGGTGAATTGATTTGAGTTAATTATATAGTTTGTGTCGATGAATAAATTGTTCTTTGAGTCTTGTTTTTTGTCTTTATTTGTGTTAAGGCCTTTTTCTTTTCTTAATTTGAAGTAATTGTCTACTATAGTTCTCATTTCAGCGGCGTAGTTTTTGACCGCATTTTTTAGTGTGTCAGTTGTTGTTTGATCACTGTTGTCTTCTTCAAGGAATTTAATAATATTAATTTCCAGTTTATTTACATCGTTAACAGAAAGTCCTTTGCTTGATTTTCTGACGTTATTAAGGTCAATAATTGTTGATTCAAAAGAAGAAAGGAGTATCTCGTCTCGGAGTATTTTATTTAGGTCAATAATTCTTTTATTGTAAATGCTGAATGCTTCATTTGAATAAAACTTTACTGATTCTATTGAATTTGTTTGATTGCTTATGTTTTTAACTCTCAGCTTTGAGTCATTTTTTCTTTCTGACTTTTCATCGAATTTTCTGTCAATCGATATAACAATTGGATTTGGTAGGTTTAAAAAATATGTCCAAGCTTCGATTTCGTCTGGTGTTGGCTGTAGCTTTTCATATTGGCCTCTAGCAAATTCCTTTAAATTGGGATTTGATATAAGGTTGGATGGCGGAATTGTCAATGCTGCAATTAATGGCTTGTGTTGCTTTGTACCCTCTTTAATGCTAATTGTTAAGTTTGATTCAGTTTGCGTGCAGGTAATGACATGCTTTTTTGATTCGTAATAAAATTCTATTTGTAGTTTCTTGAATTCAATGGTGCATAGGTCAACCCAGGAAGGTTGCATAATCCATGAAATAACATTGAGTACGCTGGTTTTTCCAGAACCGTTGATTCCTACTAATAGATTTAATTGTTTGTTGAAGTCTATGGTTTTGTTCATGAAACCATAAAGGTTTTTGATTTCTAATTTTTGTAGTTTCATCAGAAGTTTGGTAAAAGTGGATTAAACAATAAATTGAGTCACAATATAATGTCATTCCCTAAACTTTTGATCTTTCCCTGCCAAAACGGCCGCTTACCAACTCCGGTCCGAAGTATGACGTAGCCCGCAGTCTAGGTCCTGGTTACCCAGAAGCTGCGCTTTCGCCTTTGCAATAGCACCGGTTGCCAGACGAGTACGGGCGCTTTTCTCCGGGCAAGGATTCGTGCTTCATGTTGCCGGAAAATGACTGTAGGGAGCCATGAAAGTAGTACTTTCGCTTCGCCAGGGCATTAATAGCCGTTTATAGGATTGGCCTGCCACCCAGCAGTTTCTGGGTGCCGCCACGGCCTGGGCGGCAAGTGCAGGCCGACTACTATTTATGCTACACGCATCTGATGCCTCCCGCCGGACGGCTAAAAAGTTACGCCCCGTTGCCATAGCCGGCCACCTACTCGTGCTGCTGGTACTACTGCTAACGCTACCTGTCCCTGGCCGGGCGCAAGCCCCCCTTTGGACGGCCGCAATGAACTTTCCGCAGGCCAGCCTGAGTGGTACGGCTGCGGTGCGGGCCACGACCCTTAACTCCGCTGGTGACGTGCTGGTGGTGGGCACTTTCACCGGGCAGGTGGCCTTTGGGGCGACGCTGCTGACCAGCGTCGGCGGCACCGACATGTTCGTGGCTAAGTACAACGCGGCGGCGGCCACCTGGACCTGGGCAGTAGCCGGCGGCGGCACCGGTTCAGACATAGGACAAGGAGTGGCCGTGAGCGGTACGAGCATCTACGTGACCGGCGGCATCACCAGCAACAGCGCCAACGCGCAGGCAGTACGCTTTGGGAACGTGCCGCTGGCCGGCCGGAGCAGCACTATCAGCTCCGATCTTTTTGTCGCTTCCTTCACCGACGCAGGCCCTACGGCTACCTGCAACTGGGCCGTAGCGGCGGGTGGCACGGGCGCCGACCAGGGCAATGCCGTGGCCGTGAGCGGCACGAGCGTCTACGTCACCGGCAGCATTACCAACAACGCGGCCAACGACCAGACCGTGCTGGTCGGCAATACCTCCTTGGCCGGGGCCAGCGCCAGCAACAGCGCCGACATGGTGCTGGCCAGCTACCTCGACCAGGGCCCCAGTGCCAGCTACCAGTGGGCGGTGGCTGGCGGCGGCACCGGCGCCGACCAGGCCAATGCCGTGGCCGTGAATGGCAGCAACGTGTACGTGGCCGGGGCCGTGACGAACAATGGAGCCGGGGCCAGCGGGGTTCAGTTTGGGGGCGTGACCCTGGCCGGGGCCAGCTCCAATACCAGTACCGGTGTGGCCGTCAGCACCGACTTCTTCTTGGCCCGCTACACCAGCACCGGCACCAGCGTAGCCTACAACTGGGCGGTGGCGGGCGGCGGCATCGGCGCCGACCAGGCCAACGGCCTGGCCGTGAGCGGCACAAGCGTTTACGTCACCGGCTCCTACACCAACACCAGCACCAACACCCAGTCGGTGCGCGTGGGCGGAGCTGCTTTCAATGGGCTCACCACCGCGCTAAGCGCCGAGCTGCTGCTGGCCCGCTACACCGACGTCACGACCAGTGCAACCTTTAACTGGGCCACGCGGGGCGGCGGCCGCGGCAACGATGCGGGGCAGGCGGTGGTCGTGAGCGGCACGAGCCTGTACGTGGCCGGCTCTATCACCAACAGCGATACCAACAGCTCCGACGTGCGGTTCGATACCTTTGCCGTACCGGGAGCCAGCGCCAACGCCTCGGCTGAGGCGCTGGTGGCGCGCTACGAAATTCTCAGCAACGGCGCCAGTTGCAGCTGGGCCCGGGCGGGTGGCGGCACCGGCCCCGATGCCGCCAACGGCCTGACTGTAACCGGCGCCGGGGTGCGGCTGGGACTGGGTATCGGCACCGGCCCGGCCCTCTACGGGTCGCTCCGGGCACTATCGCCCAACGCGGCCGGGGTGGCGACCCTCTCGACCGCTGGTGCTTGGCAAAGTGCCGTGGCAACCCGTACGGCCGGCGGCACGCTCTCGCCCTCGGCCGTGACCACCAACGCTACCGGCGAGGTGCTGGTTACGGGCGAGCTGTACGGGCAGGTGCTCCTGGGCAGCGAGCTATACGTGAGCATGGGCAGCGGCGACGCCTTTGTAGGCAAGTTCAGTCCCGCAACCGGAACGTGGGTGTGGTTGCTGAGCGGGGGCAGTGAAGGGGATGACTCGGCCCTGCACCTGGCTGTGAGTGGCGCCAACGTGTACGTGGCCGGCACCTACGCGGGCAGCAGCCTTTTGCCGGCTCAGTTTGGCAGCTATCGGCTGTATGGGGCCGGTCAGAGCGACGCCTTGGTAGTCAAGTGTGTGGACGAGGGCAGCAGTGCCCGCTGGGCCTGGGCAGCGGGCGGGGGCGGCAACAGCTACGACTACGGCACCGACGTAGCCGTGAGCGGCACGAGCGTGTACCTGACGGGCAATTTTTACAACAACAACGCCAACGCCAACAACGTGTATTTCGGCTCCCAGCCCCTGCCCGGGGTAGGCGGTATTGGGGTCAATGCCTTCGTCGCCAAGTTTACGGACGGCGGCACCGGTGCCACCTGCGCCTGGGCCACGGCGGCGGGCAGCCTCTCGGGCAGCTCCTATGCGTGCTACGGCCGGGGTATTGCCGCCGTGGGCAGCAGCGTCTACGTCACGGGGGAGTTCACCAACAACCTGAGCGACGGGGGGAGTATGCGGTTTGGGGGCGTAGCCCTGCCCGGCGCCAGTCCCACTAGTAGCTCCGATGCCTTTTTGGTGAAGTATACCGACGCCGGCACGCGCGCCACCTTCACCTGGGGCCGGGCCATCGGCGGCACCAGCACCGATTACGGCACGGCCCTGCTAGCCAGCGGCACCCGCCTGTACCTGACGGGCAGCGTGTTCAACAGCCGCACCATCGGCACCAACGTGCAAGTGGCCGGCATCCCGCTGGCCGGCGCTACCGCCGACACCGGGGACGACGTGCTGCTGGCCCGCTTCACCGATCAGGGCAGTAGCCCCACGCTGGACTGGGCTCAGGCGGATGGCGGCAGCGGTAGGGACCGGGGCATTGGCCTGGCCCTGGGCAACGGGCGCTTGTACGTCACCGGCCACGTAAGCAACAATGCAAGCAACAGCGGGCGGGTGCAGCTGGGTGGAGTGCCCCTGGCCGGTACTCAGGCGGCCTACAGCCAGGACTTATTCGTGGCCCGCTATACCGACGCGGGCAGCGCTGCTACCGGCGACTGGGCCCTGGCCGGTGGTAGTCCCGGCAGCGATGATAGTTACGCTGTGGCGGTTAATGCCCAAGGAGTGTACGTTACCAGCTGGGTGCAGCCACCAGCCACGTTCGGCAGCATCCTGCTTCCGGGCAGCGGTAGCAGCTACAACGCCGTGCTGGCAACTTTAACCGAGCCTCTCATTCCGCTTTCCGTGCGTTCGGGCCGCGGGGCTGCCGCGCTATCTGTCTACCCCAACCCAACTGCTGGGCTAGCCACGCTGACCGGAGCCGATGCGGGCGCAGACGTGGCCGTGTTTGACGCGCAGGGCCGGCGGGTGCTGGTAGCCGTGGCAAGTGCAGCGGGGGAAGCCCGGTTGCATCTACCCAGGGGCCTGTACCTGGTGCGCAGCGGCAGTCAGGCTGTGCGCCTGGTCGTGGAGTAAGCTCTAGCCGGGCCCTTATTCAGCCGCCCCCAGCACCAGACGCCGGGAGCAATTGGATGAGGGCCCGGCAGCTACACAATGACGGACGTGCCGAAGGGTAACAGCTAAGGTAGTCTGCCCACGCAGGGCCCAATTAGGACGTGAATTTGAAGTGGGTTTCGACGTGAGCTGGTGGCGGCTGACCGAAGATAATTAAGGCGGTGTTTTTAATGCTGAGTTTCTGCTCGGCCCGTGTAAGGCCTTTTTGCTATCGTAACAGAAGAAAGATACGTCCAGCTCGTCCGTCAGCACCAAACCATCTCAGCGCAACTGAACAGCCGTTTTCGTTGACATGAGCACGCTCGATGGGCTACAGTTTCTGCCTTCTGAGCAACCACTAGCAATACTAGAAAGGCGTTCGGGCCATAAAGTCGGAACGCTTCGGAAAAATTGGGGTAACGACAAGTCTGCAGAAGCTCTACAGAAAAATTATGGTGGGGAGGCCTCGCCTAACCTCAACTCGTGCCGGTAGCGTCGGGTACTTCGGCTCCCCCTGCCAAAACGGCCGCTCACCAACTCCGGCCCGAAGTATGACGTAGCGGCCTCCTATGTCCTGGTTATCCAACAAGTTTGCGAAAATATCGGCCAAGCGGCCCCGGCCGGATGGCAAGCCGGCCCTGAGTGTGCGGGAGCGGGTGTCGGCCCTGAAGAATCTGCCGGAGTTTCTGCGCCTGATCTGGGATACCAGCCCGGGCCTGACGCTGGGCAACATTGCCTTGCGCCTGCTGCGGGCGGCCCTGCCGGTGGCCATGCTCTACGTGGCCCGCCTGATTCTGGACACCGTTATTGGCCTCTCGCGCACGCCCGGCAGCTCGCTCACGCCCATCATCGGGCTGGTCAGCCTGGAGTTTGGCCTGGCCATTCTCTCCGACGTGCTGGGCCGGGGCGTGGCCCTGCTCGACTCCCTGCTCGGCGACCTGTTTGCCAACCGCTCGTCCATCCGGCTGATGGAGCACGCCGGGCAGCTCGACCTCGACCAGTTCGAAGACAGCGTGTTCTACGACAAGCTGGAGCGGGCCCGCCGCCAGACTTTGTCGCGCACGGTGCTCATGTCGCAGGTGCTCAGCCAGGCTCAGGACATGATTACGATGCTGTTTCTGGCCGTGGGCCTGGCCGCTTTCAACCCCTGGCTGCTGCTGCTCTTGCTGGTGGCCGTGGTGCCGGCGTTCCTGGGCGAGTCGCACTTCAACGAGCGCAGCTACTCGCTGGTGCACGGCTGGACGCCCGAGCGGCGCGAGCTGGACTACCTGCGCCAAACCGGGGCCTCCGACGAAACGGCCAAGGAAGTGAAGATTTTCGGGCTGTCGGGCTTCCTGATCGAGCGGTTCCGGCAGCTCTCCGACGAGTTTTACCGGAAGAACAAGGCCCTGGTAGTGCGGCGAGCCGGGTGGGGGGCGCTGTTTGCCGCCATCGGGGCCGGCGGCTACTACGCGGCCTACGTCTACATCATTGCCCAGGCCGTGCGGGGCCACATTTCCATCGGGCAGCTCACGTTTCTGTCGGGCTCCTTCGCCCGGATGCGGGGCCTGCTCGAAGGCATCCTGAGCCGGTTCAGCAGCGTGGCCGAGGGCGCGCTCTACCTCCAGGATTTCTTCGACTTCTTCCATTTGCAGCCCCGCATTGCCCGGGCCGAAGGGCAGCAGGTGCGGCCGTTCCCGCGGCCTATTCGGCTGGGTTTCGAGTTCGAAAATGTTGGCTTTCAGTACCGGGGTTCCAGCAAATGGGCCATTCGCAACCTGAGCTTCACGCTCCGGGCCGGCGAAAAGCTGGCCCTGGTGGGCGAAAACGGGGCCGGTAAAACCACGCTCGTCAAGCTGCTCAGCCGCCTCTACGACCCCACCGAAGGCCGCATCCTGCTCGACGGCCACGACCTGCGCGACTACGACCCGGCCGAGCTGCGCCAGGAAATCGGGGTCATTTTCCAGGACTTCGTGCGCTTCCAGCTCTCGGCGGGCCAGAACCTGGCCGTGGGCCGCATCGAGGAAAAGGCCAACCAGGACCGGATTCAGTCGGCCGCCGCCCAGAGCCTGGCCGATACCGTGATTAAGAAGCTGCCCGGCGGCTACGAGCAGATGATTGGCCGCCGCTTTGCCGGCGGCGTGGACCTGAGCGGGGGCGAGTGGCAGAAGATTGCGCTAGGCCGGGCCTACATGCGCGACGCCCAGCTGCTGATCTTGGACGAGCCCACCGCCGCCCTCGACGCCCGGGCCGAGCACGAGGTGTTCCAGCGCTTCGCCGACCTGACTCAGGGCAAAACCGCCGTGCTGATTTCCCACCGCTTCAGCACCGTGCGCATGGCCGACCGGATTCTGGTCATCGAGAACGGGCAGTTCGTCGAAATCGGCTCCCACGAGGAGCTGCTGGCCCGCAACGGCCGGTATTCGGAACTGTTTGCCCTGCAGGCGGCCGGGTATCGGTAGGGTACAAATACGCGTTGCGGGCGCCTGCGGGCAGATGTGCGGGCCGGGGCAGAATTTTTTGCGAGTTTTTTGGCGGCGAATCAATACATAAGCCTCTCGGATATCGTATCTTAGGGTAACCTGCCGTTTAGTGATTTGCTGCCCATGAAACTACCTGCTACCCTGCTTTTCGGGCTGAGTCTGGCCCTCTCCGGGTGCTTTGCCGCCCGTGAAGCCCGAATTGAGTCTGACTATAGTTATACCGGCAATTTCCGCCGCTACCGCACCTACGAGTTCGTAACCGGCCAGGGTCTGGCCTCGGATACGAGCAAGCTGGGCTCGGTGCTGCGCGACGCCATCCGGACGCGCATGCGGGTGCAGGGCTACAAACCCGCCCGCAGCCGCCCCGATTTGCTGGTAATGTTCCGCCTGTTCGAGGGCGACATGGCTTTCCGGGGTTACGCCCAGGAGGATTTGACCCGCTGGATGACCACGGGCATGGTCGAAGACGACGAGACGCCCAAAGAAAGCCGGCAGGGCTACCAGCCCATCAAGATGGTGCTGGCCGAAGGCACCCTGCTCGTCACCCTGATTGATAACCGCACCAACCGCGCCGTCTGGAATGGCTACGCCTCCGGCGTCACGGTGCCGCCCGGCATGCAGGGCGAGGCCGTGCTGCGCCGCTCCGTGCGCTCCATCTTCGACCAGTACCACGTCTTTACCGAAGGCTACCTCGAAGGTGCCAGCCAGTAGCGGCTAGCGCGGCGGCGAAGAAAGCCGCGAATGAAAAGTCTGTCATGTCGACCAACGGGAGACATCTCGCGTGCAATGGTATTGTCATGCTGAGCTTGTCGAAGCATCTCTACCGCACTGGTAATTAGTTACTTTGGCGGTAGAGATGCTTCGACAAGCTCAGCATGACTGTTTTAGCGTTTTCAGACACTTCTCCTGCCTCCGCTACCCGCTGTTGCGCACCCGAATCAACTCAGCCGCCACGCTGATGGCAATTTCCTCGGGCGTGCGGCTCTGAATAGGCACCCCGATGGGAGCGTGCAGGTGGGCCAAATCAGCCTCGGTGTAGCCCGACGCCAGCAGGCTGGCCCGCAGCTCCCGGATTTTGGCCGTGCTGCCCATCAGGCCCAGGTATTTCACCGGGTGGCCCAGCAGCTGCCGCAGCGCCACTTCGTCGGGCCGGTAGCCGAAGGTCATAATCACCACGTACTGGTTTTCGCCGGTGGGTACCTGCCCGGCCAGGGCCTCGTAGCGCACGGTGCGCTTGTGATGGGCGTAGGGGTTCAGCTGGTGCGTGTTCAGGCCGGCCCGGTCGTCGAGCACCGTAAGTTCGAAGTCGAGGGTGGCGGCCACGCGCGACAACGCCAGGGCCACGTGCCCGCCGCCGACGATGGTCAGCTGGTCGCGGAAGCCGAGCTTTTCCTGATATTCCCAGCCGGGGCCGCTGCGGTAGGTGTAAAACGCCGGGGCATCCGTTGTTTCCAGGAATTGCAGCCCCGCGGCCGACAAGTGGACAAAGCCGGGCGTGAGCTGCCGCAGGGCCTGTTCAATAGCCAGTACGGCCGGCAAATCGGTGGGCGGTACGGGGTAGAGCAGCAGCACCTGCTCGCCCGAGCAAATCATGCCCGAACGGTCGTCGGGCGCCTCCTTGCGGTGAATCTGGGGCCGAATTAGCACCTGCGGGTCGGCCGCCTGCATTCGGGTCCGGGCCAGCTCCACGAATTTGTGCTCCATGATGCCGCCGCCAATGGAGCCCGCCATACCGTCGGCCGACACGCTCATCTTGAAGCCCTGCCGGCCCGGACTACTGCCCGTGCTGCTCAGCACGCACAGCAAGGTCACGGGCTGGCCGGCTTGCAGGCTGCGGGCCAGGTGCTGCCACACCGGAAAGTCGCGCGGGAGGGAAGGAGAGGCGGAATACGAATCCACGAAGTGCACTCAGAAAAATACAGCTGTTATCGGGCTGACAGAGGAGGTAGAGACGCAATATTTTGCGTCTCCTCGTTGAACGAAATCGGTGAACAATCCTCTCGCGAGTCGTTCAACGAGGAGACGCAAAATATTGCGTCTCTACGGCGCTTACCCCAGCCTGACTATTGCTCTAAAATACCCGGGCCATCACCCCGCGAAGGATGGCGGCCCGGGCGGGAAAAATTACGCTACGGTACTAGGGGCCAATCGGACCACTTCCTCGGCCACGCCGCTGGGGTAGAGGTTCAGCAACACTTTTTCGGGGGTAATGGGGGCCGAAAAAGTGGGCCGGTGCGTGGGGCGGAAGGCGCTGATGGCGTCGCGCACCGCGAAGTAGGCCCCGATACCGTACATCAGCGGCGGCTCGCCCACGGCTTTGGAGCGCAGAATAGCCCGCGGGTGGCCCGGCGTTTCCAGGAAATGCACGTCGATGCGCTGGGGCACCGAGTAGAGGTCCGGAATCTTGTAGCTGTTGAGCGAGTTGCTGAGCAGGCGGCCTTCGTCGTTATAGATCAGCTCTTCCATCGTCATCCAGCCGATGCCCTGCACCGTGCCGCCCTCAATCTGGCCCTGGTCGATGGCCGGGTTCATGCTTTCCCCGAAGTCGTGCACGATGCGCAGCGCGTCGAAGGTGTAGGTGCCGCGCAGGCAGTCGAGCGTGACGGTGGTGAAGGCCGTGCCGTAGACGTGGTAGGCGAAAGGGTAGCCCTGGTTCGTGACCGGGTCGAAATGAATGTCGGGGGTGGCGTAGTGGGCGTTTTCGCTCAGATTCACCCGCTTCCAGTACGCCGACGACACCAGCTTTTCCCAGTTCGTATCGGCCGGCACGCCGGCGGCCAGCACCTGCTCGTCCCGGATTTCCAGGCCCTCGTAGTTCAGCGTGTACTCCAGCACCGCGTGCTGCAAAAGCCGCTCGCGCAGGGCCTCGCAGGCCATTTGGGTGGCTTTGCCGTTGAGGTCGGCGGTGGCGCTGGCGGCCGACGGGGAGGTGTTGGCCACCCGCGTCGTGTTCGTCGACTCCTCCTTCACGCGGCTGGGTGAAATACCGAGCGTCTGGGCCGCCACCTGGGCAATCTTGGTGTTCACGCCCTGGCCCATTTCCACCGCGCCGGTGCTCACGCCCACCGAGCCATCGGTGTAGATGTGCACCAGGGCCCGGGCTTGGTTCATGGGCGTTTTGGTGAAGGAAATGCCGAAGCAGATGGGCATCACCGACAAACCTTTTTTCAGCCGCTCATTCTGCTGGTTGAATGCGTCGACTTCGGCCCGCAGCTGCTGAAGGCCATACACTTGGTCGGCGGTGTCCCAGGCCAGCTCGGCATTGCACATTTCGGCCGGCTGCCGGTACGAGAACAGGTCGTTTTCGCGCAGCAGGTTGCGGCGCTGAATTTCGCTGGGCGCTACGCCGAGCGTTTCGGCGGCCTTCACAATGGCCGATTCCATCACGAACATGCCCTGCGGCCCGCCGAAGCCCCGGAAGGCCGTGTTGGGCGGCAGATTGGTGCGGCAGCTGTAGGCCGTAGCCTTCACGTTGGGCACGAAATACGCGTTGGTGGCGTGAAACAGTGTCCGTTCCAGCACGGCCGGCGACAAGTCGGCGGCGGCCCCGGCGTTCTGGTAAAACGTGACTTCGTAGGCCAAAATCCGCAGGTTTTCGTCGAGGCCGATGCGGAAGTCGGAGCTGTAGGGGTGGCGCTTGCCGGTCATGCGCAGGTCGGCCATCCGGTCGAGCACCAGCTTCACCGGCCGCCGCACCACGAAGGCGCCCAGCGCGGCCAGCGCGCCCCAGGTCGTGGCCTGGTCTTCTTTGCCGCCAAAGCCGCCCCCGAGGCGGGTCACGTCGACTTCCACCTGGTGCATGCCGATGCCCAGCACGTGGGCCGTGTGGCGCTGCACGGCCGTGGGGCCCTGAGTCGAGGAAATAATGCGCACCCCGCCCATTTCGGTGGGAAAGGCATAGGCGCCCTGGGTTTCGATGTAGAGGTGCTCCTGCCCGCCCGACTCGGCTTCGCCCTCGAAAACGTGGGCGCACTGGCTCCATACCGCCTCCGGGTCGCCGAGGCGAAAGGTGCGCGGCGGCACGATCAGCTCGCCCTGGGCCGCCGCCACGCGCGGGTCGGTGATGATGGGCAGCGGGTCGATGTCGGCGCGGATGAGGTGCAGGGCGGCCTGGGCGTGGTGCTCGGTATCGGCCAGCACCAGGGCCACGGGCTGACCGCGGAAATGCACGTGGCCTTCGGCCAGCAGGGGCTCATCGGGCACGATGCCGCCGATCTGGTTTTCGCCGGGAATATCGGCCGCCGTCAGAATGCGGAACACGCCGGGCGCTTGCAGGGCCTCGTCGAGGTGCAGGGCGCGCAGCACCCCGTGGGCCAGCGGCGACTCAAACACGGCCGCGTAGAGCGTGCCTTGCTGCACCAGCACGTCATCCAAGTATTGGGATTCGCCGCGCACGTGGCGCACCGGGTCAAGATGATTCATTGGGAAGAGAAATTCGGGAAGAAAAGCCGGCGGGTGGGAGTAGTGCGGCTTCTCAGAGGGTTTTAGAAATGTAGCTGCCCGTCATTCCGAGCAGCGCGAGGAATCTTGCGTGCTGACGTTGCAACAGTAACTCGTCATGCTGAGCTTGTCGAAGCATCTCTACCGCTTCGTTGCAGTGCCAGTTGATTACCATTGCGGTAGAGATGCTTCGACTGCGCTCAGCATGACGGTTACCATTGCACGCGAGATTCCTCTGCTGCTCGGAATGACGATTTGTAGAACAAAATCAGCTCTTTATACCAGCTCGCGGAAGCTTAGGCGCTCGGGGAAAAACTGCAGGAAGTGGGCAAACAGCAGCTGGCGCAGCAGCAGGCGCTTGTACTCGGCCGTGCCGCGGGCGTCGCTGATGGGGCTGATTTCGGTCTGGGCAATTTCGTTGGCGGCGGCCAGCGTGGCCGGCGTGACTTCCTTGCCGACCAGAAAGGCCGAGGTGCGGGCCAGCCGGAGTGGGGTGGGGCCCACGCCCCCGGCCGACAGCCGGGCATCCTGCACGAACCCGCCGCTGGTGCGCAGCCACAGCGCCGAGTTGACGCTGGCAATGTCGAGGTGGGTGCGTTTCGAAACCTTTTCGAAGTTGAAATGGTCGGTGGGCTGGGGGGTGGCAAAGCTGATTTCCAGCACCTGCTCGTCGGCGGCTTTGGTCAAGGTTTTGTAGCCGCTGTAAAGCTCGTGCAGCGGAATGTCGCGGCGCGCGCCGGCGGGCGTGCCCACCGTGACGGTGGCGTTCAGGGCCAGGAAAAAGATGGTCAGGTCGCCGATGGGGGAGGCGTTGATGAAGTTGCCGGCCACCGTGCCCATGTTGCGGATGGGAGTGGAGGAAACCAGCTTCATGTAGCCGTGCAGGCCGGGAAACAGCTGCTGCATGATGGGCGAGGCGCGCAGGTTCTCGGCCGTGGTGGCGGCCCCCAGCACGACGCGGCCATCGGCTTCCTGCCGGATGCCGCGCAGCGCGGCCTGGTCGTAGAGCAGCTGTACGGGCACGGCGCGCACGTGCTCGGGGCGCTGCACCAGCAGGTCGGTGCCGCCGCCCAGTAGTTGATTGTTGGTTGTTGGTGGCTGA
Organism: Hymenobacter aquaticus; assembly: GCF_004765605.1. Classification (NCBI taxonomy): domain Bacteria; kingdom Pseudomonadati; phylum Bacteroidota; class Cytophagia; order Cytophagales; family Hymenobacteraceae; genus Hymenobacter; species Hymenobacter aquaticus. The sequence goes on along the minus strand of NZ_SRLC01000001.1, from coordinate 2,594,463 downwards.
TTGTTGGTTTCGTTCAGAAGTTCAGCTTTCAGCGTTTGTAGCCTGGCCGGCACGTCTTTGAAGTAGGTCGGGACAAACTGATGCTCGCTGAGCCAATCCACCACGTTGTCGGTGGGGCGGGCGGCCAGCTGGCTGGTGAGCAGGGCCGTGGCGCGCTCCAAGGACTTGTAGCCGGTGCAGCGGCAGATGTTGCCATCAATAGCCGCTAGGCCGGTTTCGGGCGTGGCGGGCTGGGCGCTCAGGCTGTGGCCGGTGAGCGACATGACGAAGCCCACAGTGCAAAAGCCGCACTGCGAGCCGCCTTCCTGCACAATGGCCTGCTGCACCGGTGTGAGGGCCCCGGCCGCCGCATTGATGCCTTCCACCGTGACGATGTGCTTGCCGTGGGCATTGCCCAGGGGCGTCAGGCAGGAGGTCATCGACTGGTACTGCACCTGGCCATCGGGCTGCAATTCGCCCACCAGCACGGTGCAGGCGCCGCAGTCACCCTCGCGGCACCCGATTTTGGTGCCTTTCAGGTGCTGCTCGTAGCGCACGAAATCCAGAAGGGTGCTGCCCGCCGGCTGGTCGGTGCGGATACGCTGATTATTAAGGTAAAAATGGAGCATGCGGAACAGAAAAAACCAAAGCGAAGAGCGGAAGTTAGCAAAAAGTCCGCAGGCCCGAAAACCCGGCGCCCGGATTGCCGGGAGCCACTCGCCGCCGCTTTCCGTTCCCGGCTCGGGGGGCAAGCAAAAGCCCGACTACCTGCTTGCAGGCAACCGGGCTCGGCAACAAACGCTACGGGGCTACTAGCGGCTGGTCGGGATGCGGAACTGCAGGCCGATGGAGGGAATAAAGGTCAGGCCGCTGAGCTTGCTGCTCTTGCCGTTCAGCAGCTGGTAGGTGCCGTAGTTCTGGTAGTAAATAGCCAGGGCCGGAATGACGTAGGCGTATTTGAAGCCCACTTTTACGTTGGTGAAGGCCCCGAACGACGAGAAGTTCTGCTTGCGTTCCAGGCCCGGCAGCAGGGCGTTGCCGGTGTAGATGTTCTTGGGCGCGAAGCCGTAGCGCAGGAAAGTGTGGGAATACACCAGGCCGTAGGAAAAGGCCCCGATTGACTCCTCGGGCCCGAACGAGTGGCTGAACACCAGCGGCACCAGCAAATCGTTGCGGTTGGCCCGGAATTGCAGCAGGTCGTTGATGTTGTCGAGGTAGGGAATGCTGGGCAGCTTGGCCCGCTGGGTGGCAAACTGCAGCCCGATGCTGCCGTACATGGCCCCCGCCGCGCCGCCGGGCCGCTCTACCGTGCCGGTGGGGCCCAGAAACTGGTACATGCCGTCGAAGACGTGCGAGCCAAACGCGTATTTGTAGCCCACGTCGAGCCGGTCGAGCACGCCGTAGCGCACGTAGAGGTCGGCGGCGGGCTGCACCGGGTCGAGCACGTAGGCCAGGGCCGCCACCTGGAGCTTATCGACCAGCTCGCCGGAGGCACTGTAGTCCACTTTTTCCTGGCTGACCAGCTGCTCGGCCGCTTCCTTGATGGCCGAGCCGGTTTTGCTGATGGTCTCGGTCGGAATGTTGAAGGCCTGGTTGCCACCCACCCGGAACTCGCCGCGGGGCGTGACTTTGCCCGACATGGTCATGACGCGCGGGGCCGTGCAGCTGGTGGTAAGCAGGGAAGCCAGGGCCATAAAAGCCAGGCCGGGACGGAGCAGAGAAGCTCGTTTCATAATTCGGAAGCAGATAAGTAGGACGCAAAGGACGGTACGCAAGCCGGCAGGCCGCACGCGAAAACCACGCCGAATGTACGCAGCCCGGCCGGTTGGGCGCTACGGAACCGGATTGTGCGGGCCGGTGTCTACCTTTAGCACCGGCCCCGGCCCAGCAGGCAAGTGCGCCTGTTACCCTTGCCCGGGCAACATCACTCATGCGGAAGCTGCTGTCTTTTCTTCGGTTGACCTGCCTGCTGGCGCTGGGCCTGCTGGTGGGCGCGGCCCGGCCCGCGGCTCCCGCGCCCAAGGCCACGGTCTACGTTTTCCTGTCGGATACCTGCCCGATCTGCCAGACGGCCACGCTCACGCTGCGGCAATTGCACGCCACCTACGCGCCGCAGGGCGTGCAGTTCGTGGGCGTGTTCCCGGATCAGCAGCTGCGGCCCGCCGACCTGATTCTGTTCGGCAAGCAGTACCAGCTGCCGTTTCCGCTCCGCCTCGACGAGCACCAGGTCCTGACCCGCCAGTTTCAGGCCCGCATCACCCCGGAAGTCGTCGTGACGGCCGCCGATGGCCGCACGGTGCTCTACCAGGGCCGCATCGACGACTCCTACGCCAAGCTGGGGCAGCGCCGCATGGTCATTAACCACCACGAATTGCAGGATGCCCTGGCCGCCATCGTGGCCGGCCGGCCGGTAGCGCCGGCCCGCACCGAGGCCGTGGGCTGCTTTATCACCACGCTGACGCCCTAGCGCCCGGCCCCACGGCGGCGCTGTGCCCGATATTTCGGTTATTTGACGGGTACAATCAGTCACGCTATTCTGCAATGAACATTCTGTATGGGGTGCCCGGCGAAGGGCTGGGCCATGCCACGCGCAGCAAGGTGGTTATTGCCCATCTGCTCGGCCTGGGCCACAACGTGTGCGTGGTGAGCAGCGCCCGGGCCTACCAGATGCTGGCGGCCAACTTCCCCGGCCGCGTCCACGAAATCCGGGGCTTTCACCTGGCGTATAAGAACCTGACCGTGTCCAAGTCGCGCACGGCCGTGCTTACCCTGCGCACGGCCCCCGACAACCTGCGCGTCAACTTCGCCAAGTACCGGGAGCTACTCTGCGACTTCACACCCGACCTGGTGATTTCCGACTTCGAGTCGTTCAGCTACTTTTTCGCCCGCTGGCGCCGCCTGCCCCTGATCAGCATCGACAACATGCAGATCATCAGCCGGACCCAGCTCGATATTGCCATTCCGCGCGCCGAGCGCGCTAACCTGGAGGTGGCCCGCCACGTCGTGCGGGCCAAGCTGCCGCGCAGCCGCCACTACCTGGTCACGACGTTTTTCCCGCTGCCCGTCGTCAAGCCCCACACCACGCTGGTGCCGCCCATTATCCGCCCCGAAATCCTGGCTGCTACGCCGTCCGGGGGCCCGCACGTGCTGGTGTACCAGTCGGCCACCAACCAGAAAGATTTGGTGCCGATGTTGCAGCAGCTGCCGGGGCAGCCGTTTAAGGTGTACGGGTTCAACAAGGAAGAAAGCCACGGCAACGTGCAGCTGTGCGCCTTCAGTGAGCAGGGCTTCATTGCCGATCTGGCCAGCGCCCGGGCCGTACTTACCAACGGCGGCTTTTCCCTGATCAGCGAGGCCGTGTACCTGCGCAAGCCCATCTGCGCCATCCCGATTCCGGCCCAGTTCGAGCAGTTTCTCAATGCCGCCGAAGTGGAAAAGCGCGGCTACGGCCGCCACTTCGAGGCCCTCACCGCCGACAACGTCAAGGCCTTTCTCTACGACTTGACCGGCTACGAGCAAGCGTTGGCCACCTACGAGCAGACGGGCAATGACGAGCTGTTTGCTCACCTGGAAGCCTTGCTGCGGGAAATCGAAGGGCAGAGTTAATGGCTGACCGGATAGTTGGGCGCAGGATTGGCAGCACCAGGGGATTTTGGCTATTTTGGGCCACCCATGACCTACCACCTTCTCTGCCGACTAGCCCTGGCCAGTGCTTTCGTAAGCGCGGCGGCGGCCGGCTTCACTGCCTGCACGGCTCCGCCCCAAACTTCCGCCACCGCCACCGTCGCCAATAAGTTCGGGGATGCCACGCTGCGGCAGATTGCCACCGCCCAGGACGAGCGGCAAAGCGCGGCGCTGCTGCCTTTTCTGAGCAACCCCGAGGCGCTGTACCGGCGGGAAGCCGCTCTGGCCCTGGCCTCGGTGCAGGATAAAGCCGCCGTGCCGGCCCTCACCGCCCGCCTCACCGACGCCGATGCCAGCGTGCGGGTGGCCGCCGCCTACGCCCTGGGCCAGACCGCCGACACCACCGCCGAAACGGCCTTGCGGGAGCGGGTTTTGCAGGAAAAGGATGCCCTGGCGCGTTTCACGGCCCTCGAAGCGCTGGGCAAGTGCGTGTCGCGGGCGGGGCTGGCGGGGCTGGCCAAGCTGCCCCCGGCCCTGGGGGCCGACACGGCCGCTGTATCGGGGCAGGCGTGGGGACTCTACCGGGCCGGCCTGCGCGGGGTTACCTCCGAGGCAGCAGCCGGGCGGCTGGTGCAGCTGCTGGCCCTCATGAACCCCTACCGGGCCCGGCTGGCGGCGGCCAATGCCCTGGCCCGCACCCGGGGGCTGAACCTGACTTCCTACGCGCCGGCCATTAGTGCCAGCGCCCAAAATGACCCTAGCTACGCCGTGCGCAGCGCCGCCGCCGCCGCCCTGAGCAAAGCCAGCGCCGCGCCCACAGTGCCGGCCGTGCTGGCTACCCTGGCCCGCCGCGACCCGGATTACCGGGTGCGCATCAGCGCGCTGCGGGCCATGACGGCGGCCCAGTACGCGCCGGTAAAAGAGTCGGCCTGGGCGGCTCTCTCCGACGCGCACGAGCACGTAGCCCTGGCGGCGGCCGAGTTTTTCCTGGCGCACGCCAGCGGCGAGCCGGGCGTCCTGTTTTTGGAAAAGGCCAATAAGCTGAGCGCCTGGCGGCCCCGGGCTACCCTGCTGGCCACAGCCCTGAAGCTGGGCGGACCGGAAAAAAATGCCATTCGGGCGGCGGTGCAGGAGCGCTACCAGGCCACCGCCGACCCCTACGAGAAAGGCTATTTGCTGAAGGCTATGGGCGAAGACCCGGCCGCGTACGAGTTTGTGCGCAACGCCACCTTCGCCACCGGCCAACCGGTCGTGATTGGCACCTATGGCATTGAGGCGCTGGTCGCCATGCGGCACCTGCCCAGCTTCCCGGCCGAGCAGCACTCCACGTTTGCCCTCACCATGCAGCGCGCGGTGGGCACCGGCGACGTGGCCGTGATGGGCACCGCCGCCGAGGCTATCCGGGACCCGAAGCTGGACATGCGCCGCGTGTTTGCCAACGCTACCTTTCTGAAAGATGCCCGCGACAAGCTGGTGCTTCCGCGCGACCTGGAAGCCTGGCAGTCGTTGCAGCAAACCATCGACTACCTCGAAAAAAAGCAGCCCGAGCCGTTCCCAGTGGCCAAAGCCGCCACGCACCCCATCGACTGGGCCGCGGTGCAGGCCATTCCGGCCGGGCAGCGCGCCCGGATTCGCACCAGCAAAGGCGAGGTCATGTTTCGGCTGCTGATCAACGAAGCGCCCGGCTCGGTGGCCAGCTTCGTGCAGCTGGTCAACCAGGGCTTTTACAATGGCAAAAACTTCCACCGCGTGGTGCCCAACTTCGTGGCCCAGGGCGGCTGCCCGCGCGGCGACGGCTGGGGCAGCTCCGACTACAATCTGCGCTCTGAATTTGCCAACCTGCGCTACGGCGAAGGGGCTGTCGGGCTGGCCTCGGCGGGCAAGGATACCGAAAGCTGCCAGTGGTTTATCACCCACGCGCCCACGCCCCACCTCGACGGGCGCTACACCATCTTTGCCCAGGTGGTTAGCGGCATGGATGTGGTCAGCCGCCTGGAAATCGGGGACCGGATTGAGAAAATCGAGCTGGTGCGCTAAGAGAAGCCCACCTCATTAACAACAGCAAGGGCCGCCCGATACCGGGCGGCCCTTGCTGTTGTTAATGAGGCAGAAGCTTATTGCTTAAGCAGCCGAAGCGCTTTGCCCGAATACCCCGGGCCTTCCACCCGCACCAGGTAAGTGCCCGCCGGCAGCGAAGCCGGCAGCTGCACCGTGGCGTCCGCCGATTCGGTTAGGGTCTGGCGCAGCAGCACCCGGCCGGTGAGGTCGGTGAGCGAGACTTGCAGCTTCCCGGCGACGGGCGCGGAGAAGTACAGGGTCGTGTAGTCGGAGGCGGGGTTGGGCGCCAGGGCCAGCTTGATGGGCTGGCCTTGCTCGGCGGTACGGGCAATGGTTGCCACGGGCGAATAGGCCACCGTGCCGTCGGTATCTACCTGCCGCAGGCGGTAGTAGAGCAGGTCGCCGACGGGAGCCGCTTGGTCCTGGAAGGTGTAGTTGCTGGTCGAGGCGGTGGTGCCGCGGCCTTCCACGAAAGCCAGCTGCTGCCAGTCTTTCCCGTCGAGGCTGCGTTCCACGCCAAAGCCTTGGTTGTTTTCTTCCGAAGCCGTGCGCCAGAGCAGCGTAACGACGCCCGGCTGCCGCTCGGTCGCCGTGAAGCTAACCAGCTTAACCGGCAGCGGAACGTCGGCCGCGCCGAAGGTGAACGGCCCGAAGCTGGCCACGGGGCCGGCCGAGGCCACGGAACCCGCCGCCAACGCCCCACTCAGGCCCCCGTTGCCCTCCGATACCCAGGTCGAGCCGTCGAAGCGGGCCACGTGCAGATCGGTGGTAAAGGCGTCGATGCCGCTGCGGCTGCCATCCTCCCAGTACAGGCGCACGCCCACGGCGTCCGTCGAGCCGGTGCGGTCCAGGTTCCAGTACTCCACGGCGCTTACTTTCTTCAGGGGCGGAGTAAAGGTGGTGTTGCCGTAGGCCGAGGCGAAATACTCGGCGGTAAAGGCGCTGGCCGGGCTGGCAGGGGCCGTAATGGCCAGTCGGGCCCAGATTCCGGCTTTACCCAGCGGAAAGACGAAGGCCGAGCTGCCCAGCTTGCGCAAGGGGCCTTCCACGTAGGAAGCCGCGTTGCCTTCGGTAGCCGCGGCCGTGGCCGTCAGGGTCAGCAGGCCGGTGGCAGAGGTGCGCAGCAGGCCGGCGGTCAGCGTCAGGGTGCCCGACAGGCTGAACGGGGCCGCGAAGCTGGCGGCTTTACCGGACGCGTTGAGGCCCAGATTCTCCAGCGTGGTGGCTCCGTCGTTGGTCAGCGTCACGTTCTTGGTGATGGTGGCCGAGCCGTTGTAGGTCGCCGCTACCAGCTCCACGGTGCCGCTTTCCGCCACGTCTACCAACGCTTCCTGCAAGCAGGGCGCAACGCCCAGGTTGGGGCTGTACCAATCGGCGTGCAGGTAGCTTAGGTCGCTCTGGAAGCCGGGCGTGGCGGCCACATCGGTGTTGGTGTGCAGGAAGGGCGTGTAGTCGATGCGGCCGGTGGGGTCTAGAGAAGACACCTGTGCGAAGCTGGTGGTCGGCCCGCCCAGCGTAATCAGGCGGCCGTTCAGGCCGTTGGTGCCGCGCACCACCGTCACCTGGTTGCTGCCCAGCCAGTTGAGCGAGGCATTGATTGTGCTGCTCAGGTTCACGGCCCGCACCGACGTCGTGCAGCTGTCGAGGCGGTTGTTGCGGATACTGTCACCCACCGAAACCAGGGAGGCGTTGCGGTCAATGTCGAAGAACGGCGTCGAGCCGGTGCTGTTCGCGGGCCGGTCCTGCACCTGAATGCCCCGCTGGCAGTTGGCCACCACGTTGCCGAATACCTTGTTGTTGGCTCCTTCCAGCACCATGCCGAAGCCGTTGATGTTGAACGCCGTGCGCAGCGCGTCGGCCAGGTAGCCGCGCACAATGTTGTTCTGAATGTAGGCCCCGCCGGTGGTCAGGTCGCTCGTGACGCCCCCGCCCACGCTGATGATGCTCCGGTCCCGGTCGATAAAGGCAATACCGGCGTTGTCCTCGGCCAGGTTGGTAGGCGCCCCGATGGTCCGGACGATGTAGTTATTGCGCACCACCAGGCTGCCGGGGCCGCTGCCCAGGCCCGTGCCGGTGCACGATTTCAGCTCCAGGCCGTTGGAGGCGTTGTTGCGGATGAAGTTGTTTTCAATCAGGGCGGCGGGGGTAGTGAAGGCGCCGTTGGCGTCGCGCAGACCCGCCGCGCCCAGCACCGCAATGGCCGGCCCCAGGTTGAAGCCGAGGCGGCAGCCCCGAATCACGAGCCCGCTCACGCTGCCGTCGTTGATGTCGATGCCAGCCCTGCGGTTCTGCTCAAACACGCCGTCCTCAATCAGGATGTTGATTTTGCTGCCGTTGACGAGAAATAGGCCGCGGCCGGCGCCGTTATTGCGCGTGTTGGGCTCCAGGGCCGTTTTGGTGGCCCGCACCCGCCGGAAAGTGATGTTCTGGGTGAAGTTGACTTGGCCGTTCCAGTAAATGCCGAACTGCCGGTTCTGGGTGGTAGCCACGTCCTCAATCAGGAAGTTAACGTGGTTGACCTGGTTGTCGTCCTGAATCCCGTAGTCATAGGCCCGCACTTTCAGCCGGGAAATTTTCACCGGGTTGTCGGGCGTGCCGCCCACGGCCGTAATGTAAATACCGGTTTCCTGGGTTTGCACGTCGCTCGGGGCCAGGCCGCCGTCAAACACCGTGCGGGCCGTATCCACGCCCTGGAGGCTGATGTTCTTATTGAGCACGACTCGCTCGGAATACGTGCCGGCATCAATGAAAATGGTGGCCGTGGCCGCGTCGGCGCTGGCCAGGGCCCGGGCTACGGTGGCAAAAGGCGCACTGCTACTGCCGTCCCCACTCTGGTCGTTGCCCACTCCGGTCGTATACACGTCGCCAGCCTGCGCCGCGTCGTTCACGTACAGCGCCGCGGCGGCCGCTCGGCTGGTCTGGGCCTGGGCTGTCGTCAGAAATCCGCTGGCCAGCAGCAGGCAGGCAGCCAGGGTACGGGGTATAAGGTGTTTCATAGCCAAAATGGGAAAGTAGCGTTTGGCCTCTGAACGGTAATTACCTAAGATAGTTTAGGAATAATTCACTTTTATCCTCCGGCCGGAAGTATTTATCCGGGCTTGCTTTTCAAACCGGCCTTGTTGCGCCCGGCAGCGTATAGGTTTACGATGACGACGAGGTAAGATATTGTTTTATAGATGTATATACATAAAAATATAATAAATTTTGAATATTAGTTGGGACTCATTTACCGCTGCGCTGGGTTAGACGCAGCTAGGTTTTGCTAAACCTGCTCGATTGATTCGAATCAGATTAGTACAAATAGGGGCCAATGCAAACGCCGGCCCTAACCAGAGCCGGCGTTTCCCAAATTGAGTCAGAAGCGGGTTTTACGCCTCTTCCCGGCCGTGTACCTGGGCCGGCGGACTGGTAGCTTCTACGGCCGTAAAGGCCTCCAGAATCTTGTAGGTGTGCGAGGCGCCTTTGGGCACTACCCAGGAGTTGCCGGTTTCCAGCACGACCATCTGGCCTTCCAGGTGCAGCTCGGCCCGGCCGCTGATAACGTAGCCAACGGTTTCGTAGGGCCGCGTCGCGGCGGGCTTGGCCTCGCCGGGCTGTTCGTTTTCCCAGAGGCGCATGGCCACGTGGATACCCGAGGCCAGGTATTTTTCGCCGTCGTGGCCTTTGGGAGAATATGCCGAGTCGACTTTGGTGATGGTGGTATCAGCCATAAGAAAGGAGGTAGAAAGGTGATTGGTTAGAAATGCGCAGGATTCTGGTTTCCTAACGCAAGGCATCCGCCAACGGTTGTGCCCCAAACCTTCCGGCAGACCAGTGGTTGCAGCATACGTAGTGGCCGTTATCTTGCCGCCCCAAGGCGCCCCGGTAGTGCGGGCCGCCGTTTTTGTCTGTCCCATGCACGCTGCTTTTATTCAGTCTTTGGCGCTGGCTCACCGCCAGGCCACCGCACCCCTGCCCGCCGAAGCCTTCTGCGCCCTGGCCGACCAGCTGCTGCAGGTGCTGTTTCCGGAGCGCACGGCCCGTCCGCTCAACAGTACCGATGCCCTGGAGGCCGTGCTCTACCATTGGCAAACCGAGCTGGCCGAGCTGCTGCGGGCCGTGCTGAGCCCCCAGGAGGCCGACCAGATTGCCGCCACCTGCATGGCCGGCCTGCCCCAGCTGCGCGACAAGCTTCTGCACGATGCCGCTGCCATCGTGGCCGCCGACCCGGCCGCTCAAGGGACGGTAGAGGTCATCAGCACCTATCCGGGGTTCTACGCCATTGCTCTGCACCGCTTCGCGCACGGCCTCTACCAGCTGCGGGTGCCGCGCGTGCCCCGGCTCCTGAGCGAGTACGCCCACGCCCGCACCGGCATCGACATTCACCCCGGCGCCCGTATCGGCCCCTCGTTCTGCATCGACCACGGCACGGGCATCGTTATCGGCGAAACGGCGGTCATCGGGGCGTACGTCAAGATTTTTCAGGGCGTCACGCTTGGGGCCCTCAGCGTGGCCAAGCACATGGCCAACCTCAAGCGCCACCCCACCATCGAAGACCATACGGTTATCTACGCCGGCGCTACTATTTTGGGCGGCAGCACCGTGGTCGGCAGCCACAGCATCATCGGGGGCAACGTGTGGCTCACGGAGAGCGTACCGTCGCACTCGCGCGTGTACCACCGGGCCCAGATCCACGTGACCCGCTCGGAAGACCCTACGGCCGACATTACCTTCTCCATCTAATACCAATGGTTGACTGAGAGGATAGTGAATAGGAGAATGTGCATTGCCTTATGCAACTGTTTCTTCGTTCACCTATTTCCTCGTTCAACCATTCTTCCATTCAACCATTCACTCGTTTCAACCCATGAAAGCCAACACCATTCTTGATACCATCGGCAACACTCCCTTGCTGCGCCTGAACCGTTTGTTTGCCCACCGCCCCGACGTGGAAGTGTGGGTGAAGCTGGAGCGTGCCAACCCCGGGGGCAGCATCAAAGACCGGATTGCCCTGTCGATGATTGAGCAGGCCGAGCAGGACGGTATCCTGACCCCCGATAGCCTGATTGTGGAGCCTACCTCCGGCAACACGGGCGTGGGCCTGGCGATGGTAGCCGCCGTGAAAGGCTACAAGCTGACGCTGGTGATGCCCGAGTCGATGTCGATTGAGCGCCGCCGCCTGATGACGGCCTACGGGGCCAATCTGGAGCTGACGCCCCGGGAAAAAGGCATGAAAGGTGCCATCGAAAAAGCCCACGAGCTGGTGCGCGACACGCCCGGCGCCTGGATGCCCATGCAGTTCGAGAATCCGGCCAACATCAAGGTGCACGCCGAAACCACGGCTCAGGAAATTCTGCGCGACGCGCCCGAAGGCTTCGACTTCCACATTACCGGCGTGGGCACCGGCGGCCACATCACAGCCGTCACGGAAGTGCTCAAGCCCAAATTCCCGAACATGAAGACGTTTGCCGTGGAGCCCGAGCTGTCGCCGGTTATCAGCGGCGGCGCCCCCGGCCCACACCCGATTCAGGGCATTGGCGCGGGCTTTATTCCGGCCAACCTGCACACCGATATTCTGGACGGCACCATCCAGATCAGCCAGCAGGAAGCCTTCGACATGGCCCGGCGCGCGGCCCGGGAGGAAGGCATGTTCATCGGCGTATCGTCGGGGGCTTCCCTGGCCGCCGTGGCCAAGAAACTGCCCGACATGCCCCAGGGCAGCCGCGTGCTGACCTTCTGCTACGATACCGGCGAGCGGTACCTGTCGGTCGACGGCCTGTTCGTTTAAAGCCCGATCAGGATTCCAAACAAAAAGCCCAACTTACCCGGTTGGGCTTTTTGTTTGGATGGTAGGTTGCTGCCCACCACCCGGTAGGGTAGGGGCAACAAAAAAGCCCAACCGGATAGGTTGGGCTTTTGGTGGAGAATATCGGAGTCGAACCGATGACCTCTTGCATGCCATGCAAGCGCTCTAGCCAGCTGAGCTAATCCCCCGTTTGTATGTCCATTCGCCGGTTGCGTTTGGTGGTACAAAAGTACAGCGCGTTTTCGATTTTGCAAGAGCACGCCTCAGAAATAGTTGAAAAAAGTACCCGCGAGCAGTGAAATAAAAGCCTCTTAGCGGGCGGTAAGACGATATTTGTTCCTATAAGACCTTGGTTTCTATCGGGATATACCTGAGGGTGCCCCGCCAGGGAGAGAGTGAAAATATTTTTGATTTTTTTTGCCTTGCCCGCATTCTGTAGCGGAAAGACTGGGTTGGCACGCCGTCCGTACAGCGGCTCGCACAACCGTCAGTAGTCAACAAAAAAAGGGGGCCGAAGAATCTCTTCGGCCCCCTTTAAACATGCAGACTAGCTAGTCCTTAGTTGTGGGTTACAACCGACAAAGCCAGTGGCGTGGTGCTGCTGCCCGTCAGGCCGCTGGCATACAGCGTGTAGATCTTGCCGGCTTCGAACGTGTACACCTTGGCGGCTACTACTGGTGCTGCCGTGGCGGTAGCCCGTACGTCCAGGGTGTAAGCACCCGCGTTTACCTCGGTGAAAGTGTTGAAGTTGACCAGCGTCGAACCCGAACCTGTAGATACCGCCCGGTAGCTACGAGCCGAGAACAGAAATGCCGCTGGAGCAGTCGTGTTGTATACGCCAACGGCAGTAGTCAGCGAGGGCGACAGGTTGAAGAAGCGAACCTTGGCTTTGCCAGCCGCCGGAGCCGCCAGGTTATCCGTCACGATCAGCGTACGAATACCGCCTAAGTCGGAGGTATTCGTTACGGGGAATACGAAAGGCCGGGTCGGCTGATCCGTCAGGAATACCGTGTAGTTGGTACCCCCCAGGAAGGACGTGCGTGAAGTTACGGTCCGGGCCGTGGTATTTACGGGTGGAGCATCTACGGGCGGATTCCCAACCTTAGGATAGTTAGCGGGATTCGCTGCAATGTTGGTGGGCTCGTTGAAAACGAACAGGCGCTGACCCGCATTGAAAGTAGTGGAAGCCGAGCCCAGGTACGCCAGGGGAGCACCCAGGCTAATGTTCTCAGCCGTGGCAGCAATGCCGGTAGAACCGGGGGCGGCATTAACCACCAGTACTTTGGACTGGCCTACCGTCGAGGCGCTCACCGGCTTGGCTTCCGGCAACTCGGGGTCTTCGCAGCTAACCAGCGCGGCGGCCAAAGAACCTACCAGCGCCAGCTTCGGCAAATATGAAGAAGAGAAAATTCTCATGGTACTTGAAGTTATGTTAGCGGTGTAGACTTACCGATTAAAACAGGTAACGAACACCAAACTGTGCCTGCCAGCGCGAGGCCAGCTGGTTGATCTGGTAACCCAGCGTGGGCGAAGCGGTGGTGCCGCTGCCGAAGCTGAAGGTAGGACGACCACCGGCCGTACCGTTTTCCAGACCCTGGTAACGCAGCAGACCGAAGTTCTGGTTGTTTACCGAGTAGTCGCGGCCCCAGTCTTTGCTGAGCAGGTTGCCGACGTTCAGCACGTCAACCGACAACTGAATCGTATGGTTCTTTTCGCCAATCTTGGTGAAGATATCCTGCAACAGGCGAACGTCGATGCGGTGCTGCCAGGGAGTACGGGCACCATTGCGCACCGCATATTCGCCACGGTGCTCGCGCAGGTAGTCGTCGCCCTCGATGAAGGCATTCAGTTCGTTCCACTGCTGGTCGATGGTCCGACGGTCGTTCACACCATCCGTTACCAGTACGATTTCGCTCTGGTTGCGGGGAATGTAGACCAGGTCGTTCGAGTTGCTGGTAAAGCTGCCACCGTCGCCGTTCAGGTCGTTGCCATAGTAGGTGTAGGAGAAGGGCGAGCCCGACTGACCACCGTAGAAGGCCGAAATCGTGGTAGCGAAGTGCTCAGCGTACGCCTTGCGGTACGACAGCGAGGCAATAACGCGGTGACGCAGATCGAAGTTCGAGTAGGACAGGGGCAGGCTGTTGGGGCTGGCTACGTGGGGGTTGAATTCCCAGGTCGACTGCGCCGTGGAGCTCGAGCCCGAGTACACGTCACGCGACTGACCGTAGGTGTAGGCGGTAGAAGCGAAGAAGTCGGTGGTTACCTGCTTCTTCAATTCGGCCGTCAGGCTGTACTGGTAGCCTTTGCTGGTGTTGGTCAGCAGGAACACGCTGTTGAAGTCGCGGCTGTTGCGGTAGCGGGCAGAAGGATAAACCGGACGGCCATCACCCTGCAGTACACCCGTGGGGTTCACCAGGTTGATGTCCTGGGGCAGCACGTCGTTCAGCGTCTTGGAGTAGATACCTTCCAGGGTACCCACGATGCCCAGGGGCAGACGGTAGTCGACGGCGAAGTTGGTACGCAGCAGTTGGGGGTTCTTGAAGTCTTTCGACGTCACGGCCACGCTACCTCTGGCAGCCCGGGCGGGCTGGTTTTTGATAGCGTTGACCAGGTTATTGTAGTTGTTGGTCAGAGCGAAGCCACCGGTTGGAATAACCGCACCAGGAGCGTTGCTGTCGTAGTTGGCGAAGTCAACACCGGTACCGCCGTACTGGTTGGCAATCCACACGTAAGCCGGACGGCCGGTGAAGATACCTACACCACCACGCAGCTGGAAGGTCTGGTCTTTACGCACGTCCCAGTTGAAGCCGAGGCGGGGCGAAATCTGGAGGCGGCTCTTGGGCAGACGGTTGGTCCGCACGTCGTAGGCGTCGGTCTGGGCGTTGGCCGTGGCGAAGGTCGAGTCAACCTTGTAGTTGTACGAAGGCTTGTCGAAATACACGGGCAGATCGAAACGCACACCGGTAGTTACCCGGAAGTTGTCCGTCACGTTGTATTCGTCCTGCACGTAAGCGCCGAACTGCGCCGCGCCAAACTTCGAAGTGGGCTTACCGCCGGGCAGCGCGAAGTTTTGCTGGTAGCGGAAGCCAGTGCCGTAGCCGTTCGGGAAGTTGGGCAGGAAGGGCGTCGTGCTGGTAGCTGGGTTATCAAAGAAGGCCTGCAGCGAAGGATAGGTGTAGCTACCTTCGGTGCGCTGAACAAAGAGGTTGTCGAACCGGAAGATTTCGTTGTTCGTACCGAAGGTCAGCACGTGCTTACCCGCGAATACGTTGAAGTTATCCGTGATTTCGAGTACGTCCTGGCTCAGTTTGTTCTGGGTCGAGCTGAAGTCGGAACCAGCCGATACCGAACCACCGGTCATGTTGATGGTGATGGAAGGAAACAGGTCACCGTTAATCTTGCGGCTGTCACGGATGCGCGAGTAGCCGACCAGCAAGTTGTTGGCGTAGCGGCTACCAAAGCGGCTCTTCAGTTCCATTACCGTCGAGTTGGTCTGGCTCAGGAACTTGTAGCCGTTGTTGCCGAAGCGGAACGACGTAGCGCCACGTGAGATGTTGTCATCAGAAGCGTCAACAAAGTTGTGACGCAACGTCAGCTGGTGGTTCTGGCTGATGTTCCAGTCCAGACGGGCAAAAGCCTTGTTGCTGTTGGTTTCGGCGTTGATAGCGCCATACTCACCGGCGTTGTAGCCGAACCGGGCCAGCTGGTCAGAAATCTGCTTTAGCTGATCAACGGTCACGAAGGCGGATACGTCGGAACCGGTTTCACCCTGCGTACCGGCGGCGCGGAACAACAGCGGGGCGCTGCGGCGGGTGATTTCACCGTTTACGAAGAAGAACAGCTTGTCCTTAATGATCGGACCACCCAGACGGAAACCGGTCTGGTAGTCGTAGAACTCAGCCAGCTTGGTGCGGTTGCCCGAGGCATCGGGCGTTACGCTCTTACCAGCTGTGTTTTGGTTACGGCCGAAAGCGAATACCGAACCCGAGAAGTCGTTGGTACCGGAACGCGTTACGGCGTTGATAGCGCCACCGCTGAAGCGGCCCTGGCGAACGTCGTAGGGCGACAGTACCACCTGGAATTCCTGGATGGCGTCCAGCGAAATGGGGTTGGTGCCCGCCTGACCACCAGGAGCACCGGTGCCGCCCAGACCAAACAAGTCGTTGTTCGAGGCGCCGTCAATCTGGATGTTGTTGAAGCGGCCGTTCCGGCCGGCCAGGGAGTTACCGTTGGCCTGGGGAGTCAGGCGGGTAAAGTCCTGGAAGCTACGCGACAGGGTGGGCAGACGCTCGATCTGCTCGCGCTGTACGTTGGTAGCGGCGCCGCTGCGCTGCGAGTTCAGCGTGGGGTCCTGCTTACCCGAAACCGTAACGCCAGCCAGCTCCGTGGTGGCTTCGCTCAGGTTGATGTCGAGGCGCAGGTTCTGGCCCAGGGTCAGGAAAATGCCCGTCCGGTCCGCATCCTTGTAGCCAATGAACGTAACCCGCACGGAGTAGGGGCCGCCTACGCGCATGTTCTGGATGTTGAAACGTCCCTCCGAGTTGGTTGGAGCAACGTACTGGGTGTTGGTCGGCGTGTGTACCGCAATGACCGTAGCTCCAGGCAACCCTGCACCGGCCTTGTCGGTAATAATACCGGTCATGGCCGAAGTCGTTGTACCCTGACTCCACGCCCCTGGGGCTGACAACAGCGTCAACACCAGCAAGAGTAAGAGGCGTAAACGTGAATGTTTCATAAATGGGTAAGTAGGTGAAAAAAGAGGAAGCTTAAAGTGAAACGGAATGCAAAAGTACGGACGTTTTTTACCGGGTTCGTTATCAAATCATTGCCATTCGCTACAACCAACAGGCCCTGATCGTTTACGGCACAAAGGTAAGGGGGAAATTCACAATACTGGTCTCACCGCTTTGATAAAGCGACTAAGATAATAATCACTTTCCAAGCTATTCTCCACGACACCTAACGAGCTGGAAGAGTGAATGAACTGTACGCTTTCCGGGCTGGCTTCCGTCACTAATCCCACGTGCGTAATAGTAGCGCTGCCAGGCGAAGCTCCGAAAAATACCAAATCACCGGCCCGCAGATCCTGGGGCTTTACCGGCGTGCCCCACACGGCCTGCTCGTTGGAAGACCGCGGAATCTGCACGTCGATGGCCGCGAAAGCTGCGCACAGCAGCCCCGAACAATCCATGCCCAGGCGGGTAGTGCCTCCGTATTTGTATGGGGTGCCTTCGTAGGAGCGGGCCGCCTCGATAACCGAGGCCAGGTCCCGGGAAACGGTAGCCGGGCTGCTGCGGTGCTTTACCACCGTCTTGGACTTGCCCGCTGGCGTCGCCGTTTTAGATTTGGCCTTCGCCACGGGCCGGCCCCCCCGGCGGCGCCGTTCCTCCGCTTTCATGCGGGCCATGTCGCGCGCCGAATAATACCGGCCGTTACGCTGGTTGAGCTGGCGCGAGCTGCCGCAGCCAGTCAACAACACTAAGACACTAAGCAGTACTAGTGGCCACCAAACAAAGCGTTGGTGCGAATACTGTACCTTCGTAAGGTGTTCCCGCATCGGGACAAAGATACGTGAATCGCTCATTCTGCCGTCTATATATGAATTTCCAACCGCTGACTTCCGACCTGATAGCCGCCTTCGAACAAATCGTGGGCGAAGCGTATGTGCTTACTGCCCAACGCGTAGAAGCCGACGTGTACGCCGATTATGGCCGCGACCATACCGAGGATTTGCACTTTGCTCCCGACGTTGTACTTCGCCCGGCCAACGTAGAGGAGATCAGCAAAATTGTCCGGCTGTGCCACGAGCACCACGTGCCCGTCACGGCCCGGGGCGCCGGAACCGGCCTGAGCGGCGGGGCGCTGCCGGTGCACCACGGCGTAGTGCTCAGCACCGAGCGGCTCAACCGCATCATCGAAATCGATGAGCGCAACCTGCAGGCTACCGTGGAGCCGGGCGTGGTGAACGAGGCGTTTCAGAACGCCGTGAAGGAAGTAGGCCTGTTTTACCCGCCCGACCCGGCCAGCAAGGGTAGCTGCTCGCTGGGCGGCAACCTGGCCCACAGCAGCGGCGGCCCAAAAGCCGTGAAATACGGCACCACCCGCGACTACGTCCTGAACCTGGAAGTGGTGCTGCCCACCGGCGACGTTATCTGGACGGCGGCCAACACGCTGAAAAACTCGACCGGCTACAACCTCACCCAATTGATGGTGGGTTCGGAAGGCACGCTGGGCATTATTACCAAAGTGGTGTTTCGCCTGCTGCCCTACCCGCAGCATAATATTCTGATGCTAGTGCCTTTCCGCCGGGAAGAACAGGCCGCCGAGGCCGTGTCGGCCGTATTCCGGGCCGGCGTGATTCCCTCCGGCATGGAGTTTATGGAGCGCGAGGCCATTGCCTGGTCGTCCGACTACCTGAAAATACCGCTGACGCTGCCCGAAGACATCCGCGCCCACCTGCTCATTGAGCTGGATGGGCAGGACATGGACCAGCTCTACAAAGAGGCTGAGCAGGTGTACGGCGTGCTGGAACGCTACGATGTGGGCGAAATCCTGCTGGCCGACAACGCCACGCAGAAGGATGAGCTCTGGAAGATCCGGCGCAACATCGGCAATTCCGTGCGCTACAACTCCGTGTATAAGGAGGAAGACACCGTGGTACCCCGCGCCGAGCTGCCCACGCTGCTGCGCGGCGTGAAGGAAATCGGGCAGCGCTACGGCTTCAAGAGCGTGTGCTACGGCCACGCCGGCGACGGGAACCTGCACGTGAACATCATCCGCGGCGAACTGACCGACGAGCAATGGAACGTGGGCCTGCGCCAGCCGATTACCGAAATCTTCGAGTTGTGCGTCAGGCTGGGCGGCACCATCAGCGGGGAGCACGGCATTGGGCTGGTCCAAAAAGGCTACATCGGCATTGCCCTGAAGGAAACCAACCTGGAGCTGATGCGCGGCATCAAAAAAGTATTCGACCCGCACGGCATCCTCAACCCCGGCAAGATTTTTTAGCCCAAAAAAAGCCCTGACTGCAATAGTCAGGGCTTTTTTTGGGGCGGTGCCCACGGCTACGACTGTTCGCCTTTCAGCTTGTCTTCGCCCCCGTAGGGTGCCCCGGCGGTAATGTCGCCGCGCAGGCCGCCCTGCGAAACGCCCGGGCCGGTATCGGCCTGGCGGGAGGTGGTGGTGTTGTCATCAGCCTCAACGCTGGGGCTGGAGTTGGCATCGGCGCCGCCTACCAAGGAGGCCGTGGCCGCCTGCCCGTTGCCGGTGATGATGTTCGTCTGCTCGCCCACGGGCCCGGCCAACGCATTTACTTTCTCTACGTATTGGCGCTTGGCGTCGTCCTCGCTCACGCCCTTGAACTTGCTCCAGGAGTCCCACTGGGCCTGCGACAGGCCCGCGTTGCCGCTGGGGTTGTCGGGCGAGTCGTCGCCCACGACTTCGCCTTTCGTGTCATGGTCGCCTTCGGTGGCCTGCTTATACAAGCCGTAGAGTTCGGTCATGTGGGCGGCGGCTTTGTCGCCGGGCAGGGTGTCAACGCGCGATACAGCGGCTTCAAACTGCTGTTGTAAATCCATTTGCTGCTGAAGGTCCATAAGATCAGAAAGTCTAGAGAGTGGAATGTAAAAGGGGTTTACTAGCATGGCACGGCTTTGGTTGCGGGGGCGCGCTGCTAAGTTTTTCAGAAAGTAAGTGCGCAGAGTTCGTACTTTTGCCCGCCAATTATGTGTGGAATCACCGGAGTATTCGCTTTTACCGACGCAGGACGCCGCTCGCTGTCCGCGTTGCATGCCTCAACCGACGCTATTATTAGCCGTGGGCCTGATTCTCAGGGGCATTTTGTGTACGATCGTTGCGGCCTGGGCTTCCGCCGCCTGGCTATCCTCGACCTGACGGCCGACGGCAACCAGCCGATGACCGACGAGTCGGGTCGCTACACGATTGTCTTCAACGGCGAGATTTTCAACTTCAAGGAGTTGCGCCAGAAGCTGATCAAGAAAGGGCACCGCTTCCACTCCCAGACCGATACGGAAGTTATCCTGCAGCTCTACATCGCCGAGGGCCGGGGCTTTCTGAAAAAGCTAAACGGTTTTTTCGGTCTGGCTATCTACGATAAGGAGGAAGATTCCCTGTTCATCGCCCGCGACCGGATGGGGGAGAAGCCTCTGCTGGTGTACCGCGACGAAGACAAGATGTTCTTCGCCTCCGAGATGAAGTCGCTGCTGGCCCTGGGCGTGCCCCGCAAGCTCGACTACGTAGCCCTGAGCCACTATTTGCAGCTCAACTACATTCCCGGCCCGGCCACTATTTTCAAAGGCGTCAAGAAGCTGCTACCCGGCCATTACCTCTTCATCAAAGGAGGCAAAGTGGTGAAAAAGCGCTACTACAAGATTCCGTACGACCCCAAGAAGACGGCCAAAAACAAGCTCAGCTACGAGGATCAGCAGAAAAAGCTGGTCGAGCTGCTCGACGACGCTACGGCCCGCCGCTTGGTGGCCGACGTGCCGCTGGGCGCCTTCCTCAGCGGCGGCATCGACTCCAGCGTCATTGTGGCCCTGGCCTCGCGCCACACCCAGCACCTGAACACGTTCAGCATCGGTTACCGCGACGAGCCCTTCTTCGACGAAACCAAGTACGCTAAGCTGGTGGCCGAGCGCTACAAAACCAACCACACGGTTTTCTCGCTCACCAACCAGGACCTCTACGACCACATCTTCGACGTACTCGACTACATCGACGAGCCCTTCGCCGATTCCTCGGCCCTGGCCGTGTATATTCTCAGCAAGCGGACCCGCGAGAAGGCCACCGTGGCCTTGTCGGGCGACGGGGCCGACGAGATGTTTGCCGGCTACAACAAGCACATGGGCGAGTTTCAGGTGCGGCAGGGCGGCTTCAAGGCCGAGGCCGTCACGGGCCTGAACCTGCTCTGGGACGTGCTGCCCAAGTCGCGCAACTCGTTTTTCGGCAACCGCATCCGGCAGTTTCAGCGCTTCTCGCGCGGCATGCTCAGCGGCCCCAAGGACCGGTACTGGGACTGGGCCACGTTTGTCAACGAGAAAGACGCCCGCAACCTGCTCAGCGCCGACTCGCGCCGCAAGGTGGGCAAGAAGCTGGCCGAGAAGCGCCGCAAGGACGTGCTGCAACACCTGCACGCCGACGGCGACCTGAACGAGGTGCTGCTCACCGACATGAACCTGGTGCTGCCCTACGATATGCTGGCCAAGGTCGACCTGATGAGCATGGCCAACTCCCTGGAGGTGCGCCCGCCCTTCCTAGACCCCAACGTGGTGAACTTCGCCTTCTCCTTGCCCGTCGAAAGCAAAATCGACGCGAAGATGAAAAAGAAGATCGTGCAGGACGCCTTCCGGCCTATGCTGCCCGAGGAGCTCTACAAGCGCCCCAAGCACGGTTTCGAAGTGCCCCTGCTCAAGTGGTTCCGCAACGAGCTACGGCCCCTGATTGAGGACGACCTCCTGTCGGACGGCTTTATCGAGGCCCAGGGCATTTTCAGCGTCGACGGTATCCGGGCCCTGAAGACGCAGCTGTTTTCGCGCAACCCCGGCGACGTGCACGCCCGGATCTGGGCCCTCATCGTGTTTCAGCACTGGTGGAAGCGGCACATGATGTAAGGACTCCTTAGCTTCGCTGCCGTTACTCACGCCTTGTCTGTCTTCTGTTAATGATATCACCGCCTACTTCACCACTTTCGGGTATTCAGTTTCCGCCGCGTACGCTTTCCATCGTGATTCCGGCCTACAACGAAGCACCCACGATCCACTTGATTCTGGATCAGCTTAAGAAGGTGGAGCTGGCCGGCGGCCTGGCCAAAGAGGTCATCATCGTCAACGACTGCTCGCGCGACAACACCGAGGAAGCCATTGAGCGCTACATTGCCGCCAACCCCGATCTGCCCATCCGCTACCTCAAGCACGCCATCAACCAGGGCAAGGGCGCGGCCCTGCACACCGGCATCCGGGAAGCCACCGGCGACTACGTCATCATTCAGGATGCCGACCTGGAGTACGATCCGCAGGAGTATAACCTGCTGCTGAACCCCGTGCTGCGCGGCTTCGCCGACGTGGTGTACGGCTCCCGCTTCATGGGCGGCAACCCGCACCGGATTCTGTTCTTCTGGCACAGCATCGGCAACTACTGGCTGACGATGCTGTCCAACGCGTTTTCCAACCTGAACCTGACGGACATGGAAACCTGCTACAAGCTGTTCCGGCGCGACATCATTCAGGGCCTGCGCCTGGAAGAAAACCGGTTTGGTTTCGAGCCCGAAGTCACGGCCAAAGTAGCCCGGGTGCCCAACGTGCGGATCTACGAGGTCGGCATCAGCTACTACGGCCGCACGTATGCCGAAGGCAAGAAAATTGGGTGGCGCGACGGGTTCCGAGCCATCTATTGCATCTTCAAATATGGTTTATTTGCGAAGCTGTAGCGCTTAACCGGGGCCGGTATAAACCGTATGCCGCTCCGGGCTGGGCCTGTTTTGCCTGTCAACCAATTCGCGCCAGTGGGGCATCCCGCTGGCTTTCACTTGAATATCTCTCTCCCCAAACATCAACATATATGAAAATTGCAGTAGTAGGTACCGGCTATGTAGGGCTGGTTACCGGCACGTGCTTCGCCGAGGTAGGGATTGACGTCACCTGTATCGACATCGACCAGAAAAAAATCGACAACCTGCACAAGGGTATCCTGCCGATTTATGAGCCCGGCCTCGAAGAGATGGTGAGCCGCAACGTGGAGAAAGGGCGTCTGCACTTCTCGACCAGCCTGGCCGAAGGCATTAAGGATGCCGACGTGGCTTTCATTGCCGTGGGTACGCCTCCCGGCGAAGATGGCTCGGCCGACCTGAAGTACGTGCTGGCCGTGGCCCGTGGTATTGGTGAGAACATGAACAACTACGGCGTTATCGTGACCAAGAGCACGGTGCCCGTGGGCACGGCCGCCAAGGTGCGCACCGAAATCGAGCAGGCCCTGGCCAAGCGCGGGGCCGACATCGAGTTCGACGTAGCCTCTAACCCCGAGTTCCTGAAGGAAGGCGCCGCCATCGACGATTTCCTCAAGCCCGACCGGATCGTGGTGGGCGTGGCTTCGGCCCGCGCCGAGGAAGTGATGAGCAAGCTCTACAAGCCCTTCCTGCTCAACGGCCACCCGATTATCTTCATGGATATTCCGTCGGCTGAAATGACGAAATACGCCGCCAACTCGATGCTGGCGACCAAGATTTCGTTTATGAACGACATTGCCAACCTGTGCGAAATCATGGGTGCCGACGTGAACATGGTGCGTAAAGGCATCGGCTCCGACGCCCGCATCGGCACCAAGTTCATCTACCCCGGCATCGGCTACGGCGGCTCGTGCTTCCCCAAAGATGTGAAGGCCCTGATCAAAACCGCTTCGGAGAACGGCTACGAAATGCAGGTGCTGAAGGCGGTAGAAAGCGTAAACGACGCCCAGAAGGAAGTGCTGTTCGACAAAGTGTACAAGCACTTCGGCAGCGACCTGAAAGGCAAAAAGATGGCCGTCTGGGGTCTGTCGTTTAAGCCCAAGACCGACGACATGCGCGAAGCGCCCTCGCTGGTGATTATCGACAAGTTGCTCGACGCGGGCTGCACCGTGTCGGCCTACGACCCAGTGGCGATGGAAGAAGCCAAGCACTCGCTCGGCGACCGTATCACCTACGCCAAGGACGAGTTCGACGCCCTGATTGACGCCGACGCCCTGCTGGTCGTGACCGAGTGGCCCGACTTCCGCTCGCCCAACTTCGACGTGGTAGCGCGCCTGATGAAGCAGAAAGCCATTTTCGACGGCCGTAACATTTACGACGCCAAGGAGCTGCACGAGGCTGGTTTCACCTACCACTGCATCGGCATCCGCACCGACCACAAAGAGCCCGTTGCCTAACCAAACGGCAACTCTTTAGCTCATATTTCCTCACGCGCCGGCCGCAGGGCCGGCGCCAATTGCTACCAAATGGCTACTACTTCCGATAAAAAACGCGTCCTGATTACGGGCGGTGCGGGCTTCCTGGGCTCCCACCTCTGTGACCGGTTCCTGGCCGAAGGCTACCATGTCATTGCCATGGATAACCTCATCACCGGCGACCTGGCCAACATCGAGCACCTGTTCGGCAAAGAGGACTTCGAGTTTCACCACGCCGACGTGTCGAAATTCGTATTCGTGCCCGGCAAGCTGGATTATATCCTGCACTTCGCCTCGCCCGCCTCGCCCATCGACTACCTCAAAATTCCGATTCAGACGCTGAAAGTAGGCTCGCTGGGCACGCACAACCTGCTGGGCCTGGCCCGCGTGAAAGGCGCCCGCATGCTGATTGCCAGCACCTCGGAAGTGTACGGCGACCCCGAAATTCACCCCCAGGTGGAGGAGTACTTCGGCAACGTAAACCCCGTGGGCCCGCGCGGCTGCTACGACGAGGCCAAGCGTTTCCAGGAAGCCATTACCATGGCCTACCACAACCACCACGGGCTGGAAACCCGCATCGTGCGGATTTTCAACACCTACGGCCCGCGCATGCGCTTGAACGACGGCCGCGTGTTGCCAGCATTCCTGAGCCAGGCCCTGCGCGGCGAGAACCTGACCGTATTCGGCGACGGTTCGCAGACCCGCTCGTTCTGCTACGTGGATGACCTGGTAGAAGGCATTTACCGTTTGCTGCTGAGCGACTACGCCCTGCCCGTGAACATCGGCAACCCCGACGAAATCACCATCAAGGAGTTCGGGGAAGAAATTGCCAAGCTGATGAACGTGGAGTTTAAGCCGACCTACCAGGAGCTGCCCCAGAACGACCCGATGAAGCGCAAGCCGGACATCACCAAGGCCAAGGAAATCCTGGGCTGGGAGCCGAAGGTAGACCGCGCCGAGGGCCTGCGCCGCACCCTGGAGTACTTCAAGGAGCACGTGCAGGTAGCCGCCGCCGGGCAGGTAAATAACACGCCTCGCACATTCTAATTCCAGGTCTTCCCCGACGTATATGCAAAAGCCACACTTAATTGAGTTTCCAAAGCTGGGCGCCACCGATATCGGCTACATTTCCGTCGGGGAAGCCAACGGAATTATTCCGTTTCCTATTGAGCGCACGTTCTGGACGTATTTTACGCCGGAAAGCATCGTGCGGGGCCGCCATGCCCACCACGCCACCGAACAGGTGCTGGTAGCCGTGGCCGGCCGCATCATCGTGACGACGGAAATGCCCGATGGCGAGGTGCAAACCTTCGTCCTGGAGTCGCCGCACGTGGGGGTGTACGTGCCCCCGAATGCGTGGCACACCATGCAGTACTCGCACACGGCCGTGCAGCTGGTGTTTGCCTCTACCCGCTACAACGAGCAGGATTACATCCGGCATTACGAAGATTTTCGCCGCGTATGGGGACCCAAGTAAACCCGGCGCTGGTAGCCGCCCGGGCGGATAAGCTGTTCTTTTATTCGCCCTATAATTTCCTGCGCAAGCTTGACGTAGAAACGCAGCAGCGGCTGTTCGGCACTGGTTTGGCCGAGCAGTACGCTGCTGATTCTACGCACCGGGTATTTGCGTTTGAGCAGGAGGGAGCTACCGTGCAGTTTCTGTACAGCTACCTGGCCTGGGACAGTGACTTTTTCCAGGCCGAGGTCTACAAGGTGTTCACCATGCTGTTTGCCGCCGACGCTTCGGCGGCCGTGCTGGCTGCGGCAGGCACGGCGTTTCGGCAGCACTTGCAGCAGCAGGGAGCTACGTATTGCTTTGCCGAGCTGCCGGCCGAAGATACCCGCGTGGCGCAGGCCCTGGGGGCCGCTGGCTGGCGCATGGTCGAAACCCGGCTGCTGTTCTTTCACGATGCCGTTGCCACGTTTGAGCAGCCGCGCTACCCGGTACGGCTGGCCCGCAAGGAGGAAGCCACTGCCATTGGGCAGATTTCGGCCGCCGCGCGCAACGAGTACGACCGTTTCCACGCGGACCGCTGGTTTGCGGGCGACACCGGTGACCGGTTTCTGGCCCGGTATGCCTCGGCCGCCGTGGAAGGCTATTGCGACGCGGTGCTGGTGCCGGCCGAGGAAAACCTCCCCGTCGATTCCTTCTTAGCCATCAGCGACCTGCGGGCTCACGCCGCCGAGCTGGGCACTGGCTTTTCCCGGGTGGTGCTCACCGCCGTGGGCCCCGAAAACCGGGGCTGGCACCTGAAACTGGTGTCGGAAACGGTGCAGCGGGCCCGGCAGCAGGGCGCGGAATACGTGCTGATGACGACGCAGGCAACCAACCGGGCCGTGTTCCGGACCTGCGAGAAGCTGGGCTTTAAGCTCGGCGGTTCCAGCCACGTGTTGGCCTGGTCGAAGTAGGAAGTGGCGCAAGCGCCTCTGTTCCCTGGCTATTCTTCTGTTTCATAATCTGCCTTGCGGTATAATTTAAATCGTATGATACTGAACCCCGTCGGTGCTACTGGCCGCGAAGTAGAAGATGCGCCTGCCTACTTACCGGGGTTGCGAGCCAGCTTGCGCAGTGCCTGGCCCAAGGTGTGGCCATTGCTGGCTGTGGGACTGGCCATACGCGTGCTTTTCCTGTTGGTAGGAGCCAAAATCTATTATCTGGGTCGCCAGAGTGATATTTACACGAATGGGGATTCTTATTCCTATCTGCTTAGCTTTCACAACCTACTGGAATACGGCCGTTATACGTTCGATCTAACGGAGCCAGAAGCTGCGGTGGGCCGTATGCCCGGCTATCCGTTGTTTTACGGGCTGCACTACCTGATTTTCGGCTCGGGGGCGTTACAAGCAGTTGCCGTTACGCAACTAGTGCTCGATACGTTGGGAATCTGGCTGCTATATACCATCACGGCGCGCTTGGCGCCCCCAAATTCCTGGGCCCCCGCACTGGCTGCGCTGCTGCTTGCCTTTTACCCCTTCAGCATCCTGTGGATCACGGTTCTTGGCACTGAGTCGCTGGGCCTGCTTCTGGTGCTACTGTGGTGGGCTACTATGTTGCTGGCCAATCCCCGGCGCCGGAACTGGGCCCTGCTGGGCGCCCTGCTGGCAGTTATTGTATTTGTACGGGAGTTTCTGGGCGTATGCATGGCCATCACGCTGCTGTATCTGGCCGTGTATGCCATGAAAGGGCGGTTCAGATCGACTGCCCGACGGCCGTTGGTATTTGCTCTGGCTGGCTTTCTGCTGCTGTACACGTGGTGGCCTGTCCGGAACTACATGGTTCTGGGGCGCTTCATTCCCCTTAAGCCGGCTGCGGCTGGCTATGCCAACCTGCGGGAAGACGTGCAATCGGCATTGTCTTGGATGCTGACCTGGACCAACGACGTAACAACGGGCATGGATGAACTTATGTTTGCCGCAAAGCCCAGCTTTCCCGACGAGGTTATTCATACCCTGGCCGAAAAGCAGCTCCTTGATTCCTTGATTGTCCTGAGCCGTTCCTGTGCCTCCAGCTTTCACGTGCGAATGCAGCTGCAACGCCCAGATCCACGGGCCGGCCAAGCCTCGCTCCAAGGCCTAGATCAATACCGAAAAGCGCAGTTTGCCAACACCCTGCGCCACCACAACTGCAACGCGCAAGTCAGTGCCGGCTACGACCGGCTGCGCGAAAGCTACTTGCAGCGGCATCCTTGGAAAGGGCGGATAGCGGTGCCCCTGCAAAACCTGCAGAAAGTTTTGTTCAAAAATCAGCTGAAGCCGGGGCCGGATGGTCAGGTATCCATGGCCCAACGCCTTTCGGGCGTACTGTTCATTTGGCGCTCCGTGCTGCTGGCTTTTGGCCTGCTGGGTGCCTGGCGCTACCGAAAAGTGGCTGGCTTGTGGCCCGGGCTGGCGTTCAGTGCCATCATCTTTGTCTACATGGCCATTATTTTTCGTTCGATGGAAATGCGCTACTTGCTACAGGCTGATGTTGTGATGCTGGTCCCGGCCGCACTTATAATCGCCAGCTGGCTTCCCCGTCGGCTGCAAAAATCTATACGCACCACTGTGGCTGCCTGATCCTGTGGCTTCCGGAATCACAGTTAAAAACGACACACTTCTCTGCCGGCTTGGCCGGTATCCTTTATCTTCGCCGTATGAAAGTTCCATTTCTCTCCTTCACGCCCCAAAATCAGGCTATTCGTTCCCAGGTGCTCGAAGCCATGAGCCGGGTGTTTGATTCCCAGTGGTACGTACTGGGAGAGGCCGTTAAGCAGTTCGAAGCTGAGTACGCCCAGTTCTCCACGACGACCGAGTGCATCGGCGTCGCCAACGGTCTGGACGCGCTGCACCTGGCCCTCAAAGCCCTCGATATCAAGGAAGGAGACGAAGTAATTGTGCCTTCCAACACGTACATCGCCACGTGGCTGGCTATTTCCTTCGTGGGCGCGACGCCCGTGCCGGTCGAGCCCAACCCCGCGACCTACAACCTGGACCCCGCCTTGCTCGAAGCCGCCATTACGCCCCGCACCCGCGCCATTATGCCGGTGCACCTCTACGGGCAGGCCTGCGAGATGGAGGCTATTATGGCGGTGGCCAAGCGCCACAACCTGTACGTGGTGGAAGATAACGCCCAGTCGCAGGGCGCTACTTACCGCGGCGGCATCACCGGCAGCTTCGGCGACGTGAATGCCACGAGCTTCTACCCCGGCAAAAACCTGGGCGCCCTCGGCGACGCCGGAGCCGTGACGACCAACGACGCGGAATTGGCGAAAAAGGTCCGGACGCTGCGCAACTACGGCTCCCAGCAGAAGTACTACAACGAGGTAATCGGCCACAACTCCCGCCTCGACGAGCTGCAGGCCGCCGTGCTGAGTGCCAAGCTGCCCATGCTAATGGAGTGGACGGGCCAGCGCCAGGAAGTAGCCGCCCTCTACGATAAGCACCTGGCCGGCATTGCCGATCTGGCGCTGCCCGCCACGGCCGACGGTGCTACCCACGTGTATCACCTGTACGTGGTGCGTACCAGCCGCCGCGACGAGTTGCAGAAGTACCTGGGCGAGCAGGGCATCGGCACGCTGATTCACTACCCCATTCCGCCCCACTTGCAGGAAGCCTACCGCTTTATGAATTTCAAGGCGGGTGACTTCCCCATTGCCGAGGCGCTGGCCACCAGCTGCCTGAGCCTGCCGATGTGGCCCGGGATGACGGAAGCAGAGGTAGAAGTGGTCAGCCGCGCGATTCGCGCGTTCTTCAAGTCGTAATTTCTGTCCTTATTTCCCCTCGATGCCCAAGTTATCGATCATCATTCCCTGCTACTTCAACGAAGGTAATATTCCGGTCACCAGCCGGGAGCTGATTGCCAATGAGGCCCTGTTCCCGTCCGAGCTGACTTTCGAGTACGTCCTGGTGGATGATGGCTCCGGTGACGGGACGCTGCGGGAGCTGCTGGCCTTTCAGGCGGCTTACCCCGATAAGGTGCGGGTAGTGGAGCTGGCCGGCAACGTGGGTTCCTACAACGCCATTGTGGCCGGCATCGAGCAGGCTACCGGCGACTGTATGGCCATCATCACGGCCGACATGCAGGACCCGCCCGAGCTGATGGTGCAGATGTACGACTACTGGAAAAAGGGGCTGAAGCTGATTATCGGCAACCGCCAAGACCGGGAAGAAACGGGCTTGCAGCAGCTGTTCGCTAAAACCTTTCACGCCCTGATGAAGAAAATTGCCCTGCCCAACATTCCGGACGGCGGCTTCGACTTCGTCTTTTTCGACCGGCAGGTCGGCGAGCATATCCTGGAGTTGAAGGAGCGCAACAGCAACCTGTTCTACCTGATGGTGTGGCTGGGCTACCCCTACGTGAACATTCCGTACGTGCGGCGCAAGCGCGAAATCGGGAAGTCGCGCTGGACCATCCAGAAGAAGATCAAGCTGTTTATCGACTCCATTCTGGCCTTTTCCTTTTTTCCCATCCGGGCCATTTCGGTGCTGGGCGTAGGCATGGGCTTCGTGGCCCTGCTCTACGGCCTCTACATTCTGGGCGTGAAAGTATTCGGCGGCATTGAAGTGGAAGGGTGGACCACCCTGATGCTGGTGCTTCTGTTCGTATCCGCCTTCCAGATGATTGCCCTGGGTATCATCGGCGAATACGTGTGGCGGGGCCTGGATGCCGCCCGCAGCCGGCCCCTGTACGTTGTCAAGAACCTTTACGGCAAGCAACACTAGCTTGCTTCCCTTGTAGTTTGGGCGCTTGGGCGCTTTTACAGTTCCCGGTACGCTTCGCAAAACATGCAGAAGCTAAAATCCGTACCTACCCAGCTTAACTGAGACCGGACCTGGCCTGCTGCGCGCAAGTGCCAGGCTCCAGTCTCAGCTTTCGGCGTGAACCTCGCAGCCATGAACACCGGAATTATCCGATACTCCCTTAATAGCATCCGCTATTATCTTACTACCCCTCAAAAACGCAAAGCCGTCTGGATGTTTGTGTTGCTGTTGGTTTCTTCTTTTCTGGATGTGGTGGGCCTGGCTTCCCTCGTACCGGTAATGATGGTCGCCGCCGAGCCGGGAGGAGTGCAAAAAAGCAAATACTTCGGCCCGATCTACGACGGGCTGGGCTTCCAGTCGGAACGCAGCTTCCTGCTGGTGCTGATTGTCGGCGTGTTTTTGTTTTTCCTGTTCAAAAACCTGTTTTCGACCTGGGTCAACTACCTGCAAACCCGCTTTACGGCTAACGTGGGCTTGAGCATTATTCAGAACCAGCTGGCCAAGTACCTGAACTTTCCCTTCTGGTATTTCAACGACCTGGGCTCTTCACAGCTGATCAACAGTACGTTGCAGGTGCCCAGCACCTACGTGAACATGATTCTGCGGCCGCTGTTTATCTTCTTTTCCGAAGTGGCCGTCGTGCTGGTTATCGTGGTCAGCATCCTGGTGTATAAGCCGCTGCTGCTGGTAATTCTGGCCCTGGTGCTGGTGCCTACCACGCTGCTAACCTACGGCGCCCTGCGCGCCCGGGCCCAGTCGATTGGCAACCGCATCAATGAACTGCGTCCTATTTCCTTCAGCATCATCGGCGACCTGTTCACGGGCTTTGCCGAGCTGAAGCTGGCCAACAAGCAGCAGCGCTTCAAAGACCAATTGCTGGACAACCAGCGGGAAATCCAGAAGCTCGACGCCGAGGTGTACCTCTACACCCTGCTGCCGCTGAAAGTCATCGAAATGGTGGCTATCCTGGGCGTGCTCACGATTTTCCTGTACGCCATCTACGTGCCCGGCTCCTCGACCAACCTCATTACGCTGGTCGGCCTGTTTGCCGCCGCCGCCTACCGCCTGATGCCATCGGTGAACCGCATGCTGATGGCCATGGTGCAGCTCAAGCAGTGCCAGTACACCATCGAAGACCTGGAAGCTTACCGGGAGCCGAAGTACCGCGTGGCCCAGGCCGAGCAGCAGGCCGAGCTCTCGTTTCAGAACAACATCACGCTGGACAACCTGGTGTTCAGCTTCCCCGGCGCCACGACGCCGGCGCTACAGGGCGTGTCGCTCACGGTGCGCAAGGGGCAAAAGGTGGGCTTTATCGGCAGCTCCGGCTCCGGCAAAACCACGCTGATGAACCTGCTGCTGCGCTTTTATATTGAAGACCAAGGCCACATCCTGATTGACGGCAAAGTGCTGGGTCCGGAGCATATCGAAGCCTGGCACCGCATTATTGGCTACGTCAAGCAGGATACGTTCCTGATGGAAGCTTCCATTAAGGACAACATCACGCTGGGTGATGCCAACGTGGACCAGGAGCGCCTGGGATACGCCATTGAGCAGGCTTCGCTGCGCGGCTTCGTAAACGGCCTGCCCGACGGGGTGGATACCTTTATCGGGGAGCGGGGCTCGAAGCTGTCGGGCGGGCAGCGGCAGCGCATCGGCATTGCGCGGGCCCTCTACAAGCGCACCGAAATCCTGATTCTGGACGAGGCTACTTCGGCCCTGGACAACGAAACCGAGCGGGAAGTAAACGAGGCCATCGACCGGCTGTCGAGCACCGACATGACCATTCTCATCATCGCGCACCGCATCACGACCCTGCGCGATTGTGACCAGATCTACGAGCTGAACGCCGGCAAGATTATTTCCACCCACCAGTACCAGGATCTGCTGAACCGGGTGCTGTAATTCGGCGGTATCACCCTTTTTTTCTCTGCTTTTCGTCCTCCAGGTTGTCCCCGTATGAATCACAGCTCCGCGCCGCGGCTTTCTCTTTACTCCCTGCTCGTAGGGCTGATAGCAGCATTTCTAATTGGGCTTTTTCTCTGGACGATAAATAAGGGCTTCGACCTAACCGACGAAGGCTTTTACCTGCTGGGCTACACGTATCCCGAAGAGTACAGCTCCGGATTTACCAGCTTCAACCTGCTGGTAAACAAGGTGCTGAACCCGGCGTATACCTCTATTATCGGCTACCGGGCGGCCAGCCTGTTTACCACCATTGCCTCGGCGTTGCTGCTGGCCGGTGGCCTCTGGAAGTGGATTCAGGAAAAATACCAGGCCGGCTCGCTGCCGTACTGGCTGATTGCGGGCCTGTTTGTCATCGGCAACTTCCTGCAGTACTCCATTTTTCCCCGGACCATCTTTTACAACAACATCAACTCCTTCTGCATTGCCATTTTTGCCAGCAGCATCCTGCTGTACAGCGCCTACCCGAGCGCCGATAAGCTGAAATGGCGGCATGCCTACCTCTACCTCGGCGCGCTCTTTGTGGGCCTCGACCTGTTTGTGAAGGGCAGCTCCAGCGTGGTGGCCCTGAGCACCGGCGTATTGGTGCTGAGTCTGTACGCCGGCCTGGCCAACGTGAAGGAGTGGTACAAGCCCGTGGCGCTGGTGGTGCTGGGCTTTCTGTCGGGCCTGCTGGTGTTCTTTGTGAGCATTCAGTCGTTTGGCGTCTGGAGTACCAACTTCGTGCACGAAACCCAGCTGCTGCTGCAAACCAGCTACAACGGGGGCCTGCTGGTGCGGTATCTGAAGGATGCGTATCCCATCATCCGCACCCTGATTTACCCCTTCGGTATCTTTATCCTGATGGGCTTTTTCCTGACGCGGTTTTACCTGCGGGGCAAGCTGCGGCTGGCGCCCATCGTTCAGATTGGCCTTGGCCTGCTGATTGTGGCGTTTCTGGCCTACCAATCGCTGCGGACGGATCTGTACAAGAACACGCACCTGAACCACGACCGGTCGGCGGTGTGGTTTCTGGCGATTCTGCTCATCGTGACGGCCATGTTCAGCGCGGCCTACCTGGAAGAGCCTTACAAGAAGCTGAAGTGGCGCAAGCTCATCATTGCGGGCTGGTTGTTCGTGCTGCCCTTCGTGGGCGCCGTCGGCACCTACAACAACCTGTTCATGAACTTCATGCTCGACATCAACTACTGGTTTGCCCTGATGCTCATCATGTTCGTCAGCATGCCGGTGGTGGCCAAGGCCCCGGCGGCGCGCATCCTGGTGTTTGTGGTGCCGGCCCTCGTCATTGCCGAGCAGTGCGCCTACGGCCTGCTGCTGGCTCCTTACGTGCAGGCGGCCAACATGCTGGAGCAGACCGTGCCCGTTACCGTGGGCAAAGCCCACACGCCCGCCGTGCTGAAGCTCGACCCCAAAACGGCGCAGTTTATGGGCGACGTGGCCCAGTCGATGCGGCAGGCGGGCTTCCGGCCCGGGATGCCCGTGGTAGCCATGTACGACCTGCCGGGCCTGGTATACGTGCTGGATGGGGTGTCGCCGGGCAACCCGTGGATGTTCGGGCAGCTGGACGTGCGCAACTGCGACGCGCTGGCCAAAACCAAGATGGACCTGACCTCGGCCTTCCTGCTGATCAACGAAAAGCCGGGCGCAGAGCTGCTGACCTGCATGAACAGCCACGGAATGCACTTTCCCCAGGATTACGTCGAAGTACGCCGTTTGCTGAGTCCCTACAATCCCAACCAGTACAACTGGCGCAACTACCAGGATACGCTCACGGTATACGCCCCGCGCCGCCTGCGGGCCGAACTGTAGCCGGGGGCCACCGAGCAGGAACGCCTGCCAGCCGCATACTAGGTGGCTGGCGGGCGTTTGTGCTTAAGACAGGAAGGTGCCCGGGAGTTTGTGATATAGGTATAGTTATAATTTTAAATAACTATTCCCTGAGCATGAGCGGGGCTTGCTGCTAGAAAGTTACTCCGGGTTTGTTTGCTGGGGCAAGGGGCAAATCCTGAGTGTGCCAGCCAGGCGCGTATATCTCGCAAAAACTATTCTTTCGGTGGGCAGCAACGAAATGGTGCCGTTTCATGGGCTCTGGCCAAGGTGCTTATGGTGGCCAAGCTAGCGGAAAAGGCTGCTGCCGAACTGCCGACAGGCTGAATGCCAGCAAAGCCGACGGGGGCTGGGGCCTAGTTATAAATGCGCTATCTGCCGCAAAATACTTAGCTTTGCGCCACCTAAGGTTTGAGAACTGTGAATCCGATACGGGGCCATGTGGCAGCCTTTCGGTTACTTTATCAGGCAAGGCACAGGACATGGGCATCACAATCATCCGCTATACGGGCCGCCGCCGGCGCTATTTGCAGTCTCTCGGGCTGGGGAATTCGGCCATAATGCAGATCATGTCAGGGGCGCGGGGCGCGGCTGGAGTAGGAAATAGGGATATTGGTTAAGTGCAAAATGATTTTTAATCCCTTGCTCAGGCTTATTCCCTCATTTTCCGGTTGTCCCTAGCCGGCCGCTTGCCTTGTCGGCGGGGGCAAGCGTCAGTTGCCGCCCGGTTCTATTCCCGGTGCGCGGCTACGAGGACTAACACCGACCCCGCGTAATTTTTCACTACAACGTTCTTTCCGCTTTTATGAGCATTAATGTAACCAAGTCGTATCTGCCCCCGATGGAGGAATATATCGGCTATCTGGCTGGTATTTGGGAGCGGGTATACTTGACCAACGCGGGGCCACTGGTGGTGGAGCTGGAAAAAAGCCTGAAAGACTACCTGGGCGTTAAGCACTTATTCTTCGTTAACAACGGCACCATTGCCCTGCAGATAGCCCTGAAGGCGCTGGATCTGAAAGGCGAAATCCTGACGACTCCTTTCTCGTACGTGGCTACCACCTCCAGCATCGTGTGGGAGGGCAGCACCCCGGTATTCGTCGACATCGACCCGCTGACGCTGTGCCTCGACCCGGCGCTGCTCGAAGCCGCCATTACGCCCCAAACGGTGGCTATTATGGCCACGCACGTCTACGGCAACCCCTGCAACGTGGAAGCCATTGAAGCCGTAGCCCAGCGCCACAACCTGCGCGTGATATACGACGCGGCCCACGCCTTCGGCGTGACCTACAAGAATACGTCGGTGCTCAACTACGGCGACATCTCGACCCTGAGCTTTCACGCCACTAAGCTGTTTCACACGGTGGAAGGCGGCGCCATCGTCACCAACGACGACGAGCTGGCCCACCGCATCAGCTACATGCGCAACTTCGGACACAACGGGCCCGAGGCGTTCTGGGGCGTGGGCGTCAACGGCAAAAGCTCGGAGTTTCACGCCGCCATGGGCCTGTGCGTGCTGCCCAAAGTCGATGAGCTGAT
The DNA here is from genome assembly GCF_004765605.1 of Hymenobacter aquaticus. NCBI lineage: Bacteria > Pseudomonadati > Bacteroidota > Cytophagia > Cytophagales > Hymenobacteraceae > Hymenobacter > Hymenobacter aquaticus. Next base: position 2,559,515 of record NZ_SRLC01000001.1, on the reverse strand, counting down.
CCGGCGCCGCCGGGAAATCAGTGAGCTGTACGACGCGCTGCTGGCCGATACCGCCGTGCGCCGCCCCCAGCTACAGGAGCACACGACGCGCTACAACTACTCGTATTACCCCACGGTGATGCCCTCCGAGCAGGTGCTGCTGGCCGTGCGCGACGCCCTGAACGCTGCCGACGTAACCCCGCGCCGCTACTTCTACCCCTCGCTCAACACCTTGGAGTATGCCGGCCCGCAGTCGGCCCCGGTTTCCGAAGACATTTCCACCCGGGCCCTATGCCTGCCGCTGTACTACGAGCTGACGGACGAGGAAGTACGGGAAATCTGCCGCGTCATCAAGTCGGCCCTGTAAGCGTAGTTGAAAAGCCAGTTGCATCGAAAGCGGGCTGCCTCGGGTAGCCTTTCTCCCAGTTTAATTTCTACCGTTTGACTGCATGCTGATAGTCGGAGCCCGTGGCCACGCAATAGAAATTCTGCAGTGCCTGCCGCACCTCGCCGAAGCCGATTCCCTGTATTTCTTCGACGACGTGACGCCGGACCTGGAGCTGCTGCTGTTCGGGAAATACCCCGTGCTGCGCAGCCTTGAGCAGGTGCCGGCCCTGTTCCGGCAGGATCCGGCCTTTGTGCTGGGCCTGGGCGGCGGGCCCCTGCGGCAGCGGCTGGCCAACAAATTCCGTGGGCTGGGCGGGCAACTGCAGTCCGTAGTGGCCTCCTCCGCCCAGATTGGCCAGCACGAGGTGGAACTGGGCGCGGGCCTCAACATCATGCACCATACGTTTGTGGCCAACGCTACCCGCCTCGGGGAAGGTACGCTGCTGAACGCCGGCGCGGCCGTGCACCACAACGTGGTGGTGGGCAACTACTGCGAAATCTCGCCGGGCGCGCGCCTGCTCGGCGGCTGCCAGCTCGACGACCTGGTGATGGTGGGGGCCAATGCCACGGTGCTGCCCCGCCTGAAGGTAGGAGCGGGGGCCAAAATCGGGGCCGGCGCCGTCGTTATTCAGGATGTGCCGGCGGGAGCCACGGTCGTTGGCGTGCCGGGCCGCATCGTGCGGCGGGCGGTAGCGGCCGAATAGTTGCACCTTTGCAGAAGCATTCAAGCTCCTCTTCATGATTCCAAGTATGCCCACCGTAAGCGTCTGCTGCATTACCTACAACCACGAACGTTTTCTGGCTCAGGCCATTGAGTCGGTGTTGATGCAGAAAACGGACTTCGCCGTGGAACTGGTGCTGGGCGAAGACTGCTCCACGGACAGCACCCGGCAGATTGCCCTCGACTACCAGCGGCGTTACCCCGACCGGATTCGGCTGTTGCTGCCCGAAAAGAACCTGGGCGTGATGGGCAACTTCCTGGCGACGCTGCAGGCCAGCACCGGCACCTACATTGCCCTGCTGGAAGGCGACGACTACTGGACCAGCCCCGACAAGCTGCAGCGGCAGGTCGATATTCTGGAGGCCCACCCCGGCTGCACCACCTGCATCCACGACGCGGAGGAGTTCATGGACGACAACTCGATACCGCCGCGCCTGTTCAGCGACAAGTACTCGGCGGTGCTGCCCAAGCACGAAAAGGAGTTTACCCAGGGCGACATTGCTCAGTACGGCTGGTTTATTCCTACCGCCTCGATGGTGTTTCGCCGCTCGGCCCTGTTTCCGATTCCGGAGTGGGTGCACAGCGCCTTCAGCGGCGACTATTCCCTGCACCTGCTGCTGACGCGCACCGGCAACATCTATTACCTGCCCGAGGTGATGTCGCACTACCGGCTGCACCCCGGCGGCATTATGTCGGCCACGCAGAACGCGCGCATCATTGCCCGCAACAAAAAGCAGATTTTCGAAACCAGCTACTACAAGCAGATGGTCGACGCCCGGTACCACGGCCGCTTCAACGAGTTTCTGGAGGGCCTACACTTCGACCAAAGCGCCCGGCTGCGGCAGGATGGCAACCGCCTGGAAAGCTACTACAACTACTGGAAGGCCATTTCGGTCGTTGGGCGGGGCCGCACCGTCAGCCACTTAAAGCAGCTGGCCTACCAGTGGTACCAAAAGCTAACCGGGAAATAACCGTTTGCCAGCGCCCCGCCATTACTTCCCGAATTCTGCTCCCAGCCTAGTTTTGCTATGAACCCTGTCCGACCTGAGCGCGGTATTACCGTCCTGATCTGTACCTATAACAGCGCCACCCGCATTACGGAAACCCTGCAGGCCTTGGCCCGGCAGCAAGTGAATGCCACCGAATTTGCCGTGGAGGTACTGCTGGTGGATAATGCCTCGACCGACGCTACGTCGCAGGTGGCGGCGGCTACGTTCGAGCAGCTGGATTTCCCCTTTCCCTACCAGGTGCTCTACGAAGGCAAGAGCGGCAAAAGCAACGCCCTGGAGCTGGGCTTTGCCACGGCCCGCTACGAGTACGTGTGCATCGTCGACGACGACAACTGGCTGCAGCCCGACTACCTGGCTCTGGCCTGGGAGGTGATGGAAAAGGACCCGAAAATCGGGGCGCTGGGCGGCATTGGCCGGCCCCAGTGCGAAATCACGCCGCCTTTCTGGTTCAAGGATTTTGCCGCCATTTACGCGGCCGACACCCAGGCCCCGCACCAGGGCGACATCACCGCCGGGCCCAGCTACGTGTACGGCGCGGGCTGCGTGGTGCGCAAAGCGGCCTGGGAAAAAATCTACCGGGCCGGCTTCAAATCCATGCTCACCGGCCGCCACGGCGACAAGCTGACCTCGGGCGAGGACAATGAAATGTGCTACGCCTTCGTGCTGGCCGGCTACAAAATCTGGTACGACGAGCGGCTGCGCTTCCAGCACTTTATTCCGGCCAAGCGCCTGACCTGGAACTACGTGGAGCGTATCTTCGAGGGCAACGCGGAGTCGGAAGCGGCGTTGCGGCCCTACGTCGACTACATTGCGGCCCTGCACCGCCCCACCGTGGCCAATAAGCCGCTGGTGTGGCTGCGCAACGCCAAATACTCGCTGCAATACACGGTTTCCTTCCTGGGCAAAACGCTCAAAACCGGGGAGCGTTTCCGGGAAGGCGACACCTCGTCCATCCGGGCGCGCTACTACTGGCAGCAGTTTAAGGCCCTGGTGAAAAAAGAATTGAGCCAGGACAAAAGCTACGCGGAAGTGCAGGCTTTCATTGGCCGGCTCCAGGCCCTGAACAACTAAGCACCCGGCGCCCAACCACCGTTTCCGGGCTTGCCTCGCCGGCCCGTTTCTCCATTTAATCCTTGAAAAACGTGAACGGAATAACTGTTCTGATTTGCACGCACAACGGCGCTAACCGCCTGGCCGATACCCTGCGCTACGTCGCCGCTCAGCAGGTGAGCAGCGCCGTGGCCTGGGAGGTTTTGCTCATCAGCAATGCGTCCTCCGACAACACGGTGGAAGTCGCCAAAGGTCTGCAGCACAGCCTGGGGTTTCAGGTGCCTTTCCGGGTGCTGGAAGAGCCCGTGGCCGGCAAGGAAAACGCCCTGATCCGGGGCTTCAACGACGCGGCCTACGAGAACATCGTCATCATCGACGACGACAACTGGATTGCCCCCAACTACCTGGCGCTGGTCGACGAAATCATGAGTGCCCACCCCGAAATCGGGGTGCTGGGCGGCCACGCCGAAGGCATGTTCGAAGTGCCGGCTCCGGCCTGGTTCGACACGTTTCAGGCCGTGTACGCCGTCGGGCCCCAGAACGGGGGCAAGAGCGGCCCGCTGCCCGACCACGAAGGCTACCTCTACGGGGCCGGCTCGGTGGTGCGCAAGTCGGCGTGGCTGAAGCTGGTGGCCCACGGCTTTAAGTTCACCACCTCCACCAAGCGCGGCAAAATCATCGTGAGCGGGGAAGACGTGGAGCTGGGCGACGCCCTGCAGCTGGCCGGCTACAAGCTCTGGTACGACGACCGGCTGCGCTTCAAGCACTTCATGTTCAAGGAGCGCCTCACCTGGAGCTACTTGCTGCGCATCGGGCAGGGCACGGCTTCCTCGCAGCTCACCAGCATCGTGTACTATTTCATTTTCCGCAACCCCGACCTGACGGAAAGCCAGTTCCGCTTCCTCTACAACAAGCGGCTGGTGTGGCTGGCCGCCCAGATGGCCAAGCAGCCCGGCAACCTGCTGAACGCCGCCTTCCGCCGCAACCAGGAAGGGCTGATCAGCAATTTTGAAACCCTGCGGCTGTACTACAACTTCCAGACGTCCCTGAAGCAGCGGGAGGAGGCAGTCAACGTATTCCGGCAGATCAGCGCCCTGCGGCAGCGGCTGGCCGGTAGCTAGCCTGCCTGCGCCGCCGAATACGCCCACCACACCCAACGCCGATGAGTACCGCCAGTAACAGGATGCACATTGCCATAGCTTTCGATGAAAACTATCTGACGCCTGTGTATGCGTTACTTACCTCTATTTTCGAGAATAATCAGCACGAATCCATTGTGATTCATGCCATTGCCACGGGGCTGGCCGCCACCGAGCAGGACGAGCTGAAAAGCTACGTGGCTTCCTACGCCAGCACCATTTGCTACTACGACATCGAGGACAGCTTTGGCCGCGACTTCGTGCTGCCGCCCACGCTCTGGTGGACGGCCTCCATTTACTACCGGCTGCTGTTCCCGCTGGTAATGGCGCCGGACATTGAGCGGTTCGTGTACCTGGATACGGACATCATCGTGCTGGGCAAGCTGCGCAGCCTCTTTGCCACCGATATGCAGGGCCTGCCCGTGGCCGCCGTCCGCGACTTTGTGGCCGCGCGGCCCGAGCTGGGCATCTTCGAGGCCGACAGCTACTTCAACTCCGGCGTACTGCTGATTGACCGGGCCCAGTGGCTGGCCCGCGACGTTACCAACCAGGCTATTGCCTTCATCCGCACCAACTCGGAGCTGCTGCTCTACCCCGACCAGGATGCCCTCAACGCCGTGTTGGCCCAGAGCTGGGTGAAGCTCGACAGCCGGTTCAACCGGATGTTTCCGGAGATTCCGCGGGATCAGCCGCGCAAAAAGCTCAGGAGCGTTTTGCAGGAAACCGTTATCCTGCACTACACCACCCAGAACAAGCCCTGGAGCATGCTGGGGGAGAATAAGCTGCGGGATCTGTACTTTCGCTACCTGAAGAAGGTGCCGGCCAAATACCGCCGCCGCTACGACGACTTCAGCTGGAACCGCCACAAAATCCGGCGGATGCTGGCCATCCGGCTAAGCGAGCTGGTGGTCGATTATCCGGCCCTGCTGACCCCGTGGCGCAGAGCGTAGCCTAGCTGTTGCCCAACCCCGAAGTACCAGTCGTGTCTTAAGTACCCGTTTCACTGCCTAAGCTCCCTGCCCGATGTCGCTGTTGAATAAAGTAGCCAACCGGATTGCCGGCAAACGACGCTTCGAAGCCAAGCGCCGCCAGCGCCGCCTGGTAACCAATCCGGATTTCACGGTTTTCTCCAACGACTGCTGGGGCGCCGAGGTGTATAAGTACCTGGACCGGCCCTTCAACACGCCCTTCATCGGGCTGTTTCTGATGGGCCCGTGCTTCATCGAGTTTCTGCGCGACCCGAAATTCTACGTAACCCAGGAGCTGGTTTTTCAGGACACGTCCCGCTACGAGGTCATCAACCAGATCCGGGCGAAAAACCCGTACCCGCTGGCTACGCTGGGCGGCAAGGTCGAAATCAGCTTTCTGCACTACCATTCGCCGGAGGAAGCCCGCGAGAAATGGACCCGGCGCGTGGCCCGCATCAACTGGGACAACCTGCTGGTCAAGTTCGACGGCAGCAAGGACGGGGCCACGCCCGAGCTGGTGCGCGAGTTTGAGCAGATGCCCTACCGCCGCCTGCTGCTGGTGAAAGAGCCCGTGCCCGGCGCCGCCACGGCCGTGGTGGTGCCGCAGTACACCACCAACGGGGCGCACATGTTCCTCAACTCCCTGCCCGATTACGATTTTGTGAACTGGGTGAACACCGGCAACCCCAAATTCACGCTGGCCAACTGGGTGATGCACAAACTGCTGGGCAGCGGCGGCTAAGGCGGATTTCGAGCGTGGGCCGGGCCGAAGCGGGCTGACGCTGCCGGGCGGGCAACTTACGGGCCGGTAGGGGTTATTGCGCCGGACGCCGTACCTTTGCGCTATTATGCCTACCACAAAGCCGCCGCTCGTTTCCGTAATTATTCCCGTCTACAATGCCGGGGAATATTTGCGGCCCGCCATTGATAGTATCCTGCACCAGACTTTTCAGGACTTCGAGCTGATCATCGTCGACGACTGTTCCCGGGATGAAAGCCTAGCGGTGGCCCGCAGCTACGAAACCGACCCGCGCGTGACGGTGCTGGCCAACGAGCAGAACCGGGGGCGTTCCTTTACCGACAACTACGGCGCCGAGTACGCCCGCGGCAAGTACATTGCCAAGATGGACGCCGACGACGTGGCCCTGCCGCACCGGCTGCAAACCCAGGTCGATTTTCTGGAGCAGAACCCCACGGTGGGCCTCACCAGCAGCTTCATGAAGTGCTTCGGCGAGTCGGACATCGTGTATGAGTACCCGCTGTCGGCCGACGCGGTGCGCAGCTTTATGCTGTTCAACATGCCGGTGGCCAACCCCACGGCCTTTTTCCGCCGCTCCCTGCTGCAAGAGCACGGCCTGCGCTACGACGACACGATTCAGGACACCTTTGGCGAAGATTACGAGTTTATTGCCCGCCTCGCGCAGGTCACCGACATCGTGAATCAGCCCGAGATTCTGCTGCACTACCGCACCCTGCCCCAGACGCTGAAGGCCGACGTGCACGCCCGGCGCAACGCCAAGTCCAACCAGATCCGGGAGCGGCAGCTGCGCGTGTTCGGCATTCCCTTCACGGAGCGGGAGCTGCACGTGCACAACACCATATCGTATTTCCCCTTCACCCTCGGCGACATTACCCTGGCCGAAGTGCACGCCTGGCTCTGGAAGATTCACACCTTCAACCAGACGCGCCGCTACGCCGACCCCGCTGCCATGCTGCGCTGCGTGGCCGAGCGGTGGTTTCTGACCTGCTACCTCAACCCCGACAAGCGCGTCAACTCCCTGCGCGAATACCGGCGCCAGCCCCTGGCCCAGCATCACCGGGTGCCGGCCAAGCTCCAGGGTAAATTTCTGCTGAAAAGCTACGTGCTGCGGCATTTGTAAGCCGCCAAGTGTATGACGAACTCCTCGACGCCCGCGCGTAAAAATATTCTGCTGCTCATTCCTCAGCTCACCTACGGCGGGGCCGAGCGGGTTTTCCATGACCACGGCCAGCAGCTGGCCCGGCACCACCACGTGGTCGAGTGCGTGTTCGACAGCAACACGGACGTCGCCTTTCCCACGGCCAATACCCTGGTGGCCCTGGACGTGCCCGCCGGTACCGGTTTGGTGGGCAAGCTGCGCAGCTTCGTGGGCCGCATTCAGCGGGTGAAGCAGCTCAAGCGCGAGCACCGCATCGACGTGTGCATCAGCCACCTGGAAGGCGCCGACTACCTGAACCTGCTCAGCAAAGGTTCCGAGCAGGTGCTCTTGTGCATTCACAACTCCAAGCGCCACGACCCCAACATCCGGGGGGCGCTGGGCTGGGTGCGCCGCCGCCTGCTGATGCCCTTGCTCTACCGCTCCGCCGACCGTATCGTGCCCGTGAGCCGCGACCTGCGCCAGGAGCTGATTGACATGTTTGGCCTGGCGCCGCAGAAGGTGCAGACCATCAACAACTTCTTCGACGTGGAAGGCATCCGGCAGCGCAGTCAGGAGCCGCTGCTGCCCGTCGAGCAAAAGCTGTTCGACGAGCACCCCGTGCTGATTACGGCCGGCCGCCTGGCCCGCGAAAAAAACCAGACGGCCCTGCTGGAAGTGCTCAGCACCATGCGCGCCGGCGGCCAGCATACGGCCAAGCTGGTGCTGCTCGGCGACGGGCCCCTGCGCGCCGAGCTGCTGCAGCGCTGCCAGGAGCTGGGGCTGCGCGCCTGGCAGGTGTGGAACGAGGCGCCCATGACGGCCGACTACGACGTGTATTTCTTGGGCTTTCAGAGCAACCCGTTCCAGTACATTGCCCGGGCGTCGGTGTCGCTGCTCTCCTCGTCCACCGAAGGGTTTCCGATGGCGCTCTGCGAGGCTATGGCCTGCGGCGTGCCCGTCGCCTCGACCGACTGCCCCACGGGCCCGCGCGAGATTCTGGCGCCCCAAACCCCGGCCAGCGACTACGCCCGCGCGCCGGAGTGGGCCGAGTTTGGCCTGCTGCTGCCCCTGCTAGGCGCGGGGCCGGTCCTGGCCCACAGCGCGCCCGTGTGGGCCGCGACCCTGACGGGACTGTTGGCCAATCAGCAGAAACGTACGTACTATGCCGCGCAAGCGCACCGCCGGGTGCAGGATTTTGCTCCCGGCAAGATTATGCAGCAGTGGGAAGCTCTGCTCAACCAACCAAGCACATAATGAAACTGCGCCACGTCATTATCTACGTCTACAATAGCTTTAACGACCCGTTGTTTAAGGGCAATCTGCTATTGTTTCTGCAGCACGTCGGCCGGCAGCAACCCGACCTGCGGCTGCACCTTATCACCTACGAGCAGCAGGATTACGCCCTGAGCGAAGAGCAGGCCGCGCACGTGCGGGCCGATCTGGCGACCTACAACATTGAGTGGCACCCGCTCCAATGGCATTCGGGCAGCTTCAAGCTGCTCAAGAAAGCTTATGATCTGCTGGTGGGGTTCCTGCTGGTACTCAAGCTGCGAATCGGGGTGGGCGCGCGTAGCATCAGCGGGCTGGGTACGGTGGCGGGCTCGTTTGCCTTCATGATGGCCAAAGTGCTGGGGCTGCGCTACTACGGCTACCAGTACGAGCCCCACAGCGAGTTTATGCTCGACTGCAATGTATGGCCCGAATCGAGCCTGGCGTACCGGGGGCTGCACTACATGGAGCGTCTCAGCGGGATGCACGCCGATATTCTATCGACCGGCACGGTGCATATGGTGCGGCGGATGCAGGAATGGGGCACGCCGGCCAAGGTGTATAAGCTGCCCAGCTGCATTGATGAAAACAAGATTTTCTTCCGCCCCGAAGGCCGGGACCGGATTCGGGCTAAATACAACATTCCGGCCCAGAAGCAGGTCATTCTGTACCTGGGCAAGTTTGGCGGCATCTACTACGACCGGGAAATAGCGGTGCTCTTCCGGGAATTTTACCGGCAGAATCCAGCCCTCTTTTTCTTGATTGTGTCGCCCGATGCTCCGGCCCACATTGCCGGTCTGATGCAGGCCGAAGGCTTGCCCGAAACCAGCTACACCATCACGCGCAGCCCCTACGAGCAGGTGCAGGACTACATTTCCGCCGCCGACTTCGGGGTGGTGGCCGTCCCGTCGCAGCCGTCTCAGAAATTCCGCTCGCCCATTAAGGTAGGGGAGTACCTGTGCTGCGGCCTGCCGTATCTGGTGTGCGCTGGCGTTTCGGAAGATGATCTGGTGGCCGAAAAGTACGGCGTGGGCGTGGTCGTGAGCAGCTTCACGCAGGCGGAGGCAGTACGGGTATATCCACAGGTAGCGCAGCTGCTGGCGACCGACAAAGAGGCGTTGCGCCGAAAATGCCGGCAGGCTGGCATCGAGTACCGGGGCCTGAGTCAGTACCTGCCGACCGTCGACACGATTTTCGCGCAGCTGTAACGGGCTTCGGCTTGCCAATGTGCGGTTTTCTCGCGCGCTAGCGTGCGGGAGGCCCCAGGTAAAAGCGCTGTACCGCCGCAATAACCTGCTGCTGCTCAGCCGAACTCAGCTCGTAGTAGAGCGGCAGCCGCACGAGACGCTCGGCGTGGGCCGTGGCGTGGGGTAGGGGGCGGCCGTCGTGCCGGGCCCGGTAAAACGGGCTGGCGTGCAGAGGCTGGTAGTGCGACACGGCCAGAATCTGGTGCCGGCCCAGGTGGCGAATCAGCGCGTCCCGCTCCGCAAGGCCGGTGCAGAGCAGGTAGAAGATATGGGCGTTGTGGCGGGCGTAGTCGGGCACGAAAGGCAGCGCGAAGCAGCCCTGGCGGGCCAGGGGCCGCAGGGCCTCGTAGTAGCGCTGCCACTGCGCAGTGCGCCGCTCCTGAATGGCCTCCAGCTGCTGCAATTGGCCCCAGAGGTAGGCCGCGTTCAGCTCCGAGGGCAGAAACGAGGAGCCCACGTCCACCCACTGGTAGCGCGCCACTTCGCCCCGGAAAAACGCGGCCCGGTTGGTGCCCTTTTCCCAGAGTATTTCGGCCCGCGCCGCAAACGCCGGGTCGTTGATGGCCAGCATGCCGCCTTCGCCGCAGATGATGTTTTTAGTTTCGTGGAAAGAAAAAGCGGCCAGATGCCCCACCGCCCCCAGCGGCTGCTCGTGGTAGCGGCCCTCAATGGCCTGGGCCGCGTCTTCCACGATAAACAGCTGCTCGTGGGCCCGGCTGAGGGCCAGCAGCGGGGCCATGTCGCAGGCCACGCCGGCGTAGTGCACCGGCACGATGGCGCGGGTGCGGGGCGTGAGCAGGGCCGCTACCTGGTCGGTGTCCAGGTTGGGGTGGTGGGGCAGGCTGTCGGCAAAGACGATGGTGGCCCCGCGCAGCACGAAGGCATTGGCCGTGGAAGTAAACGTGAACGAGGGCACGATGACCTCGTCGCCGGGCTGGATGCCGAGCAGCAGGGCCGCCATTTCCAGGGCCGCCGTGCCGCTGGTGGTTAGCAGGGCGCGGCCCAGGCCGTAGCGGGCTTGCAGAAACTGCTGGCTGTGCTGGGTAAAGTAGCCGTTGCCCGACAGCTTGCCGTGGGCCAGCGCCTGCTGGATGTGCACCAGCTCCTGGCCGGCCAGAAAAGGCTTGTTAAACGGAATAAACGGCTGCTCCATAGCTCAGGTAGTCGCCTCCACAATGTAGAGCGGCCGGTGGCGGACACTCTCGAAAATCTTGCCCACGTACAAACCCACCGTGCCCAGGGCCAGCAGAATCAGGCCCGAGAAAAAGCTGATGGCCAGCAGCAGGCTGGTGTAGCCCGGCACCGTAATCTGTCCCACGGCGTAGCGAATCAGCGTAACTAGTCCCAGCAGAAACGCGCCGCCCGAGAGCAGCAGGCCCAGGTAGGCCAGCAGCCGCAGGGGCTTGTCGGAAGAAGCCAGGATAACGTCGGTGGCCAGTTGCAGCCGGCGCGCGAAGCTGTAGGTGCCCGGCCGGCCCTCGGGCGCGTGCTGCACGGCCACGGTCGTTTGCCGGAAGCCCACCCAGCGAATCATGGTGGGGAAGTAGCGGATGCTTTCCCGCAGCTGTCCCACGGCCGCAATGGCCCGGTGGTGGTAGAGGCCGAAATTCGCCACCTGCGCATCCTGGCGGGTGCCGGTAAGGTAGGAGAGCAGGGCGTAGAATCCCCGGGAAAGTCTGGTTTTAAGCCACCCATCCTGGCGCGCCGTGCGGCTGGCCAGCACCACGTCGTAGCCCTGCCGGGCGCGCTGGTACAAGGCCGGTATTTCCTCGGGCCGGTCTTGCAGGTCGCAGTCCATGACGACCACCCACTCGCCCTGGGCCACATCGAGGCCGGCGGTAATGGCGTGGTGCTGCCCGAAGTTGCGGCTCAGCCGCAGGCCCCGGATGCGCGCATCCCGCGCGGCCAGCTCCTGAATCCGGCGCCAGCTGCCATCCGGGCTGCTGTCGTCGACTAGGATGATTTCGTAGGAATCGGTCAGCGGAGCCAGGGCCGTATGCAGCCGTTGCACCAGCTCCGCCAACAGGTGCTCAGCCCGGTACACGGGGCTGACAACTGAGAAAAGCGGCCTGACGGGGGCAGTGGGCATACGGGGGCAGGAGGGAAGCAGAGAGAACAGGCGGAAAAAGCCGGGCCGCAGCCGAAAATAAGCCGCTACTTTGCCAAAGGTAATACGAGCCGCCCGTTGCCCGGCGAATATACTCGGCCCGCGTCCGGCAGCCGCCATCAGCCACCCCGGGCGCTGCCGTTTCCCATACCCGCCACGACTTATGACTGCCCACCATTCTATTATTCCCCTGGCGTGGGACAGCGCCTTTTTCGGCTTTCCCACCGGCCGGCTCGTCGGGACCGGCTTACTGGCGGAGGATCTGCGGGAGCTGCTGGTTCAAGCGCGCGGCCAGGGCTGGCGGTTGCTGTACTGGTTTGTAAGCCCCGAAGATGTGGTTTCGGGGGAAGCGGCCCAAGCCCTGGGGTTGCACCCTGCCGACGACAAGCGCGTCTATGCGCGGGCTTTGCCGGCCCGGCTCCCGGTGGTGCCCGCAGCCGTGCGGCGGATTTCGGGCCCCACTGCCTCCCCCGAACTGACGGCCCTGGCGGTGCAAAGCGGGGAATATTCGCGCTTCCGCACCGACCCCCATTTCGCGCCCGGCCAGTTCGAGCAGCTGTACGCCCAGTGGCTGGCCAAGGCGCTGGCCAACGGGATGGTACTGGCGTATCAGCCCGGGGCCAGCCAGGGTGCGCAGGGCCTGCTTACGCTCGAAGAACAGGGTGCGGAGCTGGCTATTGGCCTGGTGGCGGTAGACGGGCAGTGGCGCCGGCGGGGCATCGGGCAGGCGCTGCTGGCCGGCGCCTACCGGCAGGCGCGGGCAGCGGGTTTTCGGGCGTTGCGCGTTACCACGCAGGGCGCGAATCAGGCGGCCTGCCGGTTTTATGAGCAGGCGGGCTTTGCCCTGGTAGAGCGGCAGCTGGTGTTTCACCTGTGGCTGCCGGAGCAGCAGTAGGGTCTTGCACGGAGTTAGCGTACTTTTGCAGCTCGCTTCGTATACGACTGCCTACGGGCTACTTCTCTGTTTATGCATATTTTGTTTTTGGTGCCGTATCCTCCCGGCAAAGCTCCTTCTCAGCGGTTCCGGTTCGAGCAGTACCTGCATTTCCTGGCCGGCGCGGGCCACACCTACCAGTTGGAGCCGTTTATTTCGGAAGACACCTGGAGTATTCTCTACAAGCCGGGCCACACGCTGAGCAAGGCCCTGGGCATCATCGGCGGGTTTCTGCGGCGCTTTCTGCTGCTGTTTTCCGTGCCGAAGGCCGATTTCGTTTTCATTCACCGCGAAGCTTCGCCCATCGGGCCGCCCATCTTCGAGTGGATTATTGCCAAACTCTTCGGCAAGCGGATCGTGTACGACTTCGACGACGCCATCTGGATTCCGAATACGTCGGCGGCCAACAGCATCGTGGCCGGAGTGAAGTGGCACCACAAGGTGGGCAGCATCTGCCGCTGGGCCTACAAAATCAGCTGTGGCAACACGTATCTGCGGGATTACGCCCGGCAGTTCAATCCCAACGCCATTGTTAACCCCACCACGATTGACACCGTGAACCTGCACAACCAGGTGAAGGATCAGCGCACCGAGCAGCTGGTTATCGGCTGGACGGGCACGCACTCCACCATGAAGTACCTGGAGCAGGTGGTGCCGGTGCTGGCCGAGCTGGAGCAGCACTACGCCTTCGAGTTCCGGGTAATATCTAACCAGGAGCCCCAACTGCCGCTCAAGTCCTTATCCTTCCGCCCCTGGCGCAAAGACACCGAAATAGCCGATTTGCTGACCTTCAACATTGGCCTGATGCCGCTGGAAGACGACCCGTGGGCCAAGGGCAAGTGCGCGTTTAAAGCCCTGCAATACATGGCGTTGGGCGTGCCGGCTATGGTGTCGCCGGTGGGCATGAACAGTGAAGTGGTAACCGACGGGGTGAACGGCTACATCTGCGCTTCCTACCAGGATTGGTACCAGGGACTGGAAAAGCTGCTCCAGGACCACGACCTGCGCACCCGCTTTGGTCAGGCGGCCCGGGCTACCATCGAGGCCCGCTTCTCGGTCGAGGCAAACCGGCCCAATTTCTTGGCGCTGTTTGCCTGAAACTGCATGATGTAGAGCGCCGCCAGGTAAAACGGCATCAGCGGAATCTTGTAGCGGACCAGCGTGCCGAAGTTGCCGCTGTTGGTGCCCACCCCGATGGCAAACACGATGGCGAACAGAAAGCAGAACGTGACGAGAGGCGTGCTGGCAATCTGCCGGAAGCTCTTGAGTACGCCCGTTCGATAAAACATCATCACCGTCAGGTAGATGAACATCGTGGCTTCCAAAGCCGAGAGCAGCATCACGGGGTTGCGCGCCTCGAACAGGAACGGCCGGAATAAAGCCACCACAATAGCCTGCGGCGCAACCGTCACGATACTGCCCAGGCTGCCGTCGATGGCCCCGATGTTGTAGGCCGAGCCCTGGTCCTTGGTCAGGCCGTAGAGGTATTCCTGGTTGATCTTGGTCCGCTCCCCGATTTTATCCACGGCAAAACGGTCGTCGTCGGCCGTCAGGTTGGTAGCGCCCAGGTAGCCCGCCCCCACGCCGAGCAGCAGGAAGAACGGCTTGAGAATGGCGCGCAGGGCGGCGCTTTTGATGCGGCGGTTGTTCTCAATAAATATCCAGAGCAGGGCCGGCGGCATGAAGGAGAGCAGGATGTAGACCTTCACCGTCATGATGACGTAGGCGCCCAGCAAGCCCACCGTCGCCGAGAACAGCATGTTTCGCTTGAGCACGGCCGCGTGGTAGAAGCCGTAGAACACCCAGCCCAGCGCCCCGATGCAGATGGAGTCTTTCATCACGCCCGAGCCCCAGAAAAACACGGACGGCAGAAAGAACGTGGCAATGGCTAGGCGCTTGTAGAGCAGCGGATACGCCCGCACGAACGTCAGGTACATGGCCCACATGCCGCTGAAGCTCAGGCCGGCGAAAAACAGGGCAATAACCGAGTAGGTATTGAAGCTCAGCAGGGCGGCAATGGCGGCTAGTCGCACCACAAAAAACTCGGTGGTCGAGGTATACCAAGGCATCTGGCTGGTGTAGCGCGAAGTCAGCGCATCGAACTCCCCGTGGGAAAAAATCATCCGGATGGCGGCCGTCGGCGACTCCCCGAAGGCGTTGTAGATGATGGTCGAGTGCTTGGTGTAGTTGAACGTGTCGCCGCCGCCGTAGTAGAACTGGTAGATCACGCCCAGGGCAATGGCCCCCACGAACTTCAAGGTCAGGGCCGGAATGAAATACCGGCGCGTAAAGGCATTCGTAACCTTGCCCCGCACGCCGTAGGCAATGCCGTAGAAGATGGCCAGGTAAAAAGGCGTCAGCAGCAGGTCTTGTAGTTCCATTCGACGAAGGAGTACAACCCCCTTATTTCTTGTTCTTCTTCACGTAGGCCTTGGCCTCCTTGTACTCCGCCGATTTGTGCTCGGCCTTGTCGGCTACTACGGCGTAATAGCGCAGGGCCGCCTGGGTATCCTTTTCCTTATCGGCAATCTGGGCCAGCTTCTGGTTGGCATACAGATAGAAGCCGCCGCTGGTGTCGCCAGTGCTTTCCGCGAATACGATGCTGCGCTGGTAATAGTCTTTGGCCTTGGCCCGGTCCTTATACTTGTTCTGCATCAGCCAGCCCAGGAAATAGGTGGCGTAGCGCCCACTGATGCCCTCGTAGCCCGGCAGTCCGCGGTTGAGCTTGTCCAGAATTTCGCGGCTCACCCGCTCACACTCCGGAAAGTTGCCCTCGTTGAAGCAGAGCAGGGCGTAGAAGCGCTGGAAGTAGGCGTTGTCGGGGTAATTGGAAGCAAGGTAGCGCGCCACCGGCATCGAGGCGGCCGTGTTGTTTTCCTCGTTGTTGAGGATGCGCATTAGGAAAGTCTTGGCTTCCAGACCGGTGTAAAAGCCATTGTCGGCCACGCTCTTGAGCTGCTGCAAGCCCAGGGCGCGGTTGCCCTTCGGGAAAAACAGCAGCACGGGCCGCAGCAAAGGGTAATTTTCCGAAATCCAGACGGCGTAGTAGTTGAACAGGGCCTGGCCGAACAGGAACTCCGGGCTCAGGCCGTTGGCTTCCTTGCTTTTTTCCAGGTAGTCGAGGGCGCGCTTGCTGCTCACGGTGGCCTTGCGCCAGTTTTTGCGCTCGGCGTTCAGGCGGGCATCAAAGCCGTAGGCGGCCGACAGGAAAAAGCAGGCTTCGTAGTTCTTGTTATCCGCCTCGTACAGCCGCTCACTGTAGGTAATGGCCGTGTCCATGTAGGCGAAAAACGGCTTGTCGTAAATCTTGGTCTGAACGTTGGTCGGCACGATTTTCCACCAGGCGCTTAGGCCCAGCAGAAAGTACGGCATCGGGTGCTGGGGGTAGCGGCGGCGCAGGGAGCGGAACTGCTTTTCGGCCTTGTCGTACTTGAAGTTGTAGAGGTTCTGCACCGCACCCTCCAGCTCCGTCTGAATATCCTTGTCCAGCAGCAGCCAGCCCTTGGTATCGACGGCTCCGGGCGCAATGTCCACGTTCTCCAGCTCGATTTTGCGGATGGGAGCGGGCGTACGGGTTGTATCGGGCTGCTGGGCCCGCGCCGCCAGGGGCAGCAGCAGGAGCAACAGGATAAAACGGAGTTTTTGGATCATGGGAGCGGATGGTGGCGGGCGAGCGGGCGGCTTTCGCTAACCCAAAGCCTCGCAACAGAGAAGCTAAAGTATGACTTTTATCCTAGATTTGGACGAATAAACGCGCTGCAATGGACCTTCTACGTACCTTGTGCCAAATAGCTGCTCCGGCTGGCAATGAGGCCCCACTCACTAAATTCCTCCTAAACTACATTGCTCAGCAGCAAAGTACGTGGCGCGTCCAACCGGAAGTGTTATCCGGGGAAGGATTTCAGGATTGCATTATTCTGGTATTTGGTAAGCCTCGGACGGCGGTGTTCGCGCATATCGACAGTATCGGGTTTACGGTTCGCTACGGGCAAGAGCTGGTGCGTATCGGGGGCCCCCGCGCCGAAACCGGCTACCGCCTGGTGGGCCACGACGCGCAGGGGGATATTGCCTGTACTCTTACCGTCGATACCCAAACGGGCGAGTTGGGCTATGAGTTCACCCGCGAAATAGAACGGGGCACGGAGCTAACCTTCGCCTGCGACTTTCGCGAAACCGAAACCACCGTGCAGTCGTGCTACCTCGACAACCGCCTTGGCGTCTGGAATGCGCTGCGCCTGGCCGAAACCCTGGAGGACGGCATTCTGGTCTTCAGCTGCTGGGAAGAGCACGGCGGCGGCTCGGTAGCGTACCTGGCCAAGTACATCTACGAAACCTACGGGGTGCGTCAGGCCCTGATTTCCGACATTACCTGGGTAACGGAAGGCGTGCACCCCGGGCAGGGCGTGGTCATCTCCCTGCGCGACTCCCTGATTCCGCGCCGCGCCTACGTGGACCGTATCCGCCGCATTGCCCGCGAGGCCGGTATTCCGCACCAGCTGGAAGTGGAAGGCAGCGGCGGCTCCGACGCCAAGGAGCTGCAGCACGGGGCCCAGCCCTGGGACTGGTGCTTCATCGGCGCCCCCGAAGACCACGTGCATTCGCCTGACGAGCTGGTAGATAAGCGGGATATTGCCAGCATGTTGGCCCTCTATCAGGTGCTGATGCAACAACTGTAAGCAGGGCAGGAGCGCCAGTCGTCACCATCGGCAGCTACCTGCTCTACTGGTACACCGAGCGGGTGTCCGTTAATTACTTCCGCAAAGTATAGGGGCGCCGGGATATAAGGGAGCGTACGGAGTTGGATTTGCTTGTAAAACCTCTATTTTACAAGCACAAAGCTTTTCCAACTACCACCACCTTCCTAAAATCCCATCACGCTTCTATGATGAATATTCTCTACGTAGCGCCTGCGCTGGGCGTGCTGGCCCTTGTTTACACGTGGGTTCGTTCGGGTTGGGTGAGCCGGCAAGACGCCGGCGACGAGCGGATGCGCACCATTGCCGGCTACATTGCCGACGGCGCCATTGCCTTTCTGCGCGCCGAGTACAAGGTGCTGGCCTTGTTTGCCCTCATTGCCTGCGCCTTTCTGGGCTACCTGGGCACAACGGGCGAAAAATCCAGCCCCGTTATCGTCATTGCCTTCCTGATTGGGGCCGTCTTCTCGGCCCTGGCCGGCTTTATCGGGATGAAAATTGCCACTAAAGCCAACGTGCGCACCGCCCAGGCGGCCCGCACCAGTCTGGCTAAGGCCCTGAACGTGTCGTTTTCGGGCGGCTCGGTGATGGGCATGGGCGTGGCCGGCCTGGCCGTGCTGGGGCTGGGCTCGTTGTTTATCGTGTTCTACCAACTGTTCGTGGTGAGCAAGGGCGGCGGCGCTAACGGCATTGAGATGGAAACCGCCCTGGAGGTGCTCACCGGCTTCTCGCTCGGGGCCGAAAGCATTGCCCTGTTTGCCCGCGTGGGCGGCGGCATCTACACCAAAGCCGCCGACGTCGGGGCCGACCTGGTGGGCAAAGTGGAAGCCGGTATTCCCGAGGACGACCCCCGCAACCCCGCCACCATTGCCGACAACGTGGGCGACAACGTGGGCGACGTGGCCGGCATGGGCGCCGACCTGTTCGGCTCCTACGTGGCCACCATTCTGGCCACGATGGTCCTGGGCCGCGAAGTAGTAGCCGCCGGCGACCAGTTCAACGGCCTGTCCCCGATTCTGCTGCCGATGGTCATTGCCGGCATGGGCATCGTGGCCTCCCTGGTGGGCATTCTGCTGGTGCGCGTGAAGGAAGGCGGCAACGTGCAGGCCGCCCTCAACTTCGGCAACTACGCCTCGGTTATCGTGTCGGGCATTGCTTCCTTCTTTATCATCCGCTGGATGCTGCCCCCCGGCGAGCTGGTCATTGGCCGGGCCGGCTCGGTGCCGTTCACCTCGCTGGACGTGTTCTACGCCGTCGTGGTGGGCCTGATTGTCGGCACGCTGATGAGCATTATCACGGAGTACTACACGGCTATGGGCAAGCGCCCGGTGAACAGCATCGTGCAGCAAAGCAGCACGGGCCACGCCACCACCGTTATCGGCGGCCTGGCCGTGGGCATGGAGTCCACGGTGCTGCCCATCATCGTGCTGGCGGCCGGTATCGTGCTGTCGTTTGAGTTTGCCGGCCTCTACGGCGTGGCCATTGCCGCCGCCGGCATGATGGCCACCACCGCCATGCAGCTGGCCATCGACGCCTTCGGGCCCATTGCCGACAACGCCGGCGGTATTGCCGAAATGAGCGAGCTGCCCAAGGAAGTGCGCGAGCGGACCGACATTCTCGACGCCGTGGGCAACACCACCGCCGCTACCGGCAAGGGCTTCGCCATTGCCTCCGCCGCCCTTACTTCATTGGCTTTGTTTGCCGCCTTTATGGGTACGGCCAATATTTCCAGCATCGACATCAGCAACGCCCGGGTGCTGGCCGGCCTGTTCGTGGGCGCCATGATTCCCTTTATCTTCTCGGCCCTGGCTATTTCGGCCGTGGGCCGCGCCGCTATGGCAATGGTGCAGGAAGTGCGGCGGCAGTTCCGCGAGATTCCCGGCATTATGGAAGGCACCGGCCGGCCCGAGTACGAGAAGTGCGTGGCCATTTCCACCCAGGCCGCCATCCGGGAGATGATGCTGCCCGGGGCCATTGCCCTGATTGTGCCCATCATCATCGGCTTTGCCTTCGGCCCCGAAGTGCTGGGCGGCACGCTGGCCGGCGTCACGGTGTCGGGGGTGCTGATGGCCATGTTCCAGAGCAACGCCGGCGGCGCCTGGGACAACGCCAAGAAGTCGTTCGAGAAGGGCGTGCTGGTGAATGGCAAGATGGAGTTTAAGGGCTCCGATGCCCACAAAGCCTCCGTGACCGGCGACACCGTCGGTGACCCGTTCAAGGATACTTCCGGGCCGTCGATGAACATCCTGATCAAGCTCATGTCCATCGTGTCATTGGTGATTGCGCCCCACATTGCCGCCCCCGAGCGGGCCGTGGCTCCGCGCCCCGTCGAGCGGCCCGCCCTGAGCCTGGAGCCCAAGGTGCGCTACGCCGAGCTGGCCCCCGAGGCGACCAAAGTTCTGTTCGTGCTGCTGCGCGAAACCCGCTAGGGCCCCAGCCCGCCGCCTTACCCCACAGATAAGCTGCCTTTCCTCACCGGAGGGGCAGCTTTTTTGTACTACCTTTGACCCGCATTTTGCCCTGAGGACCAACCCCACCCGGATGCCATTGTCCACTATCTCGCTGCACGACAAGCAGTTTGCTCCTTACCTGACCGCCAGCCAAATCACGGCGGCCGTGCGTGAGGTAGCCGCCTCCATCAACCGCGACTACGCTGGCAAACAGCCCCTTTTCGTAGCAGTGCTCAATGGCTCGTTCATGTTCGTAGCCGATCTGCTGAAGGAAATTCAGCTGCCCTGCGAAATAGCCTTTATCCGCGTCGCCTCCTACGAGGGCACTGCCAGCACCGGCACCGTGCGCGAAATCATGGGCCTGCAGGAAGACGTGGCCGGCCGCGACCTGATTATCCTGGAGGACATCGTGGACACGGGCCACACCATGAAGTCGTTGCTGGAGCTGTTGCAGGCTAAAAAGCCGGCTTCCCTGGAAGTGGCCACGCTGTTTCTCAAGCCCGAGTGCCTGCAGCACGAGCTGGGGCTGCGCTACGTGGGCCTGAGCATCCCGAACGATTTCATTGTGGGCTACGGCCTTGATTATGATGGCTTAGGCCGCAACTACCCCGACGTATACACTGCCGTCTAACCCCATGGGCACACCCAAAACAAGTTGGCGGCCGTAAGGAGCCTTTTGTTTCCGATTTGTTATCTTTCCCAACTCCCTCCGCTTTTCCTCTCCCCGCGAAATACCCCGCTTTATGCTCAATATCGTACTCTTCGGCCCTCCCGGCGCCGGCAAAGGAACGCAAAGCCAGAAGCTGATTGCCCGTTACAACCTCGTGCATCTCTCCACTGGCGACCTGCTTCGCTCCCAGATTACGCAAGGAACCGAACTTGGTCTGCGGGCGAAGAAGCTCATGGACGAAGGTCTGCTCGTACCCGACGAAGTGGTTATCGGCATGATTGAAAGCCAGCTGGCCAGCAACACCACGGCCGCCGGCTTTATCTTCGACGGCTTCCCGCGCACCGTGCCCCAGGCCCAGAGCCTCGACGCCCTCACCCAGCGCTACGACACCGGCGTGAGCTGCATGATTGCCCTGGAAGTAGCCGAGGAAGAGCTGGTAAAGCGCCTGCTGGAGCGCGGCAAAACCAGTGGCCGCCCCGACGACCAGGACGAAACCAAAATCCGGAAGCGCGTGACGGTATACAACACCGAAACTGCCCAGGTAGCCGGCTACTACGCCGAGCAAAGCAAATTTCACGGCCTCAACGGCATCGGTGCCATCGACGATATCTTCGGTCAGATCTGCGAAATCGTGGATCAGCACCTGCCGGCTACTTCCGTTGCCGACAGCCAGACGGCGGCAGACGAAGTAAAAGCGTAACTTTGCGGCTGCTACCCCATAGGTAGCGGCAGAATATTTCTGTCATCCTGAGCGAAGCGAAGGACCTTATCACGCTGGAACGAATCGTTCGGCTGTCGTAAGGTCCTTCGCTTTGCTCAGGATGACAGCCTTTTTTTAGACAGCTCACTTTAAGAAGCAGGAGTTTCGAATTGCCTTCAATTCCTGATTTCTACTTCTTACTTCTTAATTCCCTCCCGCCGTGGCTTCCAATAACTTCATCGACTACGTCAAAATCAACTGCCGCTCCGGAAAAGGCGGGGCCGGCTCGGGCCACTTCTTCCGCGCCAAAGGTCTGCCCAACGGCGGCCCCGACGGCGGCGACGGTGGCCGCGGCGGCCACATCATCCTGGAAGGCAACTCCCAGCTCTGGACCCTGCTGCACCTGCAGTACCAGAAGCACCTGATTGCCAAGGCCGGCGAAAATGGCGGCGAAAATCTGCGCACCGGCGCCCAGGGCGACGACATCATCATCCAGGTGCCGCTCGGCACCATTGCCCGCGACGCGGAAACCGGCGAGAAAAAGCTCGAAATCACCGAGCACGGCCAGCGCCTGATTCTGACGCCCGGCGGCCGGGGAGGCCTGGGCAACGACCACTTCAAATCGTCGACCAACCAGGCCCCGACCTACTTCCAGCCCGGCGAGCCCGGCGTTGACGAGTACGTGATTCTGGAGCTTAAGCTGCTGGCCGACGTAGGCCTGGTGGGCTTTCCCAACGCGGGCAAAAGCACGCTGCTCTCGGTGGTGTCGGCGGCCAAACCCAAGATTGCCGACTACGCCTTTACCACGCTGGTGCCCAACCTGGGCGTGGTGGCCTACCGCGACTACAAGTCGTTCGTGATGGCCGACATTCCGGGTATCATTGAGGGCGCAGCCGAAGGGCGGGGGCTGGGTACGCGCTTCTTGCGCCACATCGAGCGCAACTCCATTCTGCTGTTTATGATTTCGGTGGACAGCAACGACATTGCCGCCGAATATCAGGTGCTGCTCAGCGAGCTGGAGCAGTTCAACCCCGAGCTGCTGACCAAAAAGCGCCTACTGGCCATCACCAAGGCCGATTTGATTGACGACGAGCTGGAAGCTGAAATCCGCGAGACGCTGCCGACCGACCTGCCGACCATCTTCATTTCCAGCCTGGCCAACAAGAACATCATGCAGCTCAAGGACATGATCTGGCAGGCCCTGCACGCCAAGGAGTAAGGCGAGGCAGTTACTCTGATTGGCCGTACGTCTCCGCATAAATGTCGCTCAAAGAGCGTCCATCGAATATCCAGTACGGGCAGGGTGCTACGCTATAGTCAATTCCCAACGCTTGGCGGGTGGCCGCGGTGAGTGACATTTCTTCGCCATTGAAGTCTACCTTTCTGGAGGCCGTCACCTTTGCAGAAGCAAGATTGGCCGAACAAGTGAGAATGGCGCCGATTGGAATCTGCATTTCCTCGAAATTCAAGTTGGGACGCTTTCTTTTCAATTGCGCGCCAGCATCTATCTCAGACTGATCCAGCGTACTAGGTTGACTTTCTATTTCAGGGGTAGCGTCCTGAACGTGGAGAAGCTTGAGGATGGCTATGGCCTGATTGGCGTCGATACTGAAAAACTCTCTTTTAGGATTGACTCGATAAGGGGCGAAGGCTGTGTGTAGTGCTTTTTCAACCTCTTCCGAGTTGGGGACTTTACAGACGAACTCTAGCGTAAAAGGCACCGGTACTCCCGTTGTATAGAGCTGATCAATGCGGGTTTTAGCATTGTCGTGGTTGGTGCGTCCGATTTTTATCAATCCAGGCATCGCAGGATTAGACAACACATAGACAACGCTGAGGGGAATCATGAGGGAATGGCTGGGAATCATATACTACTACTTCGATGTTGGGCTTCTCGTGTGCAAAATAGCTCGGGTAGCCCAAATGCCACAATGACAGCCCAACCCGCTTTGGCAAACTCCTTGTGCCCTCAGCGTAGCCCAACGGCAACATCCCGTGAAAAACCCTTTCCGACGAATATTTACGAAAATGGCTGAAGATACCACCCTGCCCCAGGACGACAATCTGTCCGTTGAACCTGACCACACGGCTGGCGAATTGCCCGAAGACCCCAACGCGCCCGATCTGGGTGAGGTAGAACCTGCCGACGGCGGCGCGCCCAAAGCCGGTGCGACCAAAACCGACGCCGAACTGGCCGAGCTCAAAGACAAGTACCTGCGCCTGGCCGCCGAGTTTGATAACTACAAGCGCCGCACCGCCAAGGAGCGGACCGACCTGTTCAAAACCGCTAACCAGGAGCTGATGGTAGCGCTGCTGCCCGTGCTCGACGATTTTGACCGGGCCCGCCACCATACCAAAGACACGGAGGACGCTTCGGCCGTGCGCGAAAGCATCGACATTATTTCGGGCAAGCTCCAGAAAACCCTGCAGCAGAAAGGCCTGACCCCGATGGAAACCAAGGGCGGTGCCTTCGACGCTGACCTGCACGAGGCCATTACCCAGATTCCGGCTCCCTCCGAGGACCTGAAAGGCAAGGTGGTGGACGAAGTGGAAAAAGGCTACTACCTAGGCGACAAAGTAATCCGGCACGCCAAAGTGGTGCTGGGAGCCTAAT
Source organism: Hymenobacter aquaticus (assembly GCF_004765605.1). Lineage (NCBI taxonomy): Bacteria > Pseudomonadati > Bacteroidota > Cytophagia > Cytophagales > Hymenobacteraceae > Hymenobacter > Hymenobacter aquaticus. The sequence goes on along the minus strand of NZ_SRLC01000001.1, from coordinate 2,535,678 downwards.
ACAGAGCATTTGTCATGTCGAACGAAGTGAGACATCTCGCATGCAATGGTAACTTGGTTACCGTGGCAACGGCAGCACGCGAGATGTCTCACTTCGTTCGACATGACGATTAGCAATACACAGCAATGGCAACGAAGCGAGATTATTACGAGGTGTTGGACGTCGCCAAGACCGCCTCGGCTGAGGAGATAAAGAAGGCGTACCGCAAGGTGGCCATCAAGTTTCACCCCGATAAAAACCCCGACGACCCCACGGCCGAAGACAAGTTCAAGGAAGCCGCGGAGGCCTACGAAGTCTTGTCCGACAACGACAAGCGCGCCCGTTACGACCGGTTCGGTCACCAGGGCATGGGCGGCGGCGGCGGCGCCCAGAACATGGAGGACATCTTCTCCCAGTTCGGCGACATCTTCGGCGGCGGTGGCTTCGAGAGCTTCTTCGGGGGCGGGCAGGGCCGGGGCGGCCGGCGCGTCAAGAAAGGCTCCAACTTGCGCATCAAGCTCAAGCTGGACCTGGAAGAAGTTGCCAACGGCGTCGAGAAGAAGATCAAGGTGAAGCGCTACGTGGCCTGCCAGCCCTGCTCGGGCACTGGCGCCAAAAACGGCACCGACCTGAAGGACTGCGGCACCTGCCACGGCCAGGGCCAGGTGAAGCGCGTGGTAAACACGATGCTGGGCCAGATGGTCAGCTCCTCGACCTGCCCCACCTGCAACGGCGAAGGCAAGATCGTGAGCAGCAAGTGCGACGTGTGCCACGGCGAAGGCCGGCAGCTGCACGAGGAGGTTATTCCGATCAACATCCCGGCCGGTGTGGCTGAGGGCATGCAGCTGAGCATGAACGGCAAAGGCAACTACCCCGAGCGGGGCGGCGTGCCCGGCGACCTGCTCATTCAGATCGAAGAGGAGCCGCACGAGCTGCTGAAGCGCGACGGCAACAACATCATGTTCGAGCAGTACATTTCCTTCGTGGATGCCGCCCTGGGCGCTAGCATCGAGGTGCCGACCATCGAGGGGAAGGTAAAAATCAAGGTGGACCCGGGCACCCAGCCCGGCAAAATCCTGCGTTTGCGCGGCAAGGGCATCAAGGACCTGAACGGCTACGGCCGCGGCGACCAGCTGATTCACCTCAGCGTCTGGACGCCGAAGAACGTAAGCAGCGAGGAGCGTGAATTGCTTGAAAAGCTGCGCAACGCCCAGAATTTCACGCCCAACCCCGGCAAAAACGAGAAGGGCTTCTTCGAGAAAGTGAAGGAGTATTTCCAGTAAAAGCCGTTGTTGAGCACAGAAGCTGAGCTGGAATAAAAAGCCAGCCACACACGCACCGCACGGGCTGCCAATGGCGCAGTTCGTGCGGTGGCGTTTTCACCCAGGCCGGGGCGGTATTTTCTTGCCGGCCGCAGGGGAGTGGCCGGCGCGGGGGGCTACGCGCCTTTCGAACTATATCTTTGCCAGGTTGTTTGGCCAGCGTATTGCCCGCTGCGGGCCGTGTTTCTACCTCCAACCTCCTTGCCATGTCCATCACCTCCCAGGCCGACCTGACCGGCCTCCAGCAGATCAGCGCGGCCGTTGCTACCACGCTCCAGCAGATGCGCCAGTACGCCCAGCCCGGCATGAACACCCTGGAGCTGGACGAATACGGCGGCCGGCTGCTGGCCGCGCTGGGCGCCCGCTCGGCCCCGCGCCTCACCTACGGCTTCCCCGGCTGGACCTGCATCAGCGTCAATCAGGAGGTGGCCCACGGCATTCCGGCCGCGCACAAAGTGTTGCGGGAAGGCGACCTGATCAACATCGACGTGTCGGCGGAGAAGGACGGCTACTGGGCCGATAACGGCGGCTCATTCGTGCTCGGCGCCGACGTGCACCAGCACCAGCCCCTGGTCGATGCCTCCCGCCAGATTCTGCGCACGGCCATCAGCCGCATCCGGGGCGGGGTGCGCATCGCCGATATTGGCGGGCTGATTGAGGCCGAAGCCCGCAAAGCCGGCTTCCGGGTTATCAAGAACCTCGTCGGCCACGGCGTAGGCCGCAGCCTGCACGAGGAGCCCAGCGAAATTCCCAACTACTACGACCGCCACAACCTGAAGCGCTTCAAGAAAGACTCGGTGGTGGCCGTGGAAACCTTTATTTCTACCCGCGCCAGCTTCGCCCACCAGCTCGGCGACGGCTGGACGCTGAGCACCAAGGACGGCAGCTTCGTGGCCCAGCACGAGCACACGCTGGTCGTCACCGACGGAGAGCCCCTGATTCTGACCGCCGCCAACGGCATCTGGGACTAAAAGCGGCAGGGGAGCAGAAAACCGCTTCAGGCCGCGCCGCTTACCGCCGATATTTACCTGAAAAGCCCGTTCTCCAGCAGTGGAAGACGGGCTTTTTTTGGTACGCGTTGCTGCGCACGGTTTGCAGCAGGTGTAGAGACGCATACTTGCGTCTCAATCGTTGCTGACGTTGCCGGGCTAGATCATCGTTCAACGCCGAGACGCAAGTATGCGTCTCTACACCGATATACGGCTTGTAATCTATTTCTGAATTTTAAAAAAATAGATTACAAAATAAATTTGCGGCGTGTAATCTATTCTGTGAAATCAATAAAATAGATTCCCAGAAATAGATTACACGAGCGGAGGGCATCCGAAAAATAATTCGGTGGCCGCTGTAATGCCAGCATTGGCTTGTCGATATATAGGGTGTACTTCGGCTAGAACCTTCTGCTGTGAATCCCGCCTCCGCTAGCTCCGACTTTCTGGCCTTGCTCAATGCCAACCAGGGCATTTTGCACCGGGTGTGCCGGCTCTACTGCTCCGACGCCGACGACCGGCAGGACCTCTACCAGGAAGTCGTGCTCCAGCTCTGGCGGGCCTTTCCCGGCTACCGGCCCACGGCCAAAATCAGCACCTGGCTCTACCGCATTGCCCTGAACGTGGCCATCAGCAACCTGCGGCAGCGCACCCGCCGGCCCGCCCCCGAGCGGCTGGGCGACGTGCCGCCCGAGGTGGCCCCGCCGCCCGAGTCGGGCCCCGATGCCGACGACCTGGCCGACCTCTACCGGGCCATCGGCCGGCTCTCCGACGTGGAAAAAGCCTTTATCCTGCTCTACCTGGAAGAGCGCACCTACGAGGAAATGGCCGATATCCTGGGCATTACCCAGAACAACGTGCGCGTGAAAATGCACCGCGTGCAGGACAAGCTTCGCCACCTTTTAACCCAACCCGTCTGATGGAACTCGACGACCTCCGCCGCCGCTGGCAGCAACCCACGCCCGGCACGCCGCCCGCCCTGCCCGAACCGGCCCTGCACGAGCTGCTCAGCCGGCAGTCGGGCACGCTGGTGGCCCGCATGCGCCGCAACGCCCGCGCCGAGCTGGCCTTCACCGTGCTGATGATGCTGGGGCTGGGGGGCTTCCTGCTCTACGCCGATAAGGCGTTTTACCAGATGTACGCGGTGTTTATGCTGCTGCTGAGCGCGGCTATGCTCTACTACTACTACCACAAGCTGGGGCTGCTCCGGCAGATGGACTCGGTGGAAGGCAACGTGCAGGGCCACTTGCAGCGCCTGACGGCCAACCTGCGCCGGCTACTGTCTTATTACTACCGCCTCACGCTGTTTAGCGGGCCCTGGGCCTTGCTGCTGCTGCTGGGCTTTCAGGTAGGGCAGGAGCTGGCCCGGCCCGAACCTTTCCGCTGGACCCGGATGGGCATCACGGCGGGGGCCTACCTGGTATTGGGAGCCGTGCTGCAGGTGCTGGCCGTGTACGGTACCCGCTGGTACATGCAGCGCCTCTACGGCCAGCACCTCGACCGGCTCGAAGCCGCCCTGCGGGAGCTGGAATAGCGGCTTCTTCAGCAGCCTTTTTCGACCATTCAGCCCCCCGGTTTTGCCGCTTGGGAAAGAAGAATGCCGCTTCTTTATAGAGTTCCAGTAATATTACGTCACACCACGACCAACCTTTCCTTCCAATGCCTCCTATTCTACAAGCCATCGACGTGCACAAGGCGTACGCGGCGCACGTGGCCCTCAACGGGGTGAGCCTCGACATTCCCGAGGGCAGCATCTTCGGGCTGCTCGGCCCCAACGGCGCCGGCAAAACCTCCCTGATCCGCATTATCACCCAGATTACGGCCGCCGACTCGGGCGAAATTCGCTTCCGGGGCGAAAAGCTCAACCCCTCGCACATTGCCCAGATCGGCTATCTGCCCGAGGAGCGGGGCCTCTACAAAAAGATGAAAGTGGGCGAGCAGCTGCTCTACCTGGCCCGCCTCAAGGGCCTGAGCAAGGCCGACGCCACCGCCCGCATCAAGCAGTGGATCGACCGGCTGGATCTGCGGGCCTGGGTCGGCAAAAACGTGGAAGACCTCAGCAAGGGCATGCAGCAGAAGGTGCAGTTTATTGCCACCGTGCTGCACGAGCCCAGCCTGATTATCCTCGACGAGCCGTTTTCGGGCTTCGACCCCATCAACGCCAACCTGATTAAGGACGAAATCCTGGCCCTGCGCGACCGGGGCGCCACCATCATCTTCTCGACCCACCGCATGGAGTCGGTGGAGGAGATGTGCGACAACATTGCCCTAATTAACCGCTCCCGCAAGGTGCTCGACGGGCCGGTGGGCCAGATCAAGGACACGTTCAAAACCCAGACCTACGAGGTGGAAGGCAAGGGCCGCCTGATGGTCATTCACCCCGACTTTGAGGTGCTGGAGCACAAGGAGCGCGAAAACGGCCACTTCTACGACCGGATCCGGCTGCACCACGGCACCACGCCCAACGACTTGCTGCGCTACCTGATCGGCAACGTGGAGGTGCACGCCTTCCGCGAGCAGGTGCCCAGCATCAACGATATCTTTATCCGGCGCGTGCGGGAAACCATGCCCGAAACCCTCACCCAACAGGAGCTGGCCGTCAAAAGCTAAAGCTAGAAGGCTAGTTCCCCTCCTTAGCTAAGGAGGGGCCAGGGGTGGTTGAAACCGCAGAACGACTACTAGTGCTACGTTCTCTAACTCTAGTAACCACCCCTAACCCCTCCTTTCAACAAGCAGGGGAACCAGCATAGCTCCAATCCCAACCACGACCTAAGACATCAAGATACTATGGACAAAATCTGGCTTATCATTCAGCGCGAATACCTGACCCGGGTGCGCAAAAAGAGCTTCCTGGTCATGACCCTGCTGGCGCCTCTGATCATGGCGGGCTTTATCGTCGTCCCGATCATGCTCGCGCAGATTTCGGAAAACAAGAAGGTGGTGGCCGTGGCCGACGCGGGCAACATCTTCGCCGGCGAGCTGCCCAACGACCCCGACAGCGACATTCGCTACGTGCCGGCCGCCAGCACCGACCTGGCCACGGCCAAGGCCGCGTTCCGCAAAAGCAAGCAAGCCGCCCTGCTTTACATCCCGCGCTACGACGTGAACAACCCCACCGGCTTCCGGATTTTCGCGCGCGACAACCTGAGCATGCCCATGCAGATTGCCATGGAGCGCATGCTCAACCGCAAGATCGAAGCGGCCCGGATGCGCCAGGCCGGCCTCGACAAAGACGTGCTCGACAAGATAAAGGCCGACGTGGACCTGCAAACCGTGAACCTGAGCGAGAACGGCGAAAAGGCCAGCAGCACCGGCGTCACGACGGGCGTGGCCTACGCCGCCGCCTTCCTGATTTACATGTTCATCTTCATCTACGGCGTGCAGATCATGCGCGGGGTGATTGAGGAGAAAACCAACCGCATCGTGGAAGTGGTGATTTCCTCGGTGAAGCCGTTTCAGCTGATGATGGGCAAGGTGATGGGCATCGCCGCCGTGGGCCTTACCCAACTGCTGCTCTGGATTGTGCTCAGCACGGCCGTTACCTCGGGCCTAGCCGGCGTGTTCGGGGCCGAAAAAGTAGTGGCTGCCCGCACCGGTCAGCTTTCGGCCCCCGCTACCGTGGATGCCGCCGGGGCCGCCGGCCCGGCGCAGGTAGGCACCGCCGCTACGCCAACCAAGAAGAAGGAAAGCGCCGCCGCCCGGTTTCAGCAGAGCTTTTCGGCCGGCCTGGCCAGCCTGAACCTGCCCCTGATTCTGGGCAGCTTCCTGTTCTATTTCCTGGGCGGCTACCTGTTCTACGGGGCACTGTTCGGGGCCATCGGCTCGGCCGTCGACAACGAAACCGACACCCAGCAGTTTATGCTGCCCATCACCATGCCCCTGATTCTGACCATCATCATTGCCCAGAGCGTGATTATCCGGGACCCGAACGGCACGGTGGCTTTCTGGATGTCGATGATTCCGTTTACCTCGCCCATTGCCATGATGATGCGCATTCCGTTCGGGGCCGTGCCGGGGTGGCAGCTGCTGCTGAGCATGAGCCTGCTCATTGCCGGCTTCGTGTTCACCATCTGGCTGGCGGGCCGCATCTACCGGGTCGGCATTCTGATGTACGGCAAGAAGGTAAACTACCGGGAACTGTCGCGCTGGATGTTTTATAAGGGGTAACTTATTCGTCACGACAAGTAGCGCGCGGGTATCCGCCCGCTGCCCTTCACCAGCAAGCCCTTTCTCGCCATCTGCGCGGAAGGGCTTGCTGCTGCTGCGCGAAGCGCCTCTTCCCGAATCGTTGCCCGATCATCGACCATCGACCAGCGGTGCAGCGGCGCGGACGACGCGCGAAGTGGAGCTTCGCGTTACTTCCCGGGCTGCGTACTTTTGCCGGATGCTGAAAAAACTCCTGCTTCTCCCGCTGCTCATGCTGCTGCTCAGCTTTAGCCCCGCCGCCGACAAGCCCGCCTACCGCCTGTTTACCGGCCGCGGCAAGCCCGCCGGCTACGACAAGATGCTGCAAGAGCTGGCCGCGGCCGACGTCGTGTTTTTCGGGGAGCAGCACAACGACCCCATCGGCCACTGGCTGGAGCTGCAACTGGCCAAAGACCTGTTGCGCCTCCGGCAAGGGCAGCTGGTGCTGGGCCTGGAAATGTTTGAGCGCGACGTGCAACCCCTGGTCGATGCCTACGCCACCGGGGAGCTGGCCGACAAGGAGTTTGCGGAGCAAAGCCGCCCCTGGCCCAACTACGCCACCGACTACCAGCCCCTGCTCCAGTTGGCCCGGGAACAGAAGTTTCGGGTGGTAGCTACCAACGTGCCGCGCCGTTACGCCTCCCAGGTTGCCAAGGGCAGCCTGGCGGTGCTGGACGAACTGCCCGCCGCCGAAAAAGCCTGGCTGGCGCCCCTGCCGCTCACCGTCGACTATGCGCTGCCCGGCTATAAGAACATGGCCCAGATGTTCGGCGGCGACGCGGCCCACGCGGCCGGGGTGCAGAACATCATCCAGGCCCAGGCCCTAAAGGATGCTACGATGGCCCATTTCCTGAACCAGGCCCGGCCCGCCGGCCACCTGCTGCTCCATATCAACGGCAGCTACCACTCCGACAACCACGACGGAATCCTGGCCTACCTGCGCCAGCTGAACCCGGGGCTGCGGGTGCGCACCATTAGCACCGTGTTGCAGGCGCAGCTGGGCCGGCTGGACAAAGAGCACGCGCAGAAAGCCGATTTCGTGCTGGTCGTACCCCAGGACATGACCAAGACGTATTAACAGCTTCGCCTTTCACACTCCAGCCCATGCTTTCAACCCGCAACCCCGCCGCCCTGCCCGATGCCGCCACGCTCCGGCGCCTGTGTAAGGCCCTGGCCGTGCTCGACGCCATCAACTCCCAGGAGTTTGAGTACCGCTACTATTCCTACAACCCGGCCTGGGCCCCGGGGGAAGAGCTGTTCGAAATGACCGATGGGGAAGGGGACCAGATGCTGATTCTGTTTCGGCCGGAAGGCTGCGTTATCAACGGCTTCCTCGACGGGTACGACCAGCCCGACAAGGCCCAGCTCACCCGCGGCCTGCCCGCCGCCTTCGACGAGTTTATGTTCGGCGAGCCGGTCAATTCCATCGGCACCACGTTTTGCCTGTGGTACACGCCCGCCCACGGCTGGCAGACCGGCGTGCTGGGCTCCGAAGAAGACGGCTCCGAGGAGCTGCTCCAGATTCTGGACAACCAGCCGGAAACCTACGCCGAGTGGGCCACCGAATACTTCACCGAAGACACCGACCGGAAGCCCATTACGCCCGAAGCCGTAGCGCCCATCTACAGGGGCGAAACCCTGACCAAAGCCCTGGTGCTGGCCGTGGTAGACGAGCTGCCCGACTGGGTGCAGCTGGCCACCGACCTCCAGGAAATCGGCTATTCCTACAGCTTCAGCTAGGGCATACTCTCGCTGAGTTTAGTGGTTTAATTTCAGCTGTCATCCTGAGCAAAGCGAAGGACCTTACGACAGCCGAAATCAACTCACTCATTCACTAATTCACTAATTCACCAAATATCCCCGGGCCAGCTGCGAGAAATCGGCTACCTGCTGCTGCTGCCACGCGTCGTCGCGGCCCAGCTCCCGGGCCAGCAGGGCCGCCACCGTCGGGGCTACGCGCAGGGCGGCGCGGGCGTCCAGGAACAGCACCCGCACCCGGCGGGCCAGCACGTCTTCCACGGTGCGGGCCATTTCTTGGCGGGCGGCCCACACTACCTCGGCTTTGTAGAACTCCAGGGCTTCGTCCAGCTTTTCGGCCAGCTCGGGCTGCTCGGTCATCAGCCGGCGCAGGGCGGGCTGGTCGGAGCCGTACACGCTCAGGTGGGCGCTGTGGTCGGCGGTGGGCTGGGCGCCGTGAATGGGCAGGTGGGCCGTCTGGCTGGGGGCGGGCGGCAGCTGGCCCAGGGCAATGGCCCGGTCTACCACGTCCTGGCCCATGCGGCGGTAGGTGGTCCACTTGCCGCCCGTGATGGTCAGCAGGCCGCTGGCCGCCACCAGAATCTTGTGGCTGCGCGAAATTTCCTTGGTCTGGGCCGAGCCGTTCTGGGGCGCGGCCAGGGGGCGCAAGCCGGCAAAGATGCTCAGCGCGTCTTGGCGCCGGGGCGGACGGGAAAGGTAGCGGCCGGCCGTGCGCAGGATAAACGAAATTTCCTCCTCCAGGGCCCGCGGCTCCAGGCTGGCTTCTGCCAAAGGCGTATCGGTGGTGCCCAGCACCACGCGGCCGTGCCAGGGCACCACAAACAGCACCCTTCCGTCGTCGGTGCTCGGAATCATCAGGGCCGCGTCGCCGGGCAGAAAGGCGCGGTCCAGCACGATGTGTACGCCCTGGCTGGGCCGCACCAGCTTCGTGGTGCCGGGCGCGTCGAGCTGCCGGATGTCGTCCACGAAAATGCCGGTGGCATTCACCACCGTTTTGGCGCGGAGCGAGTAGGAGCGGCCGGTTTCCGCGTCGGTGGCCGTTACGCCCGTTACCCGGCCGTGGGCGTCCTTGCGCAGGCCCGTCACGGGGAAGTGGTTGAGCAGCGTGCCGCCCAGCTCGATGCCCGTCTGGGCCAGGTTCACGGCTAGGCGCGCATCGTCGAACTGCCCGTCGTGGTAGAGCACCCCGCCCCGCAGCCCTTCCGGCCTGAGCGTACCCAGCCGGCGCAGCGTCTCGGCCCGACTCAGGTGCTCCGACGTGCCCAGGCTCCGCTTGCCGGCCAGCACGTCGTACATTTTCAGGCCCAGCGTGTAAAACGGCCCACCCCACCACGAGTAGTTCGGAATAATGAAATCCTGGTTTTTGACCAGGTGGGGCGCGTTTTGCAGCAGCAAGCCCCGCTCGTGCAGCGCCTCCCGCACCAGGGCCAAGTCGCCCTGGGCCAGGTAGCGCACCCCGCCGTGCACGAGCTTGGTGCTGCGGCTGCTGGTGCCCTTGGCAAAATCGGCCTGCTCCAGCAGCAGCGTGCTGTAGCCCCGGCTCAGGCCATCCAGCGCCACGCCCAGTCCCGTGGCCCCGCCCCCGATAACGAGCAGGTCCCACTCGGGCTGGCTGGTGAGGCGGTGCAGTAGGGTGGCGCGGTCAAAAGGGCTGCTCGAAGCGGTGGGCATAGTTCAGAGTCTTACTCCAATCAGCTACAATACGTTTTCCGGGCCCAACGGCTCCCATTGGTTTTTCAGGTCAAAGCCCGCTCTATGGTCACCAAAACCCCGCTGTGTGGGCTCAACGATCCGCGGCCCGGCCTCACTCATTGCGGGTGCGTCCCCAATCGTCCGCGGTGTAGCTCCAGTCGTCCGCAGTGTAGCTCCAGTCGTCCGCGGTGTAGCTCCAGGCGTCCGCAGTGTAGTTCCGGTCGTCCGCAGTGTAGTTCCGGTCGTTCGCGGCCTGGTTTCAACGGTCCGCGCGGTAGCCGCAGCGGTTCGCGGCCTGGCTCCGATGGGTGCGGCTACGGCTTCCACGATTCGCCGCATCGTTTCTTGTTTTTCGCGTCTGTACGCTGGTTCTGCGTACATTTCCGCTATGCACTACCGCCCGGCCACTCTTGCCGATATACCCCAGCTGAGCCTCGTGCGGCTGGCCGTGCGCGAAAACCGCCTGTCGGACCCCGCCCGCGTGACGCCCGCTGATTACGTCGACTACCTCACCCGGCGCGGCCGGGGCTGGCTCTGCGAAACGGCTGAAGGCACAGTAGTCGGTTTCGCCATTGCCGACTTGCAGGACCACAGCGTCTGGGCCCTGTTCGTGCACCCCGACCACGAAGGCCAGGGCATCGGCAAGCACCTCCACGACCAGCTGCTGACCTGGTATTTCCGGCAAACCCCGCATCCTATCTGGCTCAGCACCGCCCCCGGCACCCGCGCCGAGGCGTTTTACCGCCGCCAGGGCTGGCACGAAACCGGCCGGACCACGAGCGGGGAGGTGCGGTTTGAAAGGGGAGAGGGGCCGAAAGAATAACTCGTAGCTCTACGCTGACTATGTCCAAAATCCTGAATGAAAACCAGTGGAAGCTGGAAACCGCGGCGGCCTCAGCGGTGGCTTCTATAACCATCCACTTTCCCTGGCCCGACGTTGACCAGCTAAAGCATCTGGTTCCGGAAAAAAGAAAGGCCGCCATTGACGACCTCATGCGTGGTCATCTTGACCAAGTAGTTGGTTCCGGCTTGCTTCAGTCGCACACTATTGAATACGTAGGGCACCGGCGTCCCCGGAGTCTGAAAGCGGAAGTTGTTATCGAAAATCTACCGGTACTATGCCAGTTGCCAGACGTAGACCGGATATCCATTCTCAACGTTGCCGGCCTTCGAAAGAAGCGGCAGCGCTCTTCGAAAAGGCTGGAGTTTTACTGTGTAAAAATGACTGTCGCCATTCAAATCGAGGGCGACGACCACGGAATGCAGTCCTATGAGGAGCGTTACGTGCTAATCAAGGCCGCCTCTTTCGAGGACGCCTACGAGCGTCTGGAAGCTACACGTGCCGACTATGGTAAGCCGTATCTGAACTCCGATGGCTACTTCGTGCGCTGGCAAATAGAAAGCTTGGATGACTGTTACCAGACCATCATTGAGTCTACGGCAGAATTCAGCCAACCAGAAGGAGTTGAAGTCTTTTCTGTTCTGAAGAAGCGTAAGCTCACGCCGGAGCGGGCCTGGGACGGGAAATAAAGCAATTCTGTAACAAGCCATAATGAATAGAGACATGCCCGCCATCATCACCCGCATCTGGCACGGCACTACCGCCGCCCTCGACGCCGACGCCTACCTGGAGTATTTGCAGCAGTCCGGCATTGCCGACTACAAAAACACCCCCGGCAACCTCGGCGTGCAGGTGCTGCGCCGCCTCGCCGGCGACGTCTGCCACTTCTGGACCGTCACCCGCTGGGACAGCTACGAGAGCATCCGCCAGTTTGCCGGCCCCGACTACGACAAGGCCCGCTACTACCCCGAGGATGCGCGGTACCTGCTGGAGTTCGAGCCCACGGTACTGCACTGCGAAACCTTCGAGTTTTAAGCCCCGCCGCCCGGGCAAGAAGGCGGCTCAGTTGCCGGCGGGAAACAATAACTTGCGGCGTTTATGGGCGGCTCTGCCCGGCAACCTCAACCTCGCCACCTATGTGGACTACCACTTCCCGCCTGAGCCAGTGGCTCACGGCCAGCACCGGGCTGCGCCTGGGTGCCCTGCTGCTGCTGGCGGCCTGCTCGTCGCCTTCGGGCTCGTCCTCGGCTCCTGCTGAGCTGGAGGGCCCCGTCAATACCGTGCACTCGCCCGGCCGCAAGCTCACGCTGCGCTTCGCCCTGGGCTCCGACGGGCAGCCTACCTACCAGCTTTTGTTTGGCTCTAAGCCCGTGGTGCAGCCCAGCCGCCTGGGCATCCTGCTGCAAAACCAGCCCGGCCTCGACCAGGACTTCACCATTGCCCGCCTCGATTCCAGCCAGCACGACGACACCTGGCAGCCGGTGTGGGGCGAGGTGAAAAGCATCCGCAACCGCTACAAGGAGCTGGCCGTGACGCTGCTCCAGGCCGCCAAGGGCGACCAGAAAGAGCGCCGCATTGTGGTGCGCTTCCGCCTCTACGACGATGGCCTGGGCTTCCGCTACGAGTTTCCGGCCCAGCCCGGCCTCACCTATTTCACGGTGCAGGACGAGCGCAGCGAGTTCAACCTGCCCGCCGACCACAAAGCCTTCTGGATTCCGGGCGACTACGACTCCAACGAGTACACCTACACCACCTCGCGCCTGAGCGAGGTCGATACCGCGCCCATCGAGGTCATTCAGCAGAAAGCCGAGCCCCATACCATCCAGACGCCGCTCATGCTCAAGTCGGACGACGGGCTCTACGTGAACATTCACGAGGCGGCCCTGGTCAACTACCCGGCCCTGATGCTGAACGTGGAACCCAAAGGCTTCGGCCTGACCAGCCAGCTCGTGCCCGACGCCACCAACACGGGCGCCAAAGCCTATTTGCAGGCCCCCGAGCACACGCCCTGGCGCACCATCATCGTCAGCGACAAAGCGCCCGAGGTGCTGGCCTCCAAGCTGATTCTGAACCTGAACGAGCCCACCCAGCTCACCAACACCGCCTGGATCAAGCCCCAGAAATTCGTGGGCGTGTGGTGGGAAATGCACGTGAACAAAGCCAGCTGGAACTACGCCGACACCAGCAACATCAAGCTGGCCGGCACCGACTGGAGCAAGCTCAAGCCCAACGGCCGCCACGGGGCCAATACCGCCAATGTGAAGCGCTACATCGACTTTGCCGCCCGCCACGGCCTGCAAAGCGTGCTGGTGGAAGGCTGGAACGTGGGCTGGGAAGACTGGGCCGGCAACTGGAAAGAGGAAGTGTTCGACTTCGTGACGCCCTACCCCGATTTCAACGTGCAGGAGCTGCAAGCCTACGCCGCCGGCAAGGGCGTGAAGCTGATGATGCACCACGAAACCAGCTCCTCGGTCACGAACTACGAGCGGCGGCAGGACGAGGCCCTGCGCTTCATGAAAGAGCACGGCTACGACGCGGTGAAAACCGGCTACGTGGGCCGCATCATCCCGCGCGGCGAGCACCACGACGGCCAGTGGATGGTGAACCACTACAACCGCACCGCCGAGAACATGGCCCGCCAGCAGATTATGGTCGATATGCACGAGGCCGTGCGCCCCACCGGCCTGCACCGCACCTATCCCAACTGGCTGGCTAGTGAGGCGGCCCGCGGCAACGAGTTCAACGCCTGGAGCAGCGGCAACCCGCCCGAGCACGAAACCATCCTGCCCTTCACCCGCCTCATGGGCGGCCCGATGGACTACACGCCCGGCATCTTCCAGATTCAGCTGGAAAGCTGGAACCCTGAGCGCAACAAGGGCAAGCAGGTGCACACCACCCTGGCCAAGCAGCTGGCCCTCTACGTGACGATGTACTCGCCCTTGCAAATGGCCGCCGACCTGCCCGAAGCCTACGAAAAGCGCCTCGACGCCTTCCAGTTTATTAAAGACGTGCCCGTCGACTGGGACGATACCCGCATCCTGCTGGCCGAGCCCGGCGAGTTCCTGACCACCGCCCGCCAGGCCAAGGGCAAAGACGAGTGGTACCTGGGCTCCATCACCGACGAAAACGCCCGCCCGCAAACCGTCAAGCTCGACTTCCTGACGCCCGGCCAAGCCTACGAAGCCACCATCTACGCCGACGCCGCTGATGCCAGCTGGGACAAGAACCCGATGGCCTACCAGATCCGCAAGCAGCGGGTAGACAGCAACACGGTGCTGAAACTGCAGCTGGCCGCCGGGGGCGGCGCGGCCGTGAGCATCAAGCCGGTCGGGAAGTAGAATTATTGATCTTGGCTGAAAACTTCGGCGGCTGGGTAACTATCTTGCTCCATTGCTTTTCTTATTGTTTTTCACTTTTCGCGTAACCATGAAATTACTATTGACCTTCCTGCTAGGGGTCGTCACTACAGTCAGCGCCCTGGCGCAAAACTTTGAAGGCCGCATCCTCTACGCCAATTCGTACAAAACCAAGCTGCCCAACGTAACCGACCAGCAGTGGAACGACATGATGGGTACCAGCCAGGAATATTTCGTCAAGGGCGGCAGCTACAAAACCATCGACAACGGCACGCTCATGCAGTGGCAGCTGTTTCCGGGCCCCGACACTAACAAGCTCTACACCAAGATGTCGAACTCCGAGGCCGCCATCTGGAACGATGCTGCCGTCAACCCCGACGAAGTGCTAAAAGCCGAAGTGAAAAAAGACGCTGCCACGATTCTGGGCTACAAGTGCGACGAGCTGACGCTGACTTGCAAAAGCGGTGTGCAGAAATACTACTTCACCTCCAAGCTAGCCCTCGACCCGAAGCTCTACGAAAAGCACAAGTTTGGCAACTGGTATGAGGTGATTAAAAACACCAAGGCCATTCCGCTGAAGTTTGTGGTCGATACCCCGCAGTTTAGCATGGAAAGCGTGGCTACCGAAGTGAAGGCCATGAAGCTGGCCGCTGCCACGTTTGAGCTGCCGGCTGGCGTAAAAACCGAGAAAAGCCCGTACTAAGCATCATGTAAGCCAACGAAAAAAGCCCCGGCAGTTGCTGCCGGGGCTTTTTTTGTGCCTGAAACATCCGGGTGCTACTGCCCCGGCGAATACGTCCGCTCGGCGTGCTGGCGGATGTCCTCGGGGTAGAACAGCACGTCCTTGAAATTTTCCTCCGCGTAGAGCCCGGCTTGATCGGTGAAGTGGGGCGAGGCGGGCTGGTGGTGGTTGCCGCCGGCCAGCACCGAGCGGGCCTTCACGCGGGGCCCAAACTCGACGACGGCAATAAAGCTGTTGCCCACGTAGCCGTAGCGCTTCTTGGTGTTGGGCGCGGCTTTGGCCCCGAAGGCCGCCAACGAGCCCCAGGCCGAAGAGGTAAAGGCCACCGGCAGACTGGGTTGCTTATCGTCGTAGATTTCCTGGATGTTGCCGGTCAGGCGCTGGAAACGGTTCACCTCGCCCCAAGGCATCTTCCAGGTGCCGAAGTCCCGGGTCAGCTCGTCGAGGGTTTCCTGCAGGGCGGCGGCCTTTTCCTGGGGGCTGGTTTTAGCAATGACGAAGGCCGTGAAGGAGAGGTTATCCAGCCGCAGATCGGGCGTGACGCGGGTGCGGGCCAGCTTCTGGATTCTTTCGCCCCAGTAAATAGCCAGGGTCTGGGCCACCGAGGTTTTGCTGTAGCGCCGGTCCCAGCCGCGCAGCAGCTTCATGGCTTCCACCACCTCGCCCTCGGGCGGGTTGGTGCTGTCGAGCAGGTATTGAAAGTCTTTGGCCAGGGCCGGCAGCAGCTCCTCGAAGCCGGCCAGATACGGGTCCTTGGCGGCGGCAATCAGCGTATCGAGCGTGAACAGCGGCTTGCGGCTGAGCACCCGCACGGCGTTGATGCCCCGGTAGTTTTCCGCGTCGGGGGCCATGTAGGCGGGGTATTGCTCCCGCTTGGGGCTGCTCGGGCCGGCCACGGTGAAGGGCGTGGCGTTGCAGTTCTGGAGCCAGCCGCTGGCCGGGTTTTTCACCTGCACGATTTCCTCCACCTTGTGCAGTCCCTGCCACTCGGTTTTGGGGTTGCTGCCGTCCACGGGCATGCTCCAGTCGAACTGCGGGTCGCGCCGGGGCAGGAAGTTGCCGTGCCAGTAGGCAATGGTGCCCTTGCCGTCGGCAAACACGGTGTTGTTCGACGCGTTGCCGTTGAGCTTCATTACCTCTCTGAACGAGGCATAGTCCGTGGCCTTGGTGCGCAGATACGACTGTTCCAGGGCTTCCAGCGGCGTATCCATCATGCGCACCGTCACCCACTTGTTGTCGGCCTGCTGGCCCACGACCGGCCCGTGGTGGGTCCGGAACGTAGTGAACTTCTTCTGCCCGAGGCTGCCGTCGGCCTGCTTGTAGGCAATGGAAATCGTGCCCTGCTGCACGGGGCGCAGCTTGCCGCCGTAGCGGTACAGGTATTTGCCGTCCTGCTGCTCAATGGTTTCCAGGTACTCGTCCATCGAGTCGGCAAAGCTGGAGGTGTGCATCCAGCCACAGTGCTCATTGAAGCCCTGGTACACGAAAAACTGGCCCCAGGTCACGGCCCCGTAGGCATTCAGGCCGGCGGCGCTGCTCACGTGCACTTCGGGGCGGAAGTAGAACGAGGTGTGGGGGTTAATCAGCAGCAGGGCGTGGCCACTGGCGCTTTTGCTGGGGGCAATGGCAAAGCCGTTGGAACCCACCGGCTCCCGGTCGGGCCGCTCGAAGTCGGGCCGCTGCCACGAGGTTGACTTGCGCTGGCTGTAAAAGTTCTTGAGCCGCTCGAGCGGCACTACGCTGATGTTGCCCCCGATGCTGCCCTCACTGAACATCAAGGGCATCCAGGGCTGGAAGCGGCGCAATAGCCGGGGCCGCACGGTGGGGTGGGAGTAGAGGTAGAAGTTGGTGCCGTCGGCAAAGGCCTGGAGCAGCTGCTTCATCCACAGCGGGCTTTTCTGGTAGATGCTGATGGCCTGGGTGCTGTCCAGAAACAGCCGGGCCCGCAAGTCCTGGTAGATGGCCGCCTCGCCCTCCACCTCGGCCAGTCGCCCAATATTGACGATGTAGTTTTCCTCGACGCGGGCAAAATCGTCCTCGCACTGGGCGTAGAGCAGGCCAAATACCGCGTCGGCGTCGGTTTTGCCCGTCACGTGCGGCACGCCCCAGGTGTCGCGCACGATGGTGACCTGCCGGGCCTGCTGCCGCCAGCGGGCAATTTCGGCCGGGGTAAAAGTCTGGGCCCAGCCGGTCGTAACGCCGAAGCCGAGCAGAAAAAACGCTACCAGAAACCGTATCATAGTCGAATCGTAAAAGCGAAGGGCCAACCTGTTGTTTGCGCCGGCAAAGTACGGTAAAGGCCGGTAGCGGGTAGGCGCCGCCGGCTCCGACAGGATATTTATAGATGTATATATTTGTTTTATTGCACTTTAATTAGTAAATAATTCAGCTTATCTATTTCGTCAGCCGATTACGCTATGACTATCCAGCAACGAAACAACGTCCGGCTGCTCGGTCAGGGGCCCCGGGTCATCGTGTTTGTCAATGGGTTTGGGTGCGACCAGAACATGTGGCGCTACCTTATTCCGGCCTTTTCCGACTCCCGGCATTTCACCCTCGTGCTCTACGACCACGTCGGGGCGGGCCAGTCGGTAGCGGCGGCCTACGAGCCCAGCCGCTACAACTCGTTGCAGGGCTACGCCCAGGACCTGCTCGACATCTGCCACGAGCTGCAACTAAGCCGGGTAACCGCCATTGGGCACTCGGTGGGCGGTATGATAGCCGCGCTGGCAGCCATTGCCGAGCCCGAGCTGTTCGAACAGCTGCTGTTGCTGTGCCCGTCGCCCTGTTATCTGAATGAGCCGGACTACCACGGGGGCTTCGAGCGCGCCGACCTGGAAGCCATGCTCACCTTCATGGAAACCGATTACGTCGGCTGGGCCGATACCTTCGGGCCGTTTATCATGGGTGCCCCCGACCGTCCGTCCCTCGCCGCCGAACTGACCCACAGCCTGTGCCAGACCAACCCCGCCATTGCCCGGCAGTTTGCCCGCGTCACGTTTTTGTCCGACAACCGGCAGGACGTAATCGGCGTGCGCCACCCCTGCCTGCTGGTGCAGTGCGAGCAGGACCTGATTGCCCCGCCCGAGGTCGGGGCTTACCTGCAGGCCGCCATTCCGGGGGCGACGCTGGTTACCCTGCCCATTGCCGGCCACTGCCCGCAGCTGAGCGCCCCCGGCCACACCCTGAACGCCATTGAGGCTTTTTTGGCCGGGTAAAAACCAATAAGCCACAAAAAAAGCCCGGACTCGACGGAGTCCGGGCTTTTTTTGTGGCGAAGAAGAGCCGTGCCGCTACGCCGAAAACGACGAGCCGCAGCCGCAGGTGCTTTTGGCCTGGGGGTTGTTGAACACGAAACCCCGGGCGTTGAGGCCGTCCTGGAAGTCGACTTCCATGCCCAGCACGTACATGGCGTGCTTTTTATCCATGATGAGCTTCAGGCCGTCGAGGTCGTAGACCTCGTCGTTGTCCTTGGGCTTGTCGAAGCCGAGCAGGTAGCTCATGCCCGAACAGCCGCCGCCCTGCACCCCGATGCGCAGCCCGTACTCGGTCGGCACTTTCTTGTCCTCGATGATATTTCGTACCTCAACCAAGGCCCCGGGAGTGAGGGTGATGGGAGCAGTTTTAGTTGAAACGGCCGTTGCCATAGTGCATTCGTTGTTAGAAGAGTAGGCGCAAAGATACGAAGCCTTCGGCAGACGCCATTGGCTCCGGCGCGTATAGAACAGCAAGGGCGCGTATCCGGTTCACCGAATATTTCCCGACCTTGTTGCCTCTAAAATAGCAGTTTTCCTTTCCGCATGGACACCACCGCGTACATTTTCGATTTGCTCAAGATCATCCTGCCGGCTCTTATCGTGGCTGGCTCCCTGTTTTACCTGATTCAGAACTACCTGGAAAAGGAGCAGCAGCGCCGCCTGATTGAGTTGCGCCTGGAGAACTCCAAAACCACGCTGCCCCTGCGCCTGCAAGCCTATGAGCGGGTAACCTTGCTGCTGGAGCGCATCACGCCCAACAACCTGCTGGTGCGCCTGAGCAGCTCGGGCCAGACGGCCTCGGAGTACCATCGGGTGCTGCTCACCGAAATCCGGGCCGAGTTTGAGCACAACCTCAGCCAGCAGCTTTACATGAGCCCCGAAACCTGGGAGCAGGTGAAGCAGGCCAAGGAAAACATCCTGACGATGATCAACAAGGCCTACCACGCCCTGGCCACGCCCCAGCAGGCCCGCGGTACCGAGCTGGCCAAGCGCATCCTCGAAACCCTCATTGCCGACGAAGTAGACCCCACCACCCAGGCCCTGCTGGCCGTGAAGCGCGAGGCCGCGGGGTTGTTCTGAGTTTAGTTGCTCGTTGTCAGTTGTTAGGTCGTTTGAATAATCGGCCTAACAAAAAAGCCTGCTCGATTTTTCGAGCAGGCTTTTTTCTGTGTTTGTCAGGATCAGAAAAAACTAACAACTGACAACTAACAACTAACAACTAAATCACACCGCCGCTAGCTGGGCGTCGATGGCGCGCTGGTAGCAGGCTTCGTAGAGAGGCACGATGTTTTCGACGGCAAACTCCTCGGCCCGGGCCCGGGCGGCTTGCTTGAAGCGCGGTAGATTCTCGTCTTCCAGCACGTAGAGGGCATTTTGGACCATGTCCTCCACGTCGCCGATTTCACTGATCATGCCCGTCACGCCGTGCACGTTCAACTCGGGAATGCCGCCGGCATTGGTGCTGATGACCGGCACTTCGCAGGCCATAGCTTCCAGGGCGGCCAGACCGAAGCTTTCCTTTTCGGAAGGCATCAAGAACAGGTCGGCGATGCTGAGCACCTCCTCCACGGCTTCGAGCTTGCCCAGGAAGCGGATGTCGTTGCAGTAGCCGATGTCGCGGCACAGCTTTTCAATGCGGGGCCGGTCGGGCCCGTCGCCCACGAGCAGCAGCTTGGCCGGAATCTGCTTCCGGACGCCGGCAAAGATGTGCACCACGTCGTCGACGCGCTTCACGGAGCGGAAGTTGGAGGTGTGCACCAGCAGCTTTTCGCCCTCGGGGGCAATGGCGGCCTTGAAGTGGCCCTTGTTCTGCTTTTTAAACCGCTCCAGGTTAATGAAGTTGGGAATCACCTCGATGTCCTTCTCGATGGCGAAGTACTCGTAGGTTTCCTTGCGCAGATCGGCCGACACGGCCGTTACCCCGTCCGATTGGTTGATGCTGAACGTGACGACCGGCTCGTAGCTGGCATCCTTGCCCACGAGGGTAATGTCGGTGCCGTGCAGGGTGGTGATGACCGGGATGGTAATGCCCTTGGTGCGCAGAATCTGCTTGGCCATGTAGGCCGCCGAGGCGTGCGGAATGGCGTAGTGCACGTGCAGCACGTCGAGCTTCTCATTCTGCACAATGTCGACCATCTTGGAAGCCAGGGCCAACTCGTAGGGCGGAAACTGGAACAGCGGGTAGGGCGGAATGTAGACCTCGTGGTAAAACAGGTTCTCGTTGAAGAAGTCGAGCCGGACGGGCTGGCTGTAGGTGATGAAGTGCACGCGGTGGCCTTTCAACGCCAGAGCTTTACCCAGCTCCGTGGCTACTACGCCGGAGCCGCCAAAAGTAGGGTAACAGACAATTCCGATATTCATGGGGCAGGGGGGAGAGCTGGAAAACAACATCGGCGGCAAGTCGCTCAGGAAAGCGCCTCACCGCCGATTGCGGAGTCAAAGAAACAGAAATGCTGGGCAACAGATCATGTCTTTTGTAAAGACTTGTAAATAACGTCGTGGATGCGCGTGCGGATGTTGTACTGGCGCAATTTGTTGTTGCCGCCGTCGGGGTACACTCTGTTGGAAAGAAAAATGTAGAGGATTTTGTTTTCGGGGTCCATCCACACGCAGGTGCCCGTGAAGCCGGTGTGGCCAAAGGTGCTGGCCGGCGACAGGTTGGAGGTGGGGCCTTCGGGCTTCTCGGGGTTGCCGTGGTCCCAGCCCATGCCGCGCTTGTTGCCCGCCACCTGGGGCCGCGCAAACTCGGTCACGACCGGCGTCTGGAAGTAGCGCTGCCCGCCGTAGCGGCCGTTCTGCAAATCCATCTGCATGAGCACGGCTAGGTCGTTAGCATTGGCAAACAGGCCCGCGTGCCCGGCTACGCCGCCCAGCAGGGCCGCGGCCTGGTCGTGCACGGTGCCCTGGAGCTGGGTTTTGCGGAAGTACGTGTCGTTTTCGGTGGGCGCGATGCACGATTTGGGGAAGCGCTCCAGCGGGTTGTACGTCATCGACGCCAGGCCTAGGGGCTTGTAAAACGTCCGCTCCAGGAAAGCGTCGATGGGCTCGTTCAGGACTTTCTCACTTAAGCGTTTCAGCACCATGAAGCTCAGGTCGCTGTACTCGATGGGGTACTTGCCTTTCACTTTGGGCAGCATGCCGCTGTGCACAATCCAGGTCCAGACCGAGTCGTCGACGGCCTTAGTGCTGAACGTGCCGGGGGCTACTTCGTTGGGGAAGTCGTCGGAGCGGGTGCTGGCGTAGAAGGTCGGCTTGAGGCCGTTTTTCCCCACGGTCCGCTCCCAGGTCGGGATGCCGGGCTTGAGGCCGGCCTGGTGCAGCAGCACGTCGCGCACCGTCATGTCCTTCTTGTTCGAGTTCTTCAGCTCGGGCAGGTAGTCGGCTACTTTCGCGTCGAGGTCAATTTTGCCCTGGTCCTTGAGGTACATCACGGCCTGTAGCGTGCCGGCTACTTTCGTTACCGAGGCCAGGTCGTAGAGCGTGGTGCTTTCCACCGGCCGGGTTTTGTCGTAGGTGCAGTAGCCGTAGCTGCGGTCAAATACCACGGCTCCATCCTTGGCCACCAGCACCTGGCAGCCCGGGGCCGCCGCGTACGCCACCGATTCGAGGGCAATGTTGTCGATCTGGCTCAGGATTTTGGAGTCGAGCCCTTCACTTTCGGGCGTAGCGTAGCGCAGGCGGCGGAAATCAGGCGTGGGAAGGCCCAGGCCGGCTTTCAGCGTCGGCGACACCGTGACGGGCAGGCGGCCCTTGGCGGGCAGGGCCCCAAACAGCACCTGGGGCACGACCAACTGGGAGGCGTAGTTGTCTTCGTAGCCGCACACCACGTTGCGCATCTCCTCCACGTATTTCAGCGCGTAGGCGTTGCCCATCACCACCACCACCGTTTTCAGCTTGGGGTTGGCCTGCAGCTCTTTCAGGAATTTCAGGGCCCCTTCGCCAATGCCGTAGTTGTGGGCGGGCGTATTGTTCATGCCGTGCAGGCTCACCACCACCACGTTGTAGGGCGCGAGGCGGGTCTGAATCCGGGCGAAGGTCGAGTCGACGGCGTACCGGTTTGGCACCGAGTACACGGTGCCGTTCTGGTACTTGTTCATGATGGTGCCCAGGGTGCTGCCCGCGCCGGTGCCGATGGTAACGGTGGCAATGCGCAGGGTGTCGAGGCGGTGGAAGGGCAGGATGTCGTCCTCGTTTTTTACCACCGTCACGGCATGCTCATAAATCTGCTGCTGCACGGTGCGGCTCGCGGGCCGGCTCAGGTTTTCCGACAGGTTGGGCACGTCGATGGGCTGGTAGCGGTTCAGCCCGGCCCAGTACTTGGCCCGCAGAATCTTCCGAACCCGCTGGTCGATGTCTTCCTGCTTGATTTTGCCGGCGGCTACGTCCTCGCGGATGCGTTGCAGGGCCATCGGCACGTCTTCCGAAAACAGCAGTACGTCGTTGCCGGCCAGCAGCGCCAGGGCGTCCAGCTCGCCGGGCTTATACAGGTTAGCCACGCTCTTCATGTTGAGCGCATCGGTGAAAACCAGGCCCTTGTAGCCCATTTTCTCCTTGAGCATGCCCGTCACCAGGTTGCGGGAAATGGTGGCCGACACCGACTGCACCGTGTCGAACAGCGGCATGTAGAGGTGGCCCACCATCACGCCCATCACCCCCGACTGAAACGCCTGCTGAAACGGATACAGGTCTACGTTGGTCAGCCGGGCCAGGTCGGAGTTGATAACCGGCAGGGCCACGTGCGAGTCCACGTCGGTGTCGCCGTGGCCGGGGAAGTGCTTCACCACGGCCATCACGCCGTGGTCTTGCAGGCCCCGGATGTAGGCCACGCCGCGCTTGGCCACCTGCTCCTTGTTTTCGCCAAACGAGCGGTTGCCGATAACCGGGTTGTCGGGGTTGGAGTTGACGTCGATAACGGGCGAAAAGCTCACGTGCACGCCCAGGGTCTTGAGCTTGAGGGCAATTTCGCGGCCCATCTGGTACACGTACTGGTCGTCGTCCATGGCGCCCAGCGTCATCTGCTTGGCAAAGTGCATCGAGGAGTCCAGGCGCATGTCGAGGCCCCACTCGGCGTCCATGGCTACCAGCAGCGGCACTTTGGCCTCGGCCTGGTAGCGGTTGGTCAGCAGGGCCTGCCGCTTGGGGCCGCCCTGCAGAAACATCACGCCGCCGATGCCATAGGCTTTGACCAGCTCGTCGAGGCGCTGCACGTGCTTTTTATCCTTGTTGGAATACGCGGCCACCATGAACAGCTGCCCCAGGCGCTGGTCGGGAGTAAGGGTGGCAAAGACGCTGTCGACCCAGGTTTGCTCGGCGGCCGAAATCGGCCGCACGTCCTTATCCTTGGGTGCCGACGACGAGACGATCAGACCCGTAACAGCCAGTAGTACCAGTAAGAGACTGATCCGAAATTCCTTGAGCATTGACTCCCGTGGTAGCGTCGTAAAGTTGAATCTGAGCGGAAATAGCCCTACTTTTGTGTTCTTCCGAAAGGAAAACCGTGCCAGGGATTTGGCCGCCACGCGTGGCTTTCTGCTCCCTGTTTTCCTTTCTTCTAACGCGCCAAAACGGAGAACCGTATGGCGCGGCGCACACAAAAGTTGGCCGCAAACTTACGGAGAAAATCCCGAGGTCGGACGTTTTTCGACCCGCGGCTTCCGTAAGTAGCGTTGCTAACCAGTTCAGTATCACCTTCAGTTCCCGGTCGATGGCGGATGTAATTCAGTTGCTCCCCGAATACCTTGCCAACCAGATTGCGGCAGGGGAGGTGGTCCAGCGTCCGGCGTCGGTAGTGAAAGAGCTACTCGAAAACGCCGTCGACGCCAAGGCTACCCAGGTGCAGCTTATTGTGAAAGAAGCCGGCAAGCAGCTCGTGCAGGTCGTCGACAACGGCGCGGGCATGAGCCCTACGGATGCGCGCATGAGCCTGGAGCGGCACGCCACCAGTAAGATTCGCACCACCGAAGATTTGTTTAAAATCCGGACCCTGGGCTTCCGCGGGGAAGCCCTGGCCTCCATTGCGGCCGTGGCCCAGGTGGAGTTGCGCACCAAGCAGCGCGACCAGGACACGGGCACACTCTTGCTCATCGAAGGCTCGCAGGTGATGAGCCAGCAGCCCGTGGCCTGCCCCGACGGCACCAGCATCAGCGTCAAGAACCTGTTCTACAACGTGCCGGCCCGGCGCAATTTCTTGAAAACCAACGCGGTGGAGATGCGTCACATCCTGGATGAGTTCCAGCACGTGGCCCTATCGAATCCCCAGATTGCCTTTTCGCTCTACCAGAACGATCTGGAAGTCTTCAACCTGCCGGCTGGCCGCCTCAGCCAGCGCATCGTGGCCCTGCTCGGCAACGGCTACAAGGAGCAGCTAGCCCAGTGCGAGGAAGTGACGCCCTTTATTTCGGTGAAAGGCTACATCGGCAAGCCCGAGTCGGCCAAGAAAAGCCGGGGCGACCAGTTTTTCTTCGTCAACAACCGCTTTATCCGCTCGGCCTACCTCAACCACGCCGTGCTGGCCGCCTACGAAGGCCTGCTGCCCAAAGACACGCACCCCTTCTACGTGCTGTTTCTGGAGCTCGACCCCAAGGCCATCGACATCAACGTGCACCCCACCAAGACGGAAATCAAGTTCGAGGACGAGAAAACCGTGTACGCCATTGTGCGGGCCGCCGTGAAGCAAAGCCTGGGCCTGCACAACATGGCCCCGTCCCTGGACTTCGAGGGCGACGTGAACTTCGCGCCCATTCAGCCGCTGCGGGCGTCGCCCAACGCCAACCCATTCGGCGACGACTACCGGCCCGATGCCCTGGCCTCGGCGGCGGCCCGGGCGGCGGCCCCGGCCCCGAAGGAAGGCAGCAAGAGCGGTGGCGGCTCGGAACGTGTGCTGCCCCCGCGCCCCACCGAGCAGGCCAAGCGCGAGCTGGAGGCTTTCTACAAGTCGCTGGGCCAAACCATCGTGCCAGATCTGCCGGAGGCGGAAGCGCCCGAAACGGTCGAGAAATTCGAAAAGGCGACTAATCCGCTGGTCGTTTCGAACCCCGTGCCGGCCCGGGAGGCGGCGCCCGAACTGCCCTTACCCGAGCAAACCACCGGCCCCGGCAACCGCGTCGTGCAGATCAACCAGCAGTACCTGGTGGTGCCGGTGAAGTCGGGTATGATGCTGATTGACCAGGTGGCGGCCCGGGAACGAATCCTTTACGAGCAGTACGCCCAGGCCCTGGAGAGGCAGAGCGGCAGCTCCCAGACGCTGCTGTTTCCGCGCACCGTCACCTTCACGCCCCAGGATTTCGCCATTCTGCGCGAGGTGTCGGCCCCCTTGCACGATTTGGGCTTCCGCTTCCAGGAGTTTGGGCCCAACACCATTGCCGTGGAAGGCATTCCGGCCGACGTGGCCAACCGCGACGAGCGGGAGCTGCTGGAAGGGCTCATTGAGCAGTTTCGGACCCACGCCGGGCCCGTGCGCCTCGACCGGCGCGAGCAGCTGGTGCGGGCCCTGGCCCGCCGCCTGGCAACCAACAGCGACAATGCGCGGTTATCGGATCTGGAAATGACGGCCCTGGTCGACCGGCTCTTTGCCTGCTCGGTGCCCAGCTACACCCCCGACGGCCGCCGGACCCTGGTGCTGATGGAGCTTAGCCAGCTCCAGGACCTTTTCCGTAAACCCTGATTTCGCCCCGACCCCCCCGGCATGTTCAATCTTACCCCGACGGTACGCGTCCTGCTTTTCATCAACATCGGCGTGTACCTGCTCCAGACGCAGCTGCCGCACCAGATGAATATGCTGGCCCTGTTTCCGGTTACCTCCGAGTTCTTCCAGCCCTGGCAGTTCGTGACCTACATGTTTATGCATGGCGGCCTGGGTCACTTGTTTTCCAACATGTTCGGTTTGATTTCCTTCGGGCCGCTGCTGGAGCAGCGCTGGGGCGGCAACCGGTTTCTGACCTTCTGGATGATCTGCGGCATCGGGGCGGGAGTGCTCTACTCCGGGGTGCGCTATTACGAGCTGAACCAGATGCGGCAGGGAATCGAGGCGTTCCAGCAAAACCCCACGGACGTGAACCTGCAGGATTTCGTGGATCAGAACCTGCCCAACTACAAAGACGCCTTTAAGCCCGTGGTGCAGCAGCTGCACCGAACTCCCGACGACCAGCAGCTGATTCAGGGCGCGCTGACTTCGATGCGGGAAGTGTTTGCCGCCGGCCTGAACTCGCCGATGCTGGGGGCTTCCGGGGCTTTGTTTGGGTTGCTGTTCGCCTTTGCCTACTTGTTTCCGAACACGGAGCTCATGCTGCTCTTCTTTCCCTTTCCCATTAAGGCCAAGTACTTTGTGGGCCTCTACGCGCTGTATGAGCTCTACAGCGGCGTGCACCGGGTGCCGGGCGACAATGTGGCGCACTTTGCCCACTTGGGCGGATTGTTGATTGGGTTTATTGTGTTAAAATTCTGGGAGCGGGGCCGCTCCCGTTTCTACTAGCCTCTCCGCTCAACCATGAGTATTGTCAATGATATCCGCACGGCCTTCAGTCGGCGCGACAACGCGTTGAACCAGTTGCTGCTGCTCAACGTGCTGGTGTTTGCCGTCCTGATCGTGCTGAAAGCCATTCTCTACATCGGCGGAGCCAGCGGCGCCTACGACGTGGTGATGCGCCAGCTGGCCATGCCCTCCGATTTGCCCAGCCTGCTGCGCCACCCCTGGACCATCCTGACCTACGCCTTCACCCACGAAGGCTTCCTGCACATTATCTTCAACATGCTGAACCTCTACTGGTTTGGCATGCTGATCCGGGAATACCTGGGCAACCGCAAGCTGGTGAGCCTCTACATTCTCGGCGCGCTGGTCGGGGCCGTCTTTTTCCTGCTGAGCTTCAACCTGCTGCCCGTGTTTCAGGTTCGGCTGGGCATTCCCATCGTGGGTGCCTCGGCCGCCGTTACGGCCATTATCGTGGCCGCCGCCACCCTGCTGCCCGACTACACCTTCAACCTGATTCTGGTCGGGCCGGTGAAAATCAAATACATAGCGGCCGTGGTGGTGTTGGTTTCTATTGCCGGCATCAACGGGGGCAACCCGGGCGGCGAGCTGGCCCACATCGGCGGGGCGCTGCTGGGCTTCATCTTCATCAAGCAGCTACAGGCCGGCCGCGACCTGGGCCGCCCCGTGCAGGCCGTCGGCGACTTCGTGGCCAATATCGTGTCGGGCAGGCCGCGCATGAGCGTGACGCACCGCAGCCGCGCAGCCGAGGCCCCGGCCGCCAAGAAAAGCACCCTGGCCCGCCCCGAGCAGGAGGAAATAGACCTGATTCTGGACAAGATTTCCCGCTCCGGCTACGAAAGCCTGTCGAAGGAGGAAAAGCAGAAGCTGTTTAAAGCCAGCCAGAAGTAGCATCCGAGAAATCAGTCAACCAACAGAACGTCATTCCGAGCCCCGCGAGGAATCTCGCGTGTTTAGTTGAGTTAGTAATTCAACCTCAGCACGCGAGATTCCTCACTGCGTTCGGAATGACGTTCTGTTAGTTGACTGTTCAAACCGGTGCTATTTCCGCATGTAGTGCTGGCGCTGCGCCGGGGTGAATTTCTCAATGGCGTAGCGCAGGGCCGTGCGCGGCAGCTGGCCGTGGTGGTCGGTCAGGAACTCTTCCAGGGCCGGCTCGTTGCGCTTGCCCACTTCGCGCAGCATCCAGCCCGTGGCTTTGTGAATCAGGTCGTGGGGGTGGGAGAGGAGTAATTCAGCCACGCCGAACGTATCCTGAAACTGCCCCTTGCGAATCAGAGCCAAGGTCGAGACAATGCTCATGCGCTGGCTCCAAAGGTGGTTTTCAGCGGCTAACTCGTAGAGCAGCGTACGGTCCTTATCGAGCAGGTAGGTGCCGATGAGCAGCGGACAGGTGATATCCACCAGGTCCCAGTTGTTGACGCGCGCCCGGCTGCGCAGGTAGGCCGCGTGAATGGCCTGCCGCCCGGCCGGCCCGGCTTTCTGAAACTGCAGCGTCCAGATAATCAGCGCCGTTTGGCGCACCTCGTGCCAGGGGCTGGCCAGCAGCTGCTCGGCCTCGGCCAAAGGCAGCTCCCGAAACTGGCGGGCTACTTCGCGCTGCTGGGGCAGGGTCAGGCCCAGAAACTGGTCCCCGGCGCCGTATTCGCCCGGGCCGGTCTTGAAAAAGCGTTGCAGCAGTATGGCCCGGGCGGGGTCGGAGAGAGTGTGCAGGGTTTTTTCGAGCGTAGCGGCAGTCATGGCGGCGAGGGCAGGAGTGGACGGGAGCGAAGATAAAAAAAGCGGCCGCCCTGCCTTGGCAGAACGGCCGCTTCTATGGTAAGCGCGAGGTCAGGCAGAGTTAGGCGGTAGCCTTGCTCATGTTGTCCAGCGCGTCCATTACTTCTTTCACGTGGCCACGCGAGGTTTCGAGCAGGGCTTTTTCCTCGTCGTTGAGCTGAAGCTCAATAACTTTC
Organism: Hymenobacter aquaticus; assembly: GCF_004765605.1. NCBI lineage: Bacteria > Pseudomonadati > Bacteroidota > Cytophagia > Cytophagales > Hymenobacteraceae > Hymenobacter > Hymenobacter aquaticus. The sequence continues at coordinate 2,507,117 of NZ_SRLC01000001.1, read as the reverse complement.
TCGATGCCGTTTTTGCCCAGGATAACCGGAGCGCCCAAGTACACGCCGTCGATGCCGTACTCACCTTCCAGCTTGATGCAGACGGGGAACACGCGGCGCTGGTCGCGCAGGATGGCTTCTACCATCTGAGCCGCGGCGGCGCCGGGCGCATACCAGGCCGAAGTGCCCATCAGCTTCACCAGCTCGCCACCACCCACGGCGGTGCGCTGCACGATGGCGTCGAGTTCTTCCTTGCCGATCAGCTCGGTTACGGGAATGCCGCCCACGGTGGTGTAGCGGGGCAGGGGCACCATCGTGTCGCCGTGGCCACCCATCAGCACCGCCTGGATGTCTTTGGGGCTAACGTTGAGGGCCTCGGCCAGGAAGGCACGGTAACGGGCCGTGTCGAGGATGCCGGCCATGCCGAACACCTTCTCGCGGGGCAGGCCCGAGGTGAGGTGGGCCTGGTAGGTCATCACGTCGAGGGGGTTCGACACGATGATGATAATAGCGTTGGGCGAGTATTTCACCACCTGCTCCGTTACCGATTTCACGATGCCGGCGTTGGTCGAAATCAGGTCGTCGCGGGTCATGCCGGGCTTGCGGGGCAGGCCCGAGGTGATGACCACCACGTCCGAGTCAGCGGTGCGGCTGTAGTCGTTCGTTACGCCAACGGTGCGGGTGTCGTAACCGATAATGGGGGCCTTTTGCCAGATATCCAGGGCTTTGCCTTCGGCGAAGCCTTCCTTAATATCAACCAGAACAACTTCGTTGGCGATTTCGCGGGTGGCCAAAACGTCGGCGCAAGTAGCGCCTACGTTGCCAGCTCCAACTACGGTAACTTTCATCGGTAATGGGTTGGGTGTTGAGAATTTAGTTCGCGGCCGTAAAAGTAAGCGAAAAGCCGGAGCGGCCTAGAACAAGTTACGGCAACGTTGCCGGAAGGCCGTTACATGCGCCGCAGGGTCAGCACGCGCTGGGTTTCCTCCGTGAGCTTAAACCGCTCGTCGGGCCGGAAGCCGATAACCCAGGCAATCTTCTGGTCGGCCGTGACGAGCACGCGCACGTCGTCCTTGAGGTTGAGCGGCACTTTCTGGTCGATCAGGAAGTCGGACAGCAGCTTTTTGCCCTTCATGCCGATGGGCATAAACCAGTCGCCTTCCTGCCAGCGCCGCACCGTGAGCGGAAAGCTCAGCTTGTCGGCATCCAGCGCGGCCACCTGTTTGCTGCGCGGAATCTCGCCCAGGCCCGCCGCTTCGCTCAGCTCGGCCCGCAGGTTCAGGCCCTCAGCTTTCAGCTCAGTCTGGCCGGCCTGTAGCTGGTAGGTGCCGAACTTGGTCAGGCTACGGGGCTTGATGACCAGCTGCTCCCGGTCTTTCACCAGCAGGTGCGTCGGCGACTCGAACCGGCGGCCCGACTCAGCCCCGAAGGCCGCCACGATGTCTTTCACGACCAGGTAGGAGAAGCCGAAGGGCTTGAGCAGCTCGTGCAGCACCAGGGTGGTGGCGGCCGTGCGCTGCAAGGTCGGGATGTTGAGGTAGGTCACGTCGGCTTCGTCGCGGCGCGTGGCGGCCTGGGTTTCTTCCACGTAGCGGCGCAGGATTTCCTCGGCTCCGCCCACCCGCTCGGCCGTAATCTGCAGGGTCTGATCGAGGTTGGGGTTGATGGCGCGCAGCACGGGCAGCACGTCGTGGCGCAGGCGGTTGCGCTGGTAGAGGGTGCTGTCGTTGGAGGCATCCTCGCGCCAAATCAGCCGGTTTTCCACCAGGTAGTCGTACAGATCCTCCTTTCCCATGCCCAGCAGGGGCCGGACGATGCGGCCATTTTTGGCCCGGATGCCGTGCAAACCCGCCAGGCCGGTGCCGTGGGTCAGGTTAAGCAGCATGGTTTCGGCCGCGTCGCGCTGGTGGTGGGCCGTGGCCACGTAGTCGAACTGCTGGGTCTCACGGATCCGCTCAAACCAGGCGTAGCGCAGGGTGCGGGCCGCCATCTGGGTCGAAATTCCTTCCTGGGCGGCAAACTCCTTGGTCTGGAAGAACTCGGCGAAGTAGGGCACGTCGTACTTTTTAGCCAGCTTGCGCACAAATTCCTCGTCGGCGTCGGCTTCTTCGCCGCGCAGGCCGAAGTGGCAGTGGGCAATGGCAAACTTGATTTCCAGGCGGTGCAGCACGTCGGCCAGCACCACCGAGTCCATGCCGCCGCTGACGGCTACCAGAATGTAGGCGGTGGCGGGGTCGAAAAGCTCCTGCTCTGTAATAAACTGACGGACACGCTCAAGCATAGAAAAACTGATTCAAGGAAGGCAACGGTGGGCACTAGCCTGCAAAGATGGGCGTTACCAGCGGGCCTTCCGTACCTTTGCCCCCGAAATGCGGTTTATAAAGTTTCTTTTTCTGTTTCTTCTCGCCGGGCTCCCCCTGCTCAGCCCGGCCCAGCAGCGCCCCGGCCGGCCGGCCGCGGCCCAGCCCACGCCGCCGAAAGGGCAGCGCATCGAGCTGCTGCCCGGCACCGAGAAGCTGGTGGGCGGCACCTTCAACGGCGTAGAAATCCGCAAGCTGATTGGCAACGTGAGCTTTAAGCAGGGCACCACCTTGCTCTACTGCGACTCGGCCTACCAGTACCTGGAGAAAAACGCGCTGGAAGCCTTCAGCAACGTGCGCATCGTGCAGAACGATACCGTGACCATCACCGGCGACCATGCCACCTACGACGGCGACACCCGCAAGGCCCGCATGACCGGCAACGTGGTGATGCGCGACCCGCGCATGACGCTGACTACCAGCCTGCTCGACTACGACCTGAATAAAAACCTGGCCTACTACAGCACCGGCGGCCACCTCGTCGACCCCGAAAACACGCTCGACAGCCAGTTTGGCTACTACAACACCACCTCTAAGGTGTTCAGCTTCAAGCGCAACGTGAAGCTGGTGACCAAGGAAAACAACATCGACACCGACACGCTGCAGTACAATACCGTGTCGAAGATTGCCTACTTCTTCGGGCCCACGCGCATCACGGGCAAGCAGGGCAACCTCTACGCCGAAAATGGCACCTACAACACCCGCACCAAGGTTTCCAACTTCCAGCGCAACGCCAAGATCGAAACCCCGAACTACCTGCTCGGCGGCGACAAGCTGGTGTACGACGAAGCCCGGCAGTACGGCGTGGCCACCGGCCACGTCTCGATGACTTCGAAGAAGGATAACATCGTGCTGCGCGGCGACGTGGGCCGCTACTGGCGGGCCCAGGGCCGGGCCAAGGTGTACGGCAGCAGCCCGGTGATGCGCAACATCTCCGACAACGACACGCTCTACCTGGCCGCCGACACGCTGGTGAGCGTGGAGGGCCGCCCACCCAAAAACGCGGCCGGCGTGCTGTATGCCTACCCCCGGGTGAAGATTTTCCGCAAGGACTTGCAGGGCCGCTGCGACTCGCTGACCTACGACCGGCAGGACTCCATCATCTACCTGAACAAGCGGCCGGTGCTGTGGTCGGAGCAGAACCAGCTCACGGCCGACAGCATGGAAATCCGGCAGCGCAAGGGCAAAATTGACCAGATGCGCCTGTACGCCAACTCGTTTATCATCGGGCAGGACACGATTCTGAACTACAACCAGGTGAAGGGGCGCAACATGGTGGCCTACTTCGTCGACAACAAAATAAAAAAAGTGGACGTGCTTGGCAACGCCGAGAGCCTCTACTACGCTCTTGAAGCCGACACGGCCGTGACGGGCCTCAACAAGGCCGTGAGTGCCAACATGGCCCTGCGCTTCGCCGACAACAAGCTCCAAACCATTACGTTTCTGACCAACCCCGATGCCAGCTTTATTCCGCCCCACGAGCTGAAAGCGGAAGACGAAAAGCTCAAGGGCTTTATCTGGCGGGCCCCGGAACGGCCCACCCGCAAGCTGGTGTTGGGCAAGCACTTCGCCGCGCCCGTGAAGGCTAAGGCCAAGCCCAAGGTAAAAGCCAAACCCAAAACAACCGTAAAAACCAAGGCCAAAACGGCGCCGGCTAAAACTAAAGCCGCGCCAGTGAAAGCCGCTCCGGCCAAGCCGGCCGCGAAGCCCGCGCCCAAACCAGCTGCCACGCTAAAAGCCCCCGTGCGGGCCCGTAAATAGACCTTCCCGGAGCCACCTTTGATTCGGCCCCGTAATCCGCTACCTTTGTCCCCCTTATGCTGTCTTTTCGCCCTGCCTTCTTTGTTCTGTTCCTGAGTACGTTGCTGCTTGGCTCGTGCACCGGCTACCAAAAGCTGCTCAAAAGCAGCGACGTCAACAAGAAGTACGAGGCCGCAGTGCAGTACTACGAGAAAGGCGACTTTTTCAAGGCCGGTACCCTGCTCGAAGACCTGATTCCGCTGCTGAAAGGCCGTCCGGAGGCTGAAAAAGCCCAGTTCTACTTCGCCAATACCAACTACCGGCAGCGCAACTACGTGCTGAGCGCCTACTACTTCAAGTCGTTTGCCGACACCTACCCCAACTCGACCTACGCCGAGGAAGCCAACTTCCTGCACGCCAAGTCGCTGTTTCGCGACTCGCCGGAGTTCGAGCTGGACCAGACCAACACCTTTTCCGCCCTCGAATCCATTCAGGAGTTTCTGAACCGCTACCCCAGCAGCCAGTTCCGGCCCGAAGCCGAGAATATGTCGCAGGAGCTGCAGAAGAAGCTGGAAAACAAAGCTTTCCAAAGCGCCAAGCTCTACTACAACGTGCGCTACTACCAGGCTGCCGTTACGGCCTTCAGCTCGTTTCAGCAGCAGTATCCGGCTTCAGCCTTCAACGAGGAAGCCTCGTTCCTGAAGCTGAACGCCCAGTACGACCTAGCCAAGGAAAGCGTACCGGAAAAGCAGCGGGAGCGGTATCTGGAAGTGCTGTCGTTCTATCAGCAGTTCATCGACAACTACCCGCAGAGCCGCAACCTGAAAGCCGCGGAAACCATGTACACCACGGCCCGCGAGGAAATTGCCAAAATCAAGCCCGCCGACACGGCAGCCAAATAATGTGCTGATGTGCTAATGTGGTTGAATGTGAGAAATGAATCAATTTATTTTCCACATACCATACAGTAGCACATCAGCACATTACCCTCACATCAGCACATTAATAAGAAGCCTCATATGAAAACTCCGAACAACGTCTCTGCTTCCATCGTGACCCGCAACATGTCGGACTTCACCCACGAAACCGGCAACGTGTACGAGTCGATTGCCATCATCTCGAAGCGCGCCAACCAGATTTCGGTGAAGCTGAAGGAAGAGCTGAACGGCAAGCTGGCCGAGTTTGCTACCACGGTCGACAACCTGGAGGAAGTATTCGAAAACCGCGAGCAAATCGAGATTTCGAAGCACTACGAGCGGTTGCCCAAGCCCACCAACCTCGCCATTGAGGAGTTCCTGGAAGGCAAAGTAACGTTCCGCACCCTCGAGGAAGAGGCGCTGCCCGTTGCTCGTCCTACCGAATAAGTAGCTGACGCTGGGCAATGCCGCTGCAAGGCCGTAAGATTATTCTGGGCGTGTGCGGCAGCATTGCCGCCTACAAAGCTGCCACGCTGGTACGGCTTCTGATCAAGGCCGGGGCTGAGGTGCAAGTCATTCTGACTGCCTCGGCCTCGGCCTTTGTCACGCCCCTGACCCTGGGCACGCTCTCCAAAAAGCCGGTGCTGACCAGCTTTCTGCGCGACGAAGCCGCCGGCCTTTGGCACAACCACGTGGAGCTGGGCCTCTGGGCCGACGCGCTGGTTGTGGCCCCGGCCAGCGCCAACACCGTGGCCCAGCTGGCCAACGGGCACTGCCCCAACCTGCTGGCGGCCGTGTATTTGTCGGCCCGCTGCCCGGTGTTTCTGGCCCCGGCTATGGACCTGGACATGTACGTGCATCCGGCCGTGATCCAGAACTTCGAGCGGCTGCGCAGCTTCGGCAACCACGTGCTGGAGTCGCCGGTGGGGGAGCTGGCCAGCGGGCTGTCGGGCCCCGGCCGCATGCTCGAGCCTGAGGATATCGTGGCGGAGCTGGAGCGGTTTTTTAGCGCATGAACAACCCCGGAACGTCATGCTGAGCGAAGCGCAGCATCTCGCGGGCAATGGTAATCAGATACTATTGCGGTAGAGATGCTGCGCTTCGCTCAGCATGACGTTCTGCTTTATTTTTACCCGCCAAGCAATTCGACATAATGCGCGTTCTAATCACGGCTGGGCCGACTTACGAGCCGATTGACCCGGTGCGGTTTATCGGCAACCACAGCACCGGCAAAATGGGCTACGCTCTGGCCGAAGTGTTTGCCGAGAACGGGGCCCAGGTCACGCTCATCAGCGGCCCCACCAACCTGCCCGACCCGGCCAACCCCCAGATCCGGACGACGCGGGTGGAAACGGCCGCCCAGATGTACGCCGCCGCCGCCGCCGCCGCCCCCACGGCCGACGTGTGGGTGTTTGCCGCCGCCGTGGCCGACTACCGCCCGCGCGACGTGGCGCCGAACAAGATCAAAAAGGATGGCGACACGCTGACCCTGGAGCTGGTCAAGAACGTGGACATTGCCGCCGCGCTGGGACAAACCAAGCGCGCTGAACAATTTTCGGTGGGTTTTGCGTTAGAAACCAATGACGAGGAAGCCCACGCCCAGGGCAAGCTGCGGCGCAAGAATTTCGACCTGATTGTGCTCAACTCCCTGCGCGACCCGGGCGCGGGCTTCCGCCACGATACCAACAAAGTGACGCTGCTGGACGCGGCCGGCCAAAAGACTATCTTTGAGCTGAAGCCTAAGTCTGCCGTGGCCCACGATATTGTCCGAACCGTTTTTGCCTGCCTTTCCCTTCGCAATGCGTAAAATCCTGCTTCCGCTGCTGTTTGTGCTCACGCTGCTGGCTCCCTCGGCCGGGCAGGCCCAGGAACTGTTGGCCGAAGTGCAGATTACGGCGGAAAACGTCAACATTTCGGACCGGCAGCTGATTCAGCAGATGAAAAACGACATGCAGTCGTTTTTGAATACGCGGGCCTGGACCAACCAGACGTACCGGCCCGAGGAGCGCATCCGGTGCCGCATCTTCGTGGGCATTACGGCCGTACCGCAGGCCGGTACCTATCAGGCTACGGCCCGCATCGTATCGTCGCGGCCGGTGTACGGCACCAGCTACGAAACCAACCTGCTGTCGTTTGCCGACAAGGCCTGGGTGTTCAACTACTCGCCCCAGAACCCGATTGACTATTCGGAAAACACCTTCGTTTCCAACCTGTCGTCGCTGCTGAGCTTTTACGCCTACATCATCATCGGCATGGACCAGGACAGCTTCGCCAAGCTCGGCGGCTCGCCCTACTACGACCGGGCCCGCAACATCCTCAACAACGCGGCCAACCAGTCGGTGACCAACGAAACCGACCCGGCTTGGCAGGATGGGGAAACGCGGAACCGCTACTGGCTGCTCAACAACCTGCAGGACCCGCAGCTGGAAGCCATGCGCACGGGCATCTACGCCTACTACCGCCAGGGCCTCGACATCTTTATTCAGAAGCCCGATGAGGCCCGCAGCAGCCTGTTTACGGCCTTGCAGGGGGTGCAGGCCGCCGCCATTCGCCGGCCCGGCACGCTGCTGGCCCGCGCGTTTTTCGACACCAAGTCGGACGAAATTTCCAACATTTTCCGCACGGCCCAGGATCAGCAGCAGAAGCAGCAGGTGGTGAGCATGCTCTCGGAAGTAGACCCGACGAACTCGGCCAAGTATCAGACCATCATGCGCCAGCCCTAAAGTATAGTACTGACTGTATAATGTAGCTCGGCTTTAAAACCTAATATGTAACCTTAAGATAATGTATTAGTTACTATAGTAGATAAAGCTTGCAATATTAACGGACAGTGTAAAAAATACGGGGATTAAATTGGAAAACGTAGTTGAATAATAAAAGCATCAGTCAACTGGAAGGATGGTCATGGAATCAACCTATTCCAGATGAGGACAACTCTTCGTATGAAGAATATAATTTTTATGTTCTTCATAAAAAGCCTGTGAATGAGTACACTCCGGAAGACTTGGGCTTTATGATAACTCAGGAATCGGGCCTTAAATACGTTCTCCCATTAGCAATAGGTATATTAAAAAGTAACCCGTTTGTTAGTGCTAATTATCCAGGAGGGTTATTGACAAGTGTGCTTGGATTGCCAAAAACAATTTGGGAGCAAAGTCCCCATTTATATAATGAGGTGAAGATAATTTTTGATAATGCTAAAAATAATCTTGAGAACGTGGAGGAATTGAAGGGAAGTTACCGCACAATAAAATATATACGCTCTGTATTTATTATTTTTCAGAATAACATAGTCATCAGCAAGTAGCTGTAAGTATTATAAGGAACATTCCTAGCCTGTCTAGACAGGTATAAGTATCTTTCTGTTTTCTATTGCCATACTTTCAAAAGTTTGCTACAATTCAGCCAAATGCTAATGCTGAAAGGCGAATATTAGGGTTTTGATATTGCTAAATAAGTTGGACTTAACTTGTTGTGTAATTAAAATTGGCTAATTTTATTAGTTGAAACAAGGCAATAGTGCCTTCTAAGGCTGGTTTCAAGCTTTTGATATTCCAACTCTGCTGCCGGGAATACGAGCCGCTGGAAAAGCCTGCTACTTCCTTCCGCCAACTAATCGTACAACCGTGCTGGTAGATCTTCGCATACAGAACTACGCTCTGATTGAGCAGCTGGAGCTGCGGCCTTCGGCCTTGCTCAACATCATTACGGGTGAAACCGGGGCCGGCAAGTCCATCATGCTGGGCGCCATCGGGCTGCTGCTCGGCAACCGCGCCGACTCCAAGATGCTCTTCGATACGCAGCGTAAGTGCGTGATTGAGGGGCAGTTCAATATTTCCAGCTACCAGCTCCAGGATATCTTCGACTCCGAAGACCTCGACTACGACGCCCAGTGCATTCTGCGGCGCGAAATCAGCCCGTCGGGTAAGTCGCGGGCCTTCGTGAACGACACGCCCGTGACGCTGGAGACGCTGCGCAACATCGGGGCCAACCTGATGGACATTCATTCCCAGCACGACACGCTGCTGCTCGGCGACGCGGTGTTTCAGCTCAACCTGCTCGACCTGTACGCCGGCCTGGTGCCCACGCGCGGGCAGTACAGCAACGCTTACCGGCAGTACCGCAAGCTGGAGGCCGACCTGAAAATGGTGGAAGACCAGATTGCCCAGGCCAACAAGGAGCTCGACTACCACAGCTTTCTGCTCCATGAACTGGAGGAAGCCCACCTCGATAACGAGGATCAGGAAGCCCTGGAGCAGGAAATAAAGCAGCTGGAGCACGCCGAGGAAATCAAGTACAAGCTGACCCAGGCCCTGCACAGCCTGAGCGAAAGTGAGTACTGCGCCGCCGGCTCCATGAAGGAAGCGGCCACTTTGCTGGGCCAGATTTCCAGCTACGCCGACTCGTTCAGGGTGCTCAAGGAGCGCCTCGACAGCTGCCTGATTGAGCTCCACGACATTGCCGACGAAGTAGAAGCCACCGAGCGGCGCACCGAGGGCGACCCGGCCCGCATCGACGAGCTGCAAAGCCGCCTCAACGTGCTCTATAACCTGCAGCGCAAACACCAGGTGCGCGACGTGCCCGAGCTCATTGCCGTGCGTGACGACCTGCGCCAGAAAGTAGGCTCGGTGCTGAACCTGGACAAGGAGCTGAGCCGCCTGCGCAAAGACACCGACGGCGCCCTGGCCACCGTGACGCGGCAGGGCAGCAAGCTTTCGGAGAGTCGGAAAAAGGGCTTTCCCAAGTTCGAGAAGGAGCTGGCCGGCCTGCTCTCGGAACTGGGTATGCCGCACTCCCGCATCGTGGTGCAGCACAGCACCGGGCAGCCCGCCGCCAGCGGCATCGACATTATCAGCATCCTGTTTACGGCCAACAAGGGTGCCCAGCCCCAGACGCTGAGCAAGGCTGCCTCGGGCGGGGAGTTTTCCCGCCTGATGCTGTGCATCAAATACATGCTGGCCGACAAAACCGCCCTGCCGACGATAGTGTTCGACGAAATTGACACCGGTATTTCGGGCGAAATTGCGGTGAAAGTGGGCCGGATGATGCAGCAGATGGCCAAAAAGCACCAGCTGGTAGCCATCAGCCATTTGCCCCAGATGGCCGCCGCCGGCGACGCGCACTACTTCGTCTACAAGGAAGACCGCGCCGACCGCACCGTGAGCCGCATCCGGGAGTTGACGCCCGAGGAGCGGGTGCGCGAAATTGCCCACATGATTGCCGGGGCCAAGCCCAGCGAAAATGCCTTCCAGAGTGCCCGCGAGCTGCTGGCCATGCGGGGGGCCGAAGCAGTGATTTAGTGAATGAGTGACTGAGTGAGGTATTGATTATTTAACTTGCCGCCTCTGGCGCGTGCTGCCGGAAGAGCTGAGCTAACCACACTCACTAAATCACTGAATCACTAACTCACAGACAGCATGTCCAATAACCTCCTCGCCGGCAAGGTCGGCATCATCTCCGGGGCGCTCAACGAAGAATCCATTGCCTGGAAAGTAGCTTTGAAAGCCCACGAGCAGGGGGCGCGCTTCGTGCTGACCAACGCCCCGCTGGCCATGCGCATGGGCGAAATCAACAAGCTCTCGGAACAGTGCAACGCGCCCATCATTCCGGCCGATGCCACGTCGATGGAAGACCTGGAAAAGCTGTTTTCGGGCGCGCAGGAGCATTTGGGCGGCAAGCTCGACTTCGTGCTGCACAGCATCGGGATGAGCGCCAACATTCGTAAGGGCAAGCACTACGGCGAGCTGAACTACGAGTGGTTCCAGAAAACGCTGGACGTGTCGGCGCTGTCGTTTCACAAGATGCTGGCCGTGGCCGAAAAGCAGGACGCCTTCAACGAGTGGGGCTCGGCCGTGGCCCTTTCCTACATTGCCGCCCAGCGCGCCTTCCTCGACTACACCGACATGTCGCAGGCCAAGGCCATGCTCGAAAGCATTGCCCGCAGCTACGGCCAGCGCCTGGGCAAGCTCAAGAAAGTGCGCGTGAACACCATTTCCCAGTCGCCGACCAAGACCACGGCCGGCACCGGCATCAGCGGCTTCAACGCGTTTTACGACTACGCCGACAAACTCTCGCCCCTGGGCAACGCCCCGGCCGAAGCCTGCGCCGACTACTGCATCTCGCTGTTTTCGGACTTGACCCGCTACGTGACCATGCAGAACCTGATGCACGACGGCGGCTTCAGCACCACCGGTATTTCCGAGGAAATCGTGGAGGTGATTACCCAGGCCGGCGCGTAGTTTCAGCAGGCTCAAGTTCAACAGAAAAGCCCGGCCGCTTGGTCGGGCTTTTTTGTTGCTGGCGCGGAAATCAAAAAAAGGACCGGCTCAGACTTACGCTGACTTCCGTGTAATTGCGAAACTGGTTGGCCGCCACGCCAAGTTGCAGCTGATTACCAATAAAGCGCGAAAGGCTGCCTTGATATTGCCAGTACGTTGGCCAGCGGGTGGCTTGGGCCTGCAGATTGACCTCGAACGGATAGGGGAGGCTGTAGCGAAATCCCAGTCCGTAGCCGTAACCGGCGGAGGTAGTGGTTTCGGTGGGGTGCAGCGGTTGGTAACGGGCATAGCCAGCGCTGAGTAGTAGCTCAGACTGGCTGGTCGCCTTTGGGTAGAGTGTCAGGCCCAGCGTGGCGGAATAGCTGCTGAACTGGGCATTGGCCGCTTCGGCCCGCAGGTGCTGGTAGTCCAGCTGCTCGGAGAAGTGGAGCCGGCCGAGCTTCGGTAGCGCGGGCAGGTTTACCGAGGCTGTGGCCGCGTAGTTGCGTTTAAAGTTGGTGTGGTAGCTACCCAAAATGTTGAGGGGCTTGTGAATGAAGCGCTGACCAAATACCTGGGCATAAAGCCCGTACGGAGCATAGCGCAGACCGGAAGTAAGGCCCACTTTGTAGCGGTAGTATACTATCATATCATCCGAATCAATAGTGCGCGGATCGGACTCCATCTTGAGCATGGCAGTGCTGCCGGCCGCTACCCGGCGCTGCTGCTTCACGTAGCCAATGGCGCTTACGCTAATGGTGACGCTGTCTGACTGGCCGGGCACAATCAGCGAAAAGCTGCCGTCCAGATTAGAGCTAGCTCCATTGGATGTATTGAGCTGCAAAATGGTCACGCCCGGCAGCGCCTGATTGCTTTTGGCGTCAATTACCTGACCCGAAACCGTAATGGTTTGAGCCGTAGCCAGCCAGGGAGCCAGCAATAATAAGCCGAGTAGTAAGGGTAGTTTCATGTGGGGGCGTAAGGGACATTCAGGTGATGCCCGCGCACCGCCCATTCCACACTCGGAGCGTAAGAAAAACCGCTAATTGCCAAGCACTGCCTGAAACGAGTTTGTTTCGCATTCAAACTTCGGAGAAAGTTGCCTCTACTTGCTCCCGGTCGAAAGTCATTATCCAGCTGTTATAGGTTTCGAACAGCGGCCGGAGAATCGATTTATCCGCTGCTACTATATCAAGCCCACGGTCGTCGTACATATGGAAAATCAGGTCCCGGCTTAGATTTAAGAAGAACACGTCACCGTCAGTTCGGGGAGTTCTATGCCCAAAATCCTGGTTGGCAATGGCGGTGGCTAGCTTCGGATATGGAATAGCGGCGGCAGTGGTAGCATGGTACATTCTTATCCAGCTTGAGCCGTAATTACCATACAGGTAGTGGCTGTCGATCCGTTGAAAAGCTATAGCAGAAGCCGCAATGCCCAGCTGGCGCAGCAGATACTCTGTGTTCCTGATGCGTTGCCGTTTAGCAGTTGGTTTCTGATAAATTACCAGCACCTCATCGGTAGGCTGAAAAGCCGCTTTAAATAAATCAGATGCCCGCTGAATAACTTCCTGGAAATACCGCTCGTCGTACGAATGATGGTTAGCGTCCAGATAAATAGGATGCTCACCCTGCAAATCGAAGCGAATACCAATGGGCCACCGATAGAACAAACCGGCACAGAGCCGCTGTAGCCCCGGAAAGTTTTGCTGCAGAAAAGCGGTGCTGGGATATGCCATGGAGCAAAGTAAAAAAAAGGGAAGCGGGTGCTAAAGTCACTGAGCTTTGATCGAATAATTCTGCTTCGGTAAGTGCAGCATGCGGTTCAGCTGACAGCTCACACTGCCTCAATAACAGGCCGCTAATTCGGCTAATACCCGCGCCCCGGCTCCACCAGATTCTCCAGGGGCTGGCCGTGGCGCAGGTGCCCCAGGTTGCGCAGCAGCAGCTCTACTTTGCCTTCGTCTTCGTGGGGCTGGCCGCCGCCGCTGTGCTGGGTCAGCAGTACGTTGGGCAAGGTCCAGAGCGGGCTGTCGGCGGGCAGGGGCTCCTGGGCCGTCACGTCGAGCACCGCGCTGATTTTGCCGGCCTGCAAGGCGGCCAGCAGGGCCGGCTCGTCGGTGGTATTGCCCCGGCCCACGCTGGCGTAGAGGCTGCCGGGGGCCATGGCGGCCACCAGCTCGGCCGAGAAAAAGCCGTCGGCGCTGCCGGGCAGGCAGTTGATGACCAGATCGGTAGTGGGCAGATCGGCGGCCAGCTCGGCGGCCGAGTGCAGCTGGGCCTCGGGATTGGTGCGGGCCAGCAGCCGTACCTGGCACCGAAAGCCCGCCAGCTGCTCGCGCACAGCCAGCCCGATGCCGCCGGCGCCCAGAATAATGACCCGCTTGCCGCGCAGCAGCCCCACCCGCGTCCGGACCGGCGGGCCCACCCATTCGCGGCGCTGTTGCAGCACGGCCAGCTCCGGAATGCGGCGGTAGAAGCTCAGAATGCCCGCCACGATGGTTTCGGCGCAGGGCCAGGCAAAATAGTCGCCCATATTGGCCACCGGAAACGGCACCCGCAGGCCCGCGTACTGGTCGAAGCCGGCCGAGTCGATTTGCCAGAACCGCAGGCCGGCGGGTTGGTGCTCGGTCAGCCAGGCCGGCGGCACGTTGCCCAGCAGCACGGCGGCTTGCTGAAAGGCCGGCAGCTGCTGGTCGGGGGCCAGGTCGGAGGCGAAAACGGGCTGAATATCGGTGGGCAGGCGCTGAAGCAACAGCGCGCGGGCCGCGGCGCTGAGGGCCGAATAAACGTAAAGCTGCATAAGAACAAAGGAATGAACCGCTGGCGTATACGCAGAACTGCCCGGCGCACGCATCGGCGGTAGCGCGTGCCGGCCAGATCATTGCTCAGCAACGGCCGGAAGGGAAGGGCCGCCGGGCGGTTGGCGGGCCGCTACGGCTGGGCCCGCAGCCAGCGTTGGGCCGTTTCCAGCTGGTCGAACAGCTGGATGTGCAGCACTTCCCCGATGCGGTGCTGCAAGTCTTCGATGGAAAGCTGCCCAAACACGTCGGGCGAAATGACCTGGGCAAAGTAGCGCAGCCCGGCGGCCATAATCAGCGGCGTCCAGACCTGCTGAATCCAGTCGTTGGCTTCCGTGAAGGTGCCGATTAGCTCCCGGTGGTCGTTCAGCAGCTTTGGGCAGGGGTGCGCGCGCAGCATCTCCACGTACGTCAGGCCGCCATCCATGATAGTGCCCATCGTTTGGCGGCCCTGCCACCGGGCATGAATCCAGTTTTCCTTCTGATTACGCTCGACGAGGAGGTATACTGTACCGTCGCCCCGATAAAGTGATGTTATCATAGTTATGCCGCTGTGCTACCGGCCCTTTGGCCGCACGAGTCTTGTTCAGTTCAAAGATGCGTAATTACTGGCTGCTGGGGGAAATATGCCCAAATAGGGGCAGGCCGAGCGTACTACTGAACTCCGGGCCGGCCAGTCTTCGTTGTGCAACTAGGGTAGCAAAGTAGTGTCTTACTAGCTACGTATTCTGTGCCGTCGGCTACGGCCTGCCACCTCCAGGGTAGGGCCCGCCGCGCCAGCGCCGACACCAACGCCGTTTTATCTTTTTTACCTGTATCGTATGACGTCATTTCGTGCTTCCCGCCGCTTTTCGGCCCTGCTGCCCGGTTTGTTTCTGCTCTTGCCGCTCGGCGGGTTCGCCCAGCAGCCCAAGGAGGTGTCGGCCCAGAAAAAGCAGGTGCTGCTGGCCACCGTCGCCCAGGGCCTGGGTGTGGCCCACGTGCAGCCCGAGCAGCTCGACGACGACTTCTCGCGCCGGGTGTTTGCCCTCTACCTCAAGCGCCTCGACGCCAGCAAGCGGTTTTTGCTCCAGCCCGATGTGAAGCAGCTGCAACGCTACGAAACCAGCATCGACGATGAGCTCAAGCAGGGCAAGCACGAATTTCTGGACCTAAGCGCCAAGCTCACTGCCCAGCGGGTGCAGGAGGCCCAGGCCCTGTACCGCGAGCTGCTGCAGAAGCCCTTCGAGTTTGCGGCCCCGGAAACCTTCGAAACCGACGTGGATAAGCTGAGCTTCCCGGCGGATGCCGCTGCCCGCCGCGACCGGTGGCGCCGCCTGCTCAAGTACCAGACGATGGTGCGCCTCTCCGAGCTGATGGATGAGCAGAGCCGGCAGCAAACCAAGTCGTTGGCCGCCGCCAAGGCCAAGCCGTCGGCGGCCACCCTATCGGCCCCCGTGCGCACGCCGGCCCAGCTCGAAGCCGAGGCCCGCAAGCAGGTGCTCAAGTACTACGACGAAGCCTTCAGCGACCTGCGCCAGACCGACGAGGCCGACCGGCTGGCCGAGTTTGCCAATACCATTGCCAACACCTTTGACCCGCACTCCGAGTACTTCGCGCCCAAGGACAAAACCAACTTCGACATTGCCCTCACCGGCCGCCTCGAAGGCACCGGCGCCCAGATGAGCGAGAAGGACGGCCAGATCGTGGTGGCTTACATCGTGCCCGGCTCGGCCTCCTACCGCCAGGGCGAGCTAAAGGCCGGCGACGTGGTGCTGCGCGTGGCCCAGGGCGCGGCCGAGCCCGTGTCGGTGGAAGGCATGCGCCTGGACAAGGTGGTGCAGATGATTCGGGGTAAAAAAGGCACGGAGGTGCGCCTGACGGTGAAAAAGCCCGACGCCAGCACCAAGGTCATTTCCATCATCCGCGACATCGTGGTGCTGGAGGAAACCTACGCCCAGTCGGCCATTATCAACGACGGGGGCAAGAAAATCGGCTACATTCTGCTGCCCAGCTTCTACGCCGACTTCAACCACAACGGGGGCCGCAACTCGTCCGACGACGTGAAGAAGGAGCTGGAAAAGCTCAAGGCCCAGAACGTGCAGGGCGTGGTGCTGGATCTGCGCTTCAACGGCGGCGGCTCGTTGCAGGACGCGGCCGAAATGGCCGGCCTGTTTGTGGCCAGCGGCCCGATGGTGCAGGTGAAAAGCCGGCAGGGTGCCGCCCAGCTCGTCGGTGACCCCGACCCGCAGGTGCAGTACGACGGGCCCCTGGCCGTGCTGGTGAACAAGTACAGCGCCTCGGCCTCCGAAATCCTGGCCGGCGCCATTCAGGACTACAAGCGCGGCGTGATTGTGGGCAACACCACTTACGGCAAAGGCACGGTGCAGCGCATCTTCGAGTTCGACGACATTATGAACCCGCAGCTGGCCAGCCTCAAGCCGTTTGGCTCGCTAAAGATGACCATTCAGAAATACTACCGCGTCACGGGCTCGTCCACGCAGTTCAAGGGCGTCACGCCCGACATCATGGTGCCCGACGCCTACAGCACCCTGGCCGACGGCGAGCAGGACACCGACTACCCGCTGCCCTGGGACGAAATTGCCTCGGCCAAGTACCAGCCCTGGGCCGCTGCCCCGGCCGTGGATAAGCTCGCCGCGGCCAGCAAGCAGCGCGTGGCCTCCAACGCCTCGTTCCAGCTCCTGACGGAGGCCGTGACCGGGATGGAGAAGCGCCAGAAAATCACGGAAGTCTCGTTGAACCTGACGGCTTACCGCACCGAGCAGCAGCAGGCCCGCGCCGCCGCCGAGAAGTTCAAGCAGGCCCAGCAGGCCGCGCCGACCCTGGACGTGGCCCCGCTGCTGGCCGCCGCCACGACCACGCCCACCGACAGCACCAGCACCGCCGGCAGCCGCGCCGCCCGCTTCGTGCAGCCCCTGCGCAAAGACCTGACCCTGCGCGAGGCCGTATCCGTCATCGAGGATCAGCTGTAACGGCCTTCCGAGGTAACTACAAAAGCCCGCTCCAACCAGGTTGGAGCGGGCTTTTTCGTGTTCGGCCGGTGCTTACTGGCGCAGCCAACGCGTCATGCGCGGAAAGGCGTCGGTGGTGGTCAGGCCCATCCAAACCAGCAGGGGCAGGCCGATATTCTGCCCGCTCTGGAAGTTGTCAATCAGCCACTGGCTTTCGTTTTTGTAGCCGTGGGGGTGAAACACGACCTCCGGCGGCAGGTCCAGGGCCCGGCTGGCGGCATACGACCAGCACAGCACGGCCATTTCGTCGCCTTCCTTTTCGGGGTGGTTTTCGGTGACGTTGTCCAGCAGCCGGGGCCGCTCGGCGGCGGGAGTTACGGCAATGTGGCCGGCCTCGTGCAGAATGTCGCCGGGGTAGAGCAGCCGCTGCCGGTCCACGACCAGCGCGCCCCGGTCGATGAGCAGACCGGGCAGAAAGGTTTTCTGGCCTTCGAGCGAGGCCTCGCGCACCTCCAGGCCAATGGCGCGCACGAAGGTCAGCAGCGGATCAATCTGGGTGGCCAGGGCGGCTGGCGGGGTGAAGGGGCTGAGCATGACAGCAAGGTAGCGGGAAAACGGGTTTTTCCGGCCCGCCACGCGGATTACGGTATTTACATGCAATAATCTATATTTTGGCCTTCCATCTGATGTAGCGCTTGTATGCCCGGGTTTCCCTTTTTGCGCCCTGCCCAGTCCTTGCTGCTGCTCCGCGTGACGGTGGCGGGGCTGCTGCTGGCCCACGCCGTGGTGCGGGTGGTGGGCGGCACCGTGCCCCGCTTCGCCGACTTCCTCACGGCCAAAGGGCTGCCCTTCGGCCTGGCGCTGGTCTGGCTGATTACGGCGGCCGAGCTACTGGGTGGCGTGCTCATGGCACTGGGCATTCTCACGCGCTGGGTAGCCCTGGTCTTCGGCCTGATTATCGGCACCGGCATCGTCCTGATTCACGCCGAAAACGGCTGGTTTGTGGGCGAGCATGGCACCGGTGGCATCGAGTACAGCGCCCTGCTGCTGGTGGCCCTGCTCGTCATTGCCGCCACCGACGGGCAGCCTGAGGTGGTTGAATAGCCCTTTCCTCGGCGCAGCCGCCGTTTTTTGTAGCCTGTTTACTGTCGGGCGAGCTAAGACAACGCGTTTTCAAGCGCTGCCAGTTAGCGAAGCGACGTTAGCGGAATGCTGGGCGCCCGGAAGAAGGCCTCGGTTTTGCGGTTAAACTCCTCGGCATGATCCAGCAGGGTGGCGTGGCCGCTGTTGGGCACAATCCAGAGCCAGGCGCGGGGCAGGCTCTGGTAGATGGCCACCGTGTGCTCGGCCCGAATCACGTCCTGGTCGCCGGCAATAATAAAGGCCGGGGCCTTGATGCGCGCCAGCGTGGCCAGGGCAAGGTGGGGCTCCCGCCAGTCGAGCAGAAACACTTTCCAGTCGTTGCGGCGCTTGGGGTCGGTAAAGGTCTGGAAGCGGCCTTCCTGGTAGCCGCGCCGCATTTGCTGCCAAAGGGCCGGCGCGAGGGCCGTGGAGTCGGGCCAGAGGTTGGCCCCGGTGGCGGCCAGGCGCTTCACCTTGCCCGGGTGGCGCAACGCCAGCACCAGGGCCGTAATGCCCCCGTCGCTCCAGCCCAGCACGTAGGCCGAGTCCAGGCGCAGCTGCGTGAGCAGGGCCGCGCAGTCGTCGGCCAGCATCTCGAAGCTCAGCGAGTCGCCCGCATCCACCGACTTGCCGTGGGCCCGGCTGTCGAGGGCAATGACGCGGTAGCGCTTGGCGAAGTAGGGAATCGTGGGCAGGAAGTCCCGGATGCTGCCCCCGTTGCCGTGCAGCAGCAGCAGGGGTGGCCCGCTGCCATAGGTTTCGTAATAGAGCTTGACGCCGCGCACCGTGGCGTAGTGGCCGGCCTGGGAGTTATTGCCATAGGGCGCGGCCTGGCCCAGCGCCAGCCGGCCCAGCGCCAGCAGCCAGAGCATGAGTAGTCGGGAGCGTTTCATGCTCCAATGTACTGGCTTTCAGGCAGCGCTAGAAATTAAGCTGAGCCTGCAAGCGCAGCAACCTGCCCCGCTGGCGGTTGTCGGGTTTCTGGAAGTCTTCGAAGCGGCGCGCCGACAGGGTGTACATCGTCACGAGCTCGAAGCTGGGCAGAGGCTGCCACTCCAGGCCGAATTCGGCTTCCCGGACGCTGTAGCTGCGGGCATCCCGCTCGTGCTTTTTGCCGCCGTCGTAGTACTGCACCCGCACGAAGGGGTAAAACTGCTGGCCGCCCCGTTGCAGGCGGTAGTTGAGCAGCACGTAGCCGCCGTGCAGGCGCCTGGTTTCGATACTGTCGGTGCCGGGGTTGAATTCCGGTCCCCGGCCCACGTTGTACTCCGCCTGCAGGCCGAAGGGCTGCGGGTACACCACCAGGGAAGCAGCCATGCGCTGGTCGGGGTAGCTCAGGTCGGGGCGGTGCTTCACGCCGGCCGAAAGCTGGTCTTTGGCTAGTACGAAATTGCCGCTGTAGGCCTGCACCGAGGGCTCAATGAGTTGCCGGCCCAGGGCCAGGGGATAGGTGAGGCGGGCTACTACGTGCCGCTGGTTGTTGAGCTCCGGGCGGTTGGCGGTCTGCCCGTTGAAGACGCCCAGGCCCACGATGCCGTAGTCGCCTGAGCCTTTCAGCCCGTCCTTCACCAGCTTAGTGAAGCGCTGGCGCAGGGCCGTGGGGGCCCAGTACAGCATGGCGCCCAGGTCCCGCTCGTTGGAAAGGGCGCTGTTGAGCGCGTCGTTGCGGTCCAGGGCCAGCCGGTTCTGGCTCGACTGCATATTCTCGAAGCCGTAGGGAATCTTGCTCTGCCCGATCCGCACCCGAAACTGACTGGCTTTGTCCAGGCCCACATCCAGGTACGCATCCCGGAGCTGGGCAATGTGCTGCGACGTGCTGCCGCTGAGCGTACTGGCAAAGTCGGGCTGAATGTAGAAGTAGATCCGCTCGTGCAGCTGCCCGTAGAAGATGAGCCGGATCCGGCGCAGCGAGAAGCCGCCCTTGTCGCCCCACGACTTGTCGCACTGCTCGCACTGCAGATCGGGGTTGGTTTCGAGCAGGCGGTTGTAGCGGCCCTGCACATAGCCCCGGATACTGACGGCTTCAGACCACTTGCGGGCGGCCGGCGAGGCCTGTTTCACCGAGTCGGGGCCCTGGGCGTGGGCAGCCCCGGCGGCCAGGAACAGGAGCAGCGTTAACAGTTTGTTCATGGAATGATAATGCTGGCACAAAGTGCGGCATTACATATTGCCTGAATGTGAACGTCGTGTTAAGAGAATGTTTCCTTTGCCCGCCCGATGTTCAGGCCGCCCCAGCGCCGGCGCTACCTGTTCCCAGCCTCAGGAAGCAGCTGCTGGAAAGGCCCTGCGGAGCCGGTGCCGCGCGTATCGCGTGCTCCTTGTGGCTACGCGCCCGTGGGCGGGGGCGTGGTCGGGCGGGTGCGCAGGTCGCGCTTGATTTCCTGCTGCTTGATTTTCTTGCAGGTCAGGA
This sequence comes from Hymenobacter aquaticus, assembly GCF_004765605.1. NCBI lineage: Bacteria > Pseudomonadati > Bacteroidota > Cytophagia > Cytophagales > Hymenobacteraceae > Hymenobacter > Hymenobacter aquaticus. The sequence continues at coordinate 2,486,583 of NZ_SRLC01000001.1, read as the reverse complement.
TGATGACGGCGTCGTTGCTGAGCGCATTTTCGTCGTAGCTCAGGTGCACGCGCTTGCCGTTCCAGGCGTAGCGCTGGCTGAACGGGCTGTTTTGCCGGCCGGGACCAGCTTTCTGCTGCAACGCCTGCAGGGCCGCCCGGCTATTGGCCGCACCCCGGGTTTTGAGCAGCACCACGCTGAGCTTGCCCTGGTAAAAGCCGTAGGTGATGTCGGCCACGTCGGCCTCGCCCAGCTTCTTGGGCTCACTGGTGCGGCGGTAGTAGCGCGTCTGGCCCGCCGTTTCGGCCAGCACCAGGTCCTTGAAAGCACTGGTGTCGGACTCGAAGCGGGCCCCGCGGAAGCCGTAGGAATCGTCGAGGGCCTGGAGGCCGGGCGTGGTGGTTTGGGCCAGTACGGGAGCGGCCGGCAGGGCCAGCAGCCCCGTCAGCAGGAGGGTAGCAGAAAACTTCATAAGCGAAAGAAGCCGCGAGCGGCAAACACGGGTGAAGCCGGCAAGATAGGCACCGCCGCCGAATGCCCCCACTGCTTTTTGGGGCCACCAGCGCACTTTCTGCGGATTTAGGGTGGCATTCTGCTCCTTCGACCCGGCCCAGTGGCCGGTAGCGTGGGCCGTAGCCCGGCGCTACCGGCAGGGGAGGTAGCGCCTACGGAATCAGCCGGTCGTGGCGCAGCTGGGCAAACAGGTCGAAGAACGAGTCCTCGGTCGACTGGTACTCCCGGAAGCCCAGCTTGCGGCTTTTGGCCATGTCGGTCATCACCTCGATGGGGCGGCCCAGGTCCAGGTCGGTGTGCCAGGGCGAGGCCAGGCGGCTCAGCTCGGGCTCTTGCAGCTGGTGCCGCCCGGCCAGGTCGCGCCACACGGCGGCATCCTGGCTCAGCTCGGCTTCCAGCGGGTGAATCGTGCCGTCGAAGCCCACGGCTTCCACCCCAAACCAGGCCGCCAGCCGGGGCCAGAGCCAGCTCCAGCGAAACACGTCCCCGTTCACGATGTTGAAGGCCTCGTTGCGGGCGGCCTCGGTGGTGGCGGCCCAGTGCAGCTGCTTGGCAATGATGCGGGCGTCGGTGACGTCGGAGAGGCCGTGCCACTGCGCTGCCGAGCCGGGCCAGCGGAAGGGGCGGCCGGTGGCTTGGCAGATGCTGGCGTACACGGCCAGGGTGGTGCCCAGGTTCATCAGGTTGCCCACGGCCTTGCCAATGATGGTGTGGGGCCGGTGAATGCTCCAGGTAAACCCGTCGCGGGCGGCGGCGGCATACACCTCGTCTTCCTGGGCGTAGTAGAAGTTGTCGAGGGCCAGGCGGGGCTGCTCCTCGCGCAGGGGCGTCGGGGGGGCCACGCCCCCGCTCACGTAGGCCTCAAACGGCCCGAGGTAGTGCTTCAGGCCCGTCACCAGGGCCACGTGCCGCACCGACTGCTTCGGGGCCAGGGCGTCGAGCAGGTTGCGCACCATCAGGCTGTTGACGCGGATGTTCTCGGCCTCCGTGTCCTGCCGCATCCAGCTGGTAATAAACACGTGGGTGGGGGCCAGCCCGTCGAGGGCGGCGGCCAGGCCGGCGGAGTCGAGCAGGTCGGCGGCGACGGGGTGCAGGCCGGGCACGTCGGTACGAGGGGAGCGGGCCAGGCCGTAGGTGGGCCAGTCGTGGGCCAGCAGCTCCTGGGCCAGGTTGCTGCCGATGATGCCGCTGGCACCTACGATAAGGGCAATATTCTGCATGAGTTTAGATTCGGGGGTTCAACGGTAAGCCGCTGACGAAGCGGCGGAAGCTATACTAACCGCCGAAACCCGGAATCGGCTGGCGGCTTAGGTAAAATTGCCCACCAAGCGCTGCTGCAACCCGGCTTTGGTGAACACCCACACCAGGGTGTAGCCCCCGGCCCCGTCGCCGTTTTGCTGCACCACGAAAAAGGTGTTGCCCCGGCGAAACACGTCCGTGGGCTGGGGCGCTTCAAACAAGCCCGCCAGCAGCCGGCGCGGCACCGGCACGGCCTGCCCCTGCACGGTGGCCCGCACGGCCCGGATTTCGGTGCGCGGCATGTGTCCATCCACGCCCCAGGCGTAGGGCACGTCCTTGATTTCCACCCAGCCCTGCGACCTGTCCACGGTGTGGGCCGCGGCCCGGAAGGGCACCAGCTCGTAGCGAATCCGAAACTCGGGGCCCCGGTACGCCGGCAGGCTCAGCAGGGTTTGCAGCCGGCTGCGGTGCACGTAGCCCTGGGTATGGTAGGAGGCATCCGCGGCATCACCCACTGGCTGCGTGTTGAACCGGTCCGGAGCTACCCACACTGTAATCCATTCCTGGTGCTGCTCATACTCCTCCGGGTCGAAGAAAAACACCTGGTTTTCGCGCAGCCGCAGCAATATCTGGCCCTGCCGCGTCGGGGTAGCCCGCACGTTGGTATAGCCGTCCAGGTCCCGGATAATGGCGGTGTTGGCGTACAGGTCGGCGGCCCGGGCGGGCAGCAGGTACAAGCCGAACAGCAGGGTCAGGATTGTTTTCATCGAGATAAGGAGCAAGGTGACACAGGAAGATAGCAGAAATCAGCTGCTGATGCTGACCACCACGCCTCCATGTCCGGGCGGCCTAAGCTGGCTTGGCGGGCGCCAGGAAGTACCGCAGGCCCAGCGTCAGGGTTGGCATCAGGGTGTGCCTACGGATACTGCGCAGCAGCTCTACGTTCTGATTGACGCCTGTCCCCAGTACCACATCATAGCGCCGGCGCACCAGTACGCCCAGTGCTGCCCCGGCGGTGAGGTAGCGGTTGGTGCGGGTTTCATCAACCAGATAATAGCTGGTTTGCTGCCCGTCCACCGTCACCGATACTTCCTGCCGCCACACGTGAAACACGGTGCTGATCCCCAGCAGCGCATCGGCGTGGAAGGCCTGGTTCAGCCGGCGCGTCAGGCGGTAGCGCAGCAGCAGCGGCACGGCCGCATCATATGCGCGCCGCCGGTCAAAGGCTTCTACCCGGCGGCCATCCGGGGTGTAGCCGCTGCTGGCGGTGTTGGTATCAGCCGGGTCGCGCTGCCCGAACTCGGCCTGTACGGCCAGGCGGGGCGTCAGCTGGTAGCCCACCGACACAAAGGCGGGCAGGATGCTCACCCGGTTCAGGTAGCGGATGGGAGCCGGGGCCGACACCGTCTGGTACATCTGAAAACCGGCAGCGGCCCCCGCGTAAAGTCGGTAGAAAGGCCGGTCGGTAGCAGGGGCGGGTACTGGGCGTTGACCATAGGTGCCCGTGCCCAGCAGCAGGCAAAGCGCGGCGAGAGGATAACGGATAGGCATTGACAGCGGATATGGGAAGAAAAGTAGCACGACCTTGCGCACGGGGCGCATGCGCTATACCCAACGCCACTTCCCAACCCGGCCGTGTGGCGGGGCCGCTGTTTATTTCAGCGCTGCCGTCGTCCGGCCTCATTCGCCACCCCACGAGGCTCGTGCAGGGCCTGCCCCCGCTGGCACCAGCTCGGTGGTAGGCCAGTCGTGCCTAGCCGATAAGGTCCTTCGCAGGCTCAGGATGACAGACGATGAACAACCAACGACTAACGATCAACAACCAACGACCAGCAACTCTGATGTCGGCTTGGCGGCCGGTCCGCTAGGCCAGCACAATCCGCTTGGGGGCCATTTCCTGGGCGTAGTCCTGCACTACCCGGCGCAGAATCTGCATGTCGTGGGGGCAGTGGGCGGCAAATTCCTGCCAGTTGACCAGGGTCAGCTGCGCGGGCATCTCCACGATGGCCGTGGCCGAATCCCAGAAGGCGTCCCAGCTGGGGCCGTACCACTCCGGGAAGCCCAGGGCCTGTTTGAACAGCTGGTGCAGGGCGGCTTTGGTCTGAATACCGGTCAGGTCGAGGGTCATGCGGGGGGGCGGGTAGGGGTGACGAGGCGGTTTTTGGCTGCGACAGGCGCGGGCGCTACTTTCACGCCCAGCTTTCCACAACCTTTCTTCTAAACGCAAATTAGTATGAGTACGACGCTCGAAAAACGGGTGAATTTCCTCACGGCCTACGCCATCGGCAGCACCGTCGCGCTGGGCCTGCTGGTGCTGGCTTCCTTTACCGGCGGGAGCAAAACCCAGACGCTCGACGAACTGACCGTCAAGCGCATCAACGTCATCGGCGAAGACGGCAGCCTGCGCCTGGTCGTCAGCAACAAGGACCGGCAGCACCCGGGCCGCATGAACGGCAAGGACTACCCCAAGCGCGAGCGGCAGGCCGGCCTGATTTTCTTCAACGACGAGGGCGACGAGTGCGGCGGGCTGGTGTACGCCGGCGAAACCAAGAAGGGCGAAACCAACTCGGGCATGTCCTTCACCATGGACCAGTACCACGACGACCAGGTCATCCAGATCCTGAACGCCGAATCCTACGCCGGGGGCAAGGCCAGCATCCGCCGCGGCATCAGCATCAACGACTACCCCGTGGGCTCCAACATCGACGTGCGCAACGGCAAGCTCCAGGAGCTGGAAAAAATCCAGGACAAAGCCGAGCGGGACCGGAAAATAGAGGAGCTTTTCGCCCGGGAAGGCTCCAAAAACCGCGTCTTCCTGGGCCGCACCGGCTCCAACAACTCCGGCCTGTTCCTCTCCGGCCCCGACGGCAAGGCCAAGCTCAAGCTCTACGTCGACGCCGCCGGCAACCCCCGCATCGAAACCCTCAACGACAAGGGCGAAGCCAAAAACCTGCTGGACGAGAAGTAGCAGGGGCGCGTGCCCGCCGTAGAGACGCATACTTGCGTCTCAATCGTTGAACGAACCCCCGAGCGTCCCGCGCCTTGCGGGCCTACACCCACCGAGCGGCGCGGCCCAATTCGCAGCCCAGCGGCTCACGCGTAGGCGTCACTCGGCCCTAGCCAAGCGACTGCCAGGGGACGTAATCCTGTTTTCTCCGCAAAAAGCTAGAAGTTGTCAGCACAAGTCCCGATGGGGTTTCGGAACTCCGGAAGCACCTCAGCACAAGTCCCGGGGCTCTTCTGGGGTTCTGAAACCCCACCGGGACTTGTCCCGGGGCATGTACACAACTGGTGTAGGCCCCCGGGACAAGTCCCGATGCGTTACAGGAAATAGAAAAGGCCTCCGGGACTTGTCCCGAAGGCCTTCTTCAACTCAATATGGGCCGTGGGACAAGTCCCGGGTCACTACTCACTTTACGGCGACTTGCTTGGCTTTGGCCGGACGCTTCGCTACGCGGGTTTTTCCAAAATTAAAGAACCGGTACACCTCCTGGGGCTCGTCGAAGCGCAGCTCCAGTTGGGCCTTGAGGCGGCGCAGGCTGCGGGCCAGCGTGAGCCAGTCGGTGGAGAGGGCCACGCGGGCCTGGGAAATGGCCGCCCCGGCGGTGCCGCGGGTTTCGTGGGCGGCGGCCAGCTGCTGGTAGGCGGCCTGGGCCGCGGCCGGCAACCCCGGCTGGCCCAGGGCGGCGGCGTGCTCAGTGTAGAGAGCCAGCAGCAGCTTGGAATCCTGGAGCAGCTCGGGCTGGTCGAGGCCGCCGAGCTTGCTCTTGGTGTACTTCTTAAAGTCGGCGTAGGCGGGCAGCTTGCGCAGCTTGGGCGTCACGTGGTCTTTCATGGCGTCATCCACGAAGGTGAGCCACGCCTTGCGGGCCGTCCGGAACGCCTCCGTGCCCCCGCTCGTCGACTCGTCGGCCTCGGTCAGGTTCTCGTCGAAGCCGTCGAGGGCGGTTTGCAGGGCCGTGAGGTGGGGGGTGAACTCGGCGCCCAACTCGGCCTGCTTCACGGCCAGGTGCGTAGCCGCGCCCAGGGCCTTAAAGTTGGTGCGCGACATGGGCAGGGTCGCGAAGAAATTGTCGAAATACGTTTGGTAAGCGGACATAGAAAGAAGGTAAATAAGGAAATAAAATAGCCCGACCCGGCGAGGCCGGACCGGGCGTAAGGTATTGAGTTCAAGGAATTGGGCAAGCGGGGAGGGTGGGTTTATTTTTTAGCTAGCTGTTATGGCTTGGGCTACGGCCTGCGCCGGTGTCAGAACGGGCAGAGTAGCGTCGCGGAAGCCTTTCGGGTCGCGGGTGACAATGGCCGTAATAGAGGGCTCTGCCGTAGCGGCGAAGTATTGCAAGGCATCTTCGAAGTCGGGGAAGCCGGCGGCCAGAGCCTGCTGCACGGTGGTGGCATCTACCGCAAGTATTTGCACCAAGTGAGTCAGCTTACTCAAAGCAGTTAGCGTCTGCTCGTGGGTCTTTGTTTTTCGAGTGATGTAGTAAGCAGTAGCGAAGGATAAACTGGCCGCATACAGCTGCAACTGCTGGCGGCGGGCCAACTCCAGCAGGGCAGCGGCATCGAGCGCGAAAGGAGGGCGACCCAGCAGAAAATCAATCAGCACGTTCGTATCCAGAAACCAGTGTTTCATTGCAGATACTTAGCGGTCAGATATTCGTCGCGGGCCTCGTCGGCGGTCATGCCCTCCGGCAGCGTCACCGACCCCATCAGCGCCAGAATCTCGGGGGATATTTCCAGCGCCGGCGTGGTGACAGCCTGCTTCGATAAGAATACGACAGTTGCATCGGGTTTTGTCTCTTCCACGGTAAGCCTTGGCTTGGTAGTCAGACTTCGCAAGGTGTCTTCTACTAGTGCCGCCAAAGTCTTACCCTGGGCCTTGGCATAGTCTTCGGCCTGCTGGGCCAGTTGGTCGGGCAGATTGAGCGTGAGTTGGGTCATAGTAGTAACGGTTAGCTACGGAAGATACGCAGAACTGCACGCAGAAGTGCCCGGGGCTAATGGCGCAGTCGCTCGGCTATGCCGAGTGACGACTATGTGGAGCGGCTGTGCCGCGAGTGTCCCGCGCCGTTAGGTCGTTCTGCTGGCGCGGTCCAATTCGCAGCATAGCTGCTCAAGCGTAGGCGTCACTCGGCACAGCCGAGCGACGGTGCGGGGTACTCAATAGCGGTTGTAATTGCATCTAAACCTATTTTGACTTCCATTGATCCTGGGTATACCATAATAACTTGATGTCGTGGGGTAGGAATAACTGTTTGATTACTGACGTTGGGAACATATCATTTAGACATATACACCAATTGTCTGTGCCTACATTGAATCTAAAAACAGTATAGGTTTCGATCTGATCTATAGAATAAGAGTAACACTGCACTGTTGCTAGAACATCTTTAGAGTCCTTCTTGAATTTCACCAAGTCATCTATGTTGCCTTGTGAATAATGAAAGATAGGCCAAAGCTCATTTAAGGATCCATATCGACTGTATGTTCTTATTTTGTCAAATAATGCTTTGCGAGAAGATTCACGGTCTTGTAAACATATAAGTTCTAAACCTACCTTTCCCAAGAAGCGACCCAACTCATTAAGTACTTTTGGAGTCATGATATATTTAAGCTGATCCTTACCACCCAGAGGTTTTTCTTTTTCTGGAATCTCAATTATTGCTGTGAAGTCATCTTGTGCCTCGAGTGTAAAATTGTCGTGTTCTGGATGGCTATCTGTAAATCTGCCTTTCTTATTGTTAGGCTTAGTAAAGTCTATTCTAGGTAGTTTGCGATGCTTCGATTTTATTCCTAACAGTGTTCGCCAAAACCCAATAGGTGTTTTATTAAGGATATAGTTTTCAATGTGGCTAAAATGCTTTTGACAAGAATCACATACTTCATTCTGTAAGATCAGGTCGTCGTTACCAAGTGACTCAGGTATGATGTGTTCAACGGTGTTGAATTGGTCACCTACCTTGCAAAATAGACAAAGCATACGTCGTCAGGTGAAAAGTTTATAATACTACGCCGCCGTATCCCCCACCTCATCCTCATCATCGACCATCACCCGGGCCAGCTTCTCGATATTGAGGCTCCGGGCCGAGGCGTCGAAAATCTCGCGGTAGGTGCCTTTTAGGTCGTAGAGCTGCTCGTGGGTGCCGCTTTCCACCATGCGGCCCTGCTTCATGACGTAGATGCAGTCGGAGTCCACGATTTGGGCCAGGCTGTGGGAGATGATGACCACCGTGCGGCCCTTTTTGATGGCGTCGAGGGAGTTTTTGATTTGCTCGGTGGCAATGGCGTCGAGGGAGGCGGTGGGCTCGTCGAGGAAGATGATGGGCGGATTTTTCAGGAACAGCCGGGCAATGGCAATGCGCTGCTGCTGGCCCCCGCTGAGCTGCTGGGCGTCGCTCTGGTAGCCCTTGGGCAGCTCCAGAATCTGGTCGTGGAGGTAGGCTTGCTTGGCGGCGGCCTGGATGTGCTCCAGCGTGGCGTCCATCACCCCGTAGCGGATGTTTTCCTCGATGGTGCCCTTGAAAATGTGGTTTTTCTGGAGCACCAGCCCGATGCGCTGGCGCAGGGCGTGGGTGTCGTAGTCGGAGAGGGGGCGGCCGTCGAGCAGCATGTTGCCCCGGTCCGGCTCGTAGAACTTGCAGAGCAGGTTGATGATGGTGCTTTTGCCGGCCCCCGAGAGGCCCACCAGGGCGGTGGTTTTGCCTTCCTCGATGGTCAGGCACACGTCGTGCAGGGCCTGGGTGCCGCTGGGGTAGGTGAAGTCCACGTTGCAAATCTCGAAGGTGCCGCGCACCTCATTGGGCTGGATGGGGCCGGTTTTCTCGCGGGCGTCGTCGGCGTCGAGGATGTCGAAGAAGCCTTCGGAGTAGGTCAGGGCCTCGTTCATCTCGTCGTAGATGCGGTGCAGCTGCCGGATGGGGGCCGATACGTTGTTGAAGAGCAGAATGTGGAACATAATGGTCCCGATGCTGATCTGCCGGTCGAGCACGAGGTAGGCGGTCAGGATGATGATGAGCACCACGCCGACTTGTTCCACAAAGGTTTTGAGGCCGTCGTAGAGGAAGTTGGTTTTGCGCGTGGCCAGCTGGGCTTCCTGCAGGTTCTGCTGCACCTGGGCCTGCTTCTGCTCCTCGTAGTCTTCGCGCACGAAGCTCTTAATGACCACCGCCGAGTCAATCAGATTCACCAAACCCTGGCTTTTGGCCTCCCGCAGGCCGCGCAGGGCCCGGCGGGTGCCATTGAGCTTATCAGCCTGCCGGTAGCTGATCCAGAAGTAGATGGGCAGGATGCACACCGCCACCAGCCCCACGTACACGTTGGCCATAAACATGACCACCAGGGCCACGATGGAGTTGGCAAACAGGGGCAGGATGTCGATAAAGAAGTTTTGCACCAGCTTCATCAAACTTTCCACGCCCCGGTCGATGCGGGTCTGGAGCTTGCCGGCCTGGTTGCCGCTGTCGGAGTAAAAGCCCAGCTCGTAGCTCAAGAGCTTGTGAATGGCATCCTGCGAGAGGGTGCTCGACACGTTGATGCGGATTTTCTCCCCGTAGAACTTCTGCCCGAACTGAATAAAGGTGTTAATGACCTCCTTGCCCAGCAGCAGCACGCTCACCCAGATCAGCATGTCCAGCCCCTGGGCCAAACCCAGATTCCGGTTGAGCAGCCCCTGCACCGTATCCACGGTGTAGCGCAGCACGAACGGGTTGACCTGGGCCGCCAACGAGCCCACCAGCGTCAGCAGCAGGGTGCTGATAACCAGGCGGCGGTAGGGCAGCACGTAGGGGTAGAGGCGGCGGATAATTTCCCAGAGACTCATAAGCAGCGGCAGCGCGGACGGGGTGATAGTGTCCGGTTAGACGCGCGGGAGGGCAGTGGGGTTATTGGGGGTGGGGGCGGGGAAAATACTCTACAGCGTAGCAGGCAGCTTATTACGCTTTAGATAGTCGCTTACTGTGTTGCTCAAAGTGTAAGAATAGTTATAAGGAAAGGTGCATTTACCTTTAGTTAATGGCTTATTCCGCTCGTCAGTTAAAGTGTACGTGCTTTTTACTGATTTATAGCTCGGGTCGTAATACCTTACCCTGGTTTCATGCGCTACGCCGGGAGTACAGCCGCTATTGAAAAAAGACGCGGACCGCTTAAAAGCGAAACGGTTTCCTTTATCGTCAAAATATTGACTGTACTCAATGTGCCAGTCGCCGCTTTGGCTGGTCGGAGTTTCGGTGATTAAGAGTATCTTATTCTGCTTGTTTCTGACAATAGTAAAAACGGTTTCAGTGCCGTCAGGTACGGTTGAATTGCCGGCTAATGGCAGTAGTCTGGTGGGTTGTTTTGCATAATAAGTCAGTGAAGATTTATTTGACGAGGCATATTTGTCAGCGGCTATTCTTCTCTGAACTAATACTTCTGGAGTTAGCTCTTGTTGAGTTGGTGCGCTTGGTGCACCAAACCACGAGGCAAGTAAACTACTTATGAATACGAAAGTCTTCACAATACGAAAGTAGACAATGAATATCCGCTCTTATACCACTGCGTAATGGTTCATTTCCTGAATGCTCTGGTAAAACGGCTTCACCAGCTGAAAGAACGCACCAAACTGGGCGCTTTTGCGGAAGCCGTTGAGGTGGCGGTCCACCGACGTCCACTCGATGCGCCAGATGAACAGCTCGGGTTCTTCGTCGCAGTGACTGAGCTCGTCGCGCAGGCAGTCGGGGGCCTGGGCGAGCAGCTCGTGGGCGCTGCGGATGGCTTGCACGAAGGCCGGCTGCTGCTCGGCGGCAATCCGGTAGCGGATGTATTCGACGGTCATGGCGGTGGGAGAAAAGTGGTGAATACCCGGGTTTCAGTAAATCATAACTAGGCGACTTTTCGCAGCACTAGGAACAACCGGATGCTATAAAATTCGGGAATAAGGGGCCAGTTGAAATTAACAAACTCTTGTTCGGCCGCAGGCAGAGGGTGGTTGTCAAAGAGAACTTCGAGGTTAGAAATCTGCGCGTCGTTGCTAGAGACAAAGAATCGAAACCAATGATAGTTCTGCGTCAGCGGAAGCCCGTGAATGATGCCTTCCAACCGGGGGAATAGTTCTGCCGGCACGGGCACGAGCTGCCCTTTAGCTGCTTTTATACCGTAGTTTCCAACGTAAGCCTGCCAACGGGAGCCATTGATGTGCCAGTCCTCCACGCTGACCTGCTCATCCTGCTCCGCGCTCTGCAGGGCGGCCAGGAGCACGTGCAGGCTGTTGCGGGCAAAATTTGCCAGGTTGTTGGTCAGGGCCGCCTCTGCGGTTTCGCCTATGTCGCCGAAGCTTTCCACCAGCACTTGGTCTTTGATGAACAGGCGCACGTCGAGCTGTGACGTGGCACCGTTGGGAAACTGCCGGGGCGTCACCCGGCTCTGCAGCAACGCGGGCTGCTTGGTTAACAGCAGCACCTTGTCGTCTAACGCAATGGTGGAAATGTCGTGCTGCTGGAATAAGGATTGCAACTGGGCATTCACGTCTGGCATAGGCGGCTGGTAATATCGAAGGGCGGTAACTAGCCGTAAGATAGGCCAGAAAACGCCGGGCGGATTGTATCGTACAGAAACTCCCGCCGCCGCTGCCACTAGCGGCCCGTTTCTGCCCTATGGAAAACCAACCCGCCACCCCGCCCATCATTGGCCAGCCCCTGAGCCGCGCCGACGGCCTGCTGAAAGTAACCGGCCAGGCCCGCTACGCCGCCGAGCACCCGGTGCCGGGCCTGGTACACGGCGTGCTGCTGACCAGCACCATTACCCGGGGCCGCATCAAGACGCTGGATACCACGGCGGCCGAAAAGGCGCCCGGCGTGCTGGCCGTCCTCACCTACCGCAACTCGCCCGGCGTGCCCGCCTACCAGGACGCCAAACTCAACAACAATCCGCGCCTGGCCGGGCAGGAAATCCGGGTGTTTCACGACGAGCAGATCCACTTCAGCAACCAGCCCGTGGCCCTGGCCCTGGCCGACACGCTGGAGCGGGCCCAGCACGCGGCCACGCTGGTGCGGGTGCAGTACGAAGCCGCCCCGCCCGAAACCGATTTGGCCCGGCACCGCGGCCGGGCCGTGAAGCCCCAGAAAGCCGACGACTACCACTGGGGCCAGCCCGCCGCTGAGCGGCAGGCTCCGGTGCGTATCGAGCAGGAATACCGCACCGCCGTGCAGATGCACAACCCGATGGAGCCCCACGCGGCTATTGCCTACTGGGAAGGCAGCAAGCTGACGGTGTACAACAAAACCCAGGCGCCGAAAGTAGCTCAGCAGGACCTGATGCGCATGTTCCAGCTGCCCGAGGCCAGCGTGCAGGTGTATTCGCCGTTCGTGGGCGGCGCGTTTGGCGGCTCCTCCCGCATCTGGCCCCAGGAAGTGGCCGCCATCCTCGGGGCCAAGCTGGTGGGCCGGCCGGTGAAAGTGGTACTGCGGCGCGACCAGATGTTCAATCTGGTGGGCTACCGACCCTGTTCCATCCAGCAGGTAAGCCTGGGCGCTACCGCCGACGGGCAGCTGGTGGGCCTCACCCACGAGGCCTTCGGGCAAACTTCCCGCCACGAGGAATTCGCCGAGCGCATCCTCGACCCCACCAAATCGGCCTACCAGTGCCCCAACCTCACGGCCACCTACCGCCTCGTGCCCCTCGACCTGAGCACGCCCGCCTGGACGCGCGGCCCCGGCGAAGCCAGCGGCTCGTTTGCCCTCGAATCGGCGGTGGATGAACTGGCCTACGCCCTGAACATGGACCCGCTGGCCTTACGGCTGAAAAATTTTGCCGACGCCGATCCGGTGGATGGTAAACCGTGGTCGAGCAACCAGCTGCGCCAGTGCTACGCGCGGGGGGCCGAGCAGTTTGGTTGGAGCCGGCGGCCGGCGCAGCCCCGCGCCACCCGGGCCGGCGACTGGCTGGTGGGCTGGGGCATGAGCATGGGAATTTACAAGGCCGAGCGGGCCAAAGCCAGTGCCCGCGCCCAGCTGTTTGCCGACGGCCGCCTGCTGGTGCAGGCCGCCACCGCCGACGCCGGCCCCGGCACCGCCACCATCATGAGCCAGATTGCGGCCGATGCCAGCGGCGTACCTGTCGAGCGTATCCGCTTCGAGCTGGGCAACTCGGCGCTGCCGCCCGCGCCGGGGCAGTTTGGCTCTCACACGGCGGCCTCGGTGGGCACGGCGGTACACGCGGCCTGCACCGCCCTGAAAGAGCAGCTGCTGACCTTGGCCCGCAGCACGCCCGAGTGGCAGAAGCGCCGCCTGCAACCCACCGAAGTAACGGCCGAAAATGGGGCGGTCCGCCTGACGCGGCACGCCGATAAGCAGCTTCTTTATTCCGACATTCTGCGCCAGCACAACCTGATGGGCCTCGACCTGACGCGGGAAGTAGAGCCGGGCGAGCAGCAGAAAGCGTATTCCGGAAAGTCGTTCTGCGCCAATTTCGTGGAAGTGCGGGTGCACGAAGCCACGGGAGTGGTGCGGGTCAGCCGGGTGGTGTCGGCGCTGGATGTGGGCCGGGTGCTGAACGCCAAAACGGCCCGCAGCCAGGTGTACGGCTCGGTGGTGTGGGGCATCGGCATGGCCTTGCAGGAGCAGGCCTGCATGGACCACCGCTACGGCCGCTACGTGAACCCCCAGCTGGCCGAATACCACGTGCCGGTTTCGGCCGACGTGCCCGCCATCGACGTGGTCTTTATCGACGAGCCCGACCAGCACCTCGACCCGATGGGGGCCAAGGGCATGGGGGAAATCGGCCTGATCGGCTTCACGGCCGCCGTGGCCAATGCCGTGTACCACGCCACCGGCCGGCGCGTGCGGGAGCTGCCCATCACCCCCGATAAGCTGGTGGGCCCGGCCACGTAGCCAGTTATTTTCCAACTATGAGCCCTGTCGTACGTAAGCAAAGGGATTGACAGAACGTAAAAGCAGCACTTGCGGCTTTTAGCTTCCCTTGCGCATGTCGAAACTCTCCTCTATCCTGCTAGTCGACGACGATCCTATTACCAACTTTCTAAACCAGCGTCTGCTCACCGAGCTTAGTCTGGCCGATAAGCTGCTGGTAGCTCTCAACGGCAAAGAAGCCCTTGCTCTGATTGAGGAGCATTGCCCCACTGATTGCCCGGACCTGATTCTGCTGGACGTGAACATGCCCGTGATGAACGGCTTCGATTTCCTGCTGGCCTACGAGGATCTGGGGGTGGGACAGCAGCAAAGCATCATCATCGTGCTGACGACTTCCCTGCATCCGCGCGACGTGGAGCGGGTGGCGACGCTCAACATTGCCGGCTTTCTGAACAAGCCCCTGACCCGGGACAAGGTCGAGGAAATCCTGCGGCAGCACTTTGGCCGCGAGCTGCCCGCGTAGCGTCCCGCACTTCGGCGTGGGGCTCAACCGTCATCGGCTGCAACGTCAGCGGGGCGAAGCGTTACTTTAGCAGCACCAGCCGCTATGGGCTGCCCCGTTTGCTATGCGCCCTTTCGCTCTTCTCTTCCTTATTGGCTGCTCCCTGCTGCCTGCCGCCGCCGTGGCCCAGCAGGCCGAAAAAGCCGACCCGCTCATGCTCACCAAAATCCGGGACGAGGGCATGGACCGCTCCCGGGTAATGGAAACCGCGTTTTACCTCACCGACGTGTGCGGGCCGCGCCTGGCGGGCTCGGCCGGTTTGCAGCGCGCCAACGAGTGGACCAAAACCCAGCTGGCCGGCTGGGGCCTGACCAATGCAGCCGTCGAGCCCTGGGGCACGTTTGGCCGGGGCTGGGATATCGAGAAGTCGTACGTGGCCATGACGGCCCCGTATTACCACGCCCTGCTGGGAGCCCCCAAAGCCTGGACGCCTTCTACCAGCGGCCCGCTGAAAAAGAGCGTGGTAGTGGTAAAAGCCGCTACCGAGGCGGATCTGGACAAGTACAAAGGCCAGCTGCGCGACAAAATCGTGCTGACGGAAGTCGCCAATCCGCCCAAAACTACCTTCGAGCCCGATGCCCGGCGCTACACCGCCGAGGAGCTGAAAAAGCTCACGGAAACGCCCGCCGCGCCGACTACCGCCCCGGATACCGACCGGATGGCAGCCCGTCGGGCCCAACTAGCCCTGCGCGCCAAAATGGCCGACTTCTACCTGAGCGAAGGCGCCGCGGCGGTGCTCAGCACCCGGGGCGGCTCCGACGGCACGTTCTTTACCAGCAACGGCGCCCCCTACGCGGCCGACGCCAAACCGGTACTGCCGGAAATGGAAATGGCCCCCGAAGACCAGCTGCGGCTGATTCGGCTGGCCGAAGCCGGCATTCCGGTGGAAATTGAGCTGGAAACCCGCACCCTCTTCCAAACCCAGGATCTGAAGGGCTACAACGTGGTGGCCGAAATTCCGGGCACCGACCGGAAGCTGAAGCACGAAGTAGTCATGCTGGGTGCCCACCTCGACTCCTGGCACGCGGCCACCGGGGCTACCGATAACGCCGCCGGCTGTGCCGTGATGATGGAAGCCGTCCGCATCCTGAAAGCGGCCGGCGTGCAGCCCCGCCGCACCATCCGGATTGCGCTGTGGGGGGAGGAGGAGCAGGGCCTGCACGGCTCGAAAAACTACGTTAAAAACCACTTTGCCGACCCCGCCACCATGCAGGTGCTGCCCGACCACGCCAAGCTGGCCGCGTACTTTAACCTCGACAACGGCGCCGGCAAAATCCGGGGTATCTACGCGCAGGGCAACGCGGCCGTAGCCCCGATTTTCACGGACTGGCTAAAACCCCTGGCCGACTTGGGTGCCACTACCGTCACGCTGCGCAACACCGGCGGCACCGACCACCTGTCGTTCGACGCGGTGGGCCTGCCCGGCTTCCAGTTTATTCAAGACCCGCTCGACTACGGTACGCGCACCCACCACACCAACATGGACACCTACGAGCGTCTCCCCGCCGACGACCTCAAGCAGGCTTCCGTGGTAGTGGCCACGTTTGTCTACCACGCTGCCATGCGCGACCAGAAGCTGCCACGCAAGCCCCAGCCCCCGGCCGGCAAGCCTCAGTAGCAACCCACTCGCTCAACAACAAAAAAGCCCGGCCATTACCTGCCGGGCTTTTTTGTGAGCTACGAAAGCTGTTCCTGGAACAGGCGCAGGGTTCGTTCCCAGGCCAGCTTGGCCGCTTCGGCGTTGTAGCGGGCGGGGGAGGAGTCGTTGTTGAAGGCGTGGTTGGCGCCCTGGTAGATAAACTGCTCGTACGGCACGTGCGCGGCCTTCAGGGCTGCTTCGTAAGCCGCTGCCCCGGCATTCACCCGCTCATCCAGCCCGCCGTAGTGCAGCAGCACGTGGGCTTTGATCATGGCCACGTCTTCGGGCTTGGGCTGCATGCCGTAGTAGGCCACGGCCGCGTTGAGCCGCGAATCGTGTACGGCCAGCTGGTTGGCCAGGGCTCCACCCCAGCAAAAGCCCACGCCGCCGGTTTTGCCGTTGCTGTCCGGGCGGGTGCGCAGGTAGTTCAGGGCCCGCAGGTAGTTGCCCAGGTTTTGCTCGGCATCGAGCTTGCCAATCAGGGTGCGGCCTTCGTCTTCGTTGGCCGGCGTGCCGCCCAGTGGGCTCAGGGCATCGACGCCCAGGGCCAGGTAGCCGGCCTTGGCCACGCGGCGCGTCACGTCCTTGATGTGGGGCGTCAGGCCCCGGTTTTCGTGAATGACCACCACCGCGCCCCGCTTTTTGCGGCCTTTGGGGCGGGCCAGGTAGCCTTTCATCGTGGCCTCGTCGCCGGGCCAGCTTACTTCTTCCGTTATCAGATCCTTGTCGGTTTCCTCGATGGTAGCGGCCTGGGCGTAGCCGGGGTCCAGCACCGACAGCGCCGACATAGCCAGCGCCATGCCGCCGGTCAGCTTCACCAGGCGCTCAATAAACTCCTTGCGCGTGAGCGGCTTGTGGGTGTATTCGTCAAACAGGTTGATAATGCGCTGGTCCATGCAGGAAACGTTAGGTCCGGGGAAGTACCGGTAATATAGGCAGAAGCCGGCGGTTGGGGTAGCCCTGGCCGAGCCTATTTACCAGGGGAAAAGCTCAACCACTACCCGCGGTTGAGCTTTTCCTGGGCGCCGGCTTCCGGCGCTAGTTAGGCTTGGTGGCGCACCCGCCTTGCGCGTACGATTTCACGCCCGCGCTTTCTGCCGCACACGCGTTGGAGTAGGTTTTACCATCGCAGCCGCATACGGGGTTGTAGTCCGCGGTGCATATGGCGTCCCGCCGGATCTTGGCCGGGTCGATGCAGTCGGAGGTGGGGGAGCAGTCGGAGTCCTGGCAGGCGGTCAGCAGGCCGAAAACTGCCCCGGCGAGAAGTAGCGTGCGTTTCATCGGGAGTTGGCAACAAGTGAGACAACGTATATCGGTAAGAGTCTATATTTCGTCCGCCGGTTGCATCCCGGGGCGGCTACTCTTCGCGGTGCACCGTGTCCATCGAGAAGGCGGGCACGCAGATCGACCAGTACTCGCACTCGGCATCGAAGGGGTTGGAGTAGCGCACCCGGGCCCCGGCCTTAATCAGCAGCGATTCGCCGGCACCCAGCTCAATGATGTCGCTATCGACTTCAAACCGCTTACGGCCCCGCACCACGATGGTGATTTCATCGAACTGCGGGTTCTGGTGGGGCTCACTCCACTGGGGCGGCGCCACCATGTGGGCCACGCTGTAGGCGCACGTCTGGGTGCTGGCCAGGCCAATGTGCTCTTCAATCAGCTTGCCGTCGGTGGTGGGCACGCGGAAGGGGTTCTGCTGACGGAAATACCGTTTTTCGGACATAGCAAAGAGGATTAGTTGGTGGTGGAAGCGGGCGGGCATTCCCCCTTGGTGAAGGACGTGACGCCGGCATTGGTGGCCACGCAGGCATTGCCGTAGGTTTTGCCGTCGCAGCCGCATACCGGGTTGTAGTCCATGGTGCACATGGCGTCCTGCCGGATCTTGGTGGGGTCGATGCAGGCCGGGCCGGCGGCAGTGGGCGGGGTGGCCCGGTTGCAGGCCAGCAGCGAGGAAAGCAGCAGCAAGGCTGCACCAGTTCGGAACATGAGAAACGAAATAAGAGGTGAATAAGTCCCTAACGGGCTTGGCGCAAATATGTAACGGCCGCGCAGATATTCTGCTTTGCCTATTTTTTAGCTTGCGGCCATAACCCCGGCCGGCTGGCTTCGTATAGGCAGGCAGAATGGCCCCACAGTGGCTGAGCTTGCCCCCCGGCAATGCAACTCCGCCGAAGGCCGAACCCACCCGAACGAGTCCCACCGACCACTGTTCAATTTCTCATCTATTCTCCCTCAACACCATGTCGTATCACGAAGAAGACAACTCCGGTAAAATCCTTTTGGCTGCTCTGGCTGGCGCTGGCGCCGGTATCATTGCCGGTATGCTGATGGCCCCCGATAAGGGCAAAGCTACCCGCGAAAACCTGCGCAACGCCGCTACCAAATACAGCGGCACCTTGGGCGAGCAGCTCTCGAAATATGGCGAGGAGCTGGACGCCAAGTTCAAAGGCTACGTGGAGAAGCTCGAAGATATGGGCGTCACGGGCGTAGGCAGCAGCCTGAACCTAAAAGGCGACTGGAACGAGCTGAAAGGCAAGCTGAAGCAGCAGTACGCCCAGTTGACCGACGAGGACCTGGACTACACCGAAGGCAAAGGCGACGAGCTGGTTGGCCGCTTGCAGGGCAAGCTGGGCAAAGGCAAGCGCGAAATCACCAAAATGCTGAACGACCTGTAGGCCTGCTCAACGACCTGCAACGCTGTCAAACGGCCTCGCTTCCCCCCGGAGGCGAGGCCGTTTTTCTACAACTTTCACGTCGGATTCGCGTTAGTTTTCCCGGAGCGCTGCCCCGGGAGCCCTCCTATAACCACGAATTCACAGCTTATCCTTTTTCTGATGAAAGACACTAGCGGTAAAGTAATTCTGTCCCTGCTGGTCGGTGCCACGGCCGGCGCCGTGGCGGGCCTGTTGCTGGCCCCCGAAACCGGCGAGGAAACCCGTGCCGGCCTGAAAAGCTCCGCCTCCAAGTGGAGCGACGACCTGAGCCGGCTGCTCAAGGAAGCAGTAGCCCGCATCAACACGCCCAAAACGGGTGACGCGGCCACCGATGCCACCCCGGCAGGCCGTAGCGCCGCCGACGAAGTGCTGCGGGCCATGAGCCAGGACACGGGCGCCAGCTCCCACGCCACAACCAGCGCCAACACGCCGGGCGCCACCGACCACAACCCGGCCGCTGCCCCCAACGACGCCGAACCCGGCCGGTCGTTATAATTTTTTTTCGCCGGAGCGTAACCTTTCGGAAACGCCGGCGTTAAAGACTATACAACGAGCTTGAAAGAAGGTCGGAGAAGCTAGGAGAGTAAAATTGCCGACGGTAGGAGCTTCTGAGGGAAATGGTTTTTTGTTCCCCCAGCAAAATCAGACTTGTCCATCGCACACTTCTCTGCTAGTACCCGATTGGAAGGGTAAGCTAGTTGTACTAAAGAAAAGCCTCCCGCGACTTTTACGCGGGAGGCTTTTCGATTTTTAGGCTGGCTGCATTTTTTTCGGCCAGGCCGTAACCTTCTCTTTTTGCTTGCGTTAAAGTACTCATAACCAACTTATAGAAGTTGGGATGTCTTGAAAGCAAAATTGCCCGCTGTAGAGCTTCTACCAGAAATTCAAGCCCTCCGGTAGCAAAATCGTACGGCAACTTGGTAAGCTTCTTTCAGGAATCCCATGATACGACGATAGGTTAGTTATCAAAAGAAAAGCCTTCTGCGACTTACGCAGGAGGCTTTTCGACGTTTAGGCCCTCCGCATTCCCCAGGCCGGGGCCTTCTGGTGGTGCCGCGTGCCCGGCATTGGGAGGCCCGAGAAACCTGGGACCGTCCACGACACTTGTCCCAGACCACCCGAAGTTTCTCGACTGGCCCACGACACTTGTCCCAGACCACCCTAAGTTTCTCGACCGGTCCGCGACAAGTGTCGTAGGGCACCCGAAGTTTCTCGACTGGCCCACGACACTTGTCGCAGGGCATCCTAAGTTTCTTGGGTGGCCTAAAACAAGTGTCCCGAACCGCCCGAAGTTTTTCGGGTGGTTCGGGACACTTGTCGCGGGGTATCCGGAGTTTTCCGGGCCGCCCGCAGCGGGTGCGGCGGGTTATTCGCCTCCTTCCGGGTGCGGCGCGTTTTCCGACTTGCTGTATTCCGGCTTCATCTGCGGAAAGAACAGCACGTCCTGAATCGAGTTGGAGTTGGTCATAATCATACTCAGGCGGTCGATGCCGATGCCCAGGCCGGCCGTGGGCGGCATGCCGTACTCCAGGGCCCGTAGGAAGTCTTCGTCGAGCACCATAGCCTCGGTGTCGCCGCGCTTGCCCAGCTCCAATTGGTCCTCGAAGCGCTGGCGCTGGTCGATGGGGTCGTTGAGCTCACTGAAGGCGTTGCAGATTTCCTTGCCGTTGCAAATCGCCTCGAAGCGCTCCACCAAACCCGGCTTCGAGCGGTGCTTCTTGGCCAGCGGCGACATTTCCACGGGGTAGTCGGTGATGAATGTGGGCTGAATTAGCTTGGGCTCCACGTGCTCCCCGAAGATTTCGTCGATGATCTTGGCCTTGCCCATGCTTGGGTCGAGGCCCACTTTCAGCTCCTTGGCGGCGGCGCGCAGCTCGTCTTCGCTCTTGCCGTCGATGTTGAAGCCGGTGAAGTGCTCAATGGACTCGGCCATCGTGAAGCGCTTCCAGGGACGCTGGAAGTTGATGAGGTTGTCGCCGACCTGCACTTCGGTTTTGCCGTGCAGGGCCAGGGCTACGCGCTCCACCATTTCCTCCACCAGATCCATCATCCAGTAGTAGTCCTTGTAGGCCACGTAGAGCTCCATCTGGGTGAACTCCGGGTTGTGAAACCGCGACATGCCCTCGTTGCGGAAGTCTTTGGAAAATTCGTAGACCCCGTCGAAGCCGCCCACGATGAGGCGCTTGAGGTACAGCTCGTTGGCAATGCGCAGGTAGAGCGTCATGTCCAGCGTGTTGTGGTGGGTCTTGAAGGGCCGGGCCGCCGCACCCCCGTACAGCGGCTGCAGAATCGGGGTTTCGACTTCGAGGTAGCCTTTGTCGTTGAGGTAGTTGCGCATGGCCTGCACCAGCTGGGTCCGCTTAATAAAAGCGTCGCGCACGTGCGGGTTTACCACCAGGTCCACATAGCGCTGACGGTAGCGGGCCTCGGGGTCGGTGAAGGCGTCGTAGGTAATTTTCTCGCCGGTAGCTTCGTCTACCCGCTCTTTTACTACGGGCAAAGGGCGCAGGCTCTTGCTGAGCACCGTCAGGCCCGTTACGTGGATCGAGGTTTCGCCTACCATCGTGACGAACACGCGGCCTTTTACCCCGATAAAGTCGCCCAGGTCGAGCAGCTTCTTGAACACGGTGTTGTACAGCTCCTTGTCTTCGCCGGGGCAGATTTCGTCCCGGTTGATGTAGAGCTGAATACGACCTGAGGCGTCCTGCAGCTCGGCAAACGAGGCCTTACCCTTCACCCGAATCGACATCAGCCGGCCCGCCAGGCTTACTTCTTGGAAGTTGTTAAGCTCGGGGTGGTAGTTGTCGAGGATTTCCTGGGCGTAGAAGTTGACATCGAATAGCTCGGACGGATACGGCTCAATGCCGAGCTTCTGAAGTTCCTCCAGCTTCTGGCGGCGTATCTGTTCCTGTTCGCTGAGGTGCTGCATGAGAATGGTCGTTTATAAGCCTGCAAAGGTAGTCTGAAACCGAGATTATAACAGTCTGTTCTACCGGCTTGCCTAAAAGAACGTCATTCCGGACTTGCCGGGGCAGCTCACAGGCTAAAGCAGAAGCGCTACTTCCGTAGGCACAAACAAAAAGCGCCATCCCAAAGGAATGGCGCTTAGGTCTATATGGAGTAAGGCACACTGTAAAAAGCGCGGGGCGGCTTAGGCTGCAATGCCCATCTGCTGCTGCGGCTCCTGACCCGTGAGCAGGGGCTCGATGCGGGTGCGCAGGCGCTCGGCTATGAAGCTGTTCTGTAGGTGCTTGGGCAATTCCTGCACCAATTGCTGGTAGCGTTCCAAGCCCACGGCCTTGGCAATGTAGCTCTCGTGGACGCCGTTGAGGTAGCTCACAATGTTGAGCAGCGACTGGTGGAAGAGCTTGAAGTCAATCTCGGCTTCCACGTAGCGCTCAATCTCGCGGCTGGTCTGGGAAATGCGCAGGCGGCCCAGCAAGTCGAAGATGGTGGTATAGCCCAGGCGCCAAGTGATCTGCTGCCAATGCGAGGCCGTCCACTTGTCGAGCACCTTGCCGGTTTTCTGGCTGCGGATGGCCGTGTTCGGGTTGGCCTGCACCTGCTGCCGGGTAATCTGGGCCTTCATCTTACGCGTGGTGCGCAGGAACTGCCCGATCTGGGCCTGGGCCTCGATTTCCTTACCCGCAATGTGCAAGCCCGGCTTGTAGCCAGCCAGCGGCAGGCGGTGAATGCTAAAGTCGCCGTAAGCACCGGCGGCGTAGAACGATACCGGGCGCGGGTACGCATTGCGCACCACCAAGCGGCCCACTTCCCGCCGGATCAAGGAAGGATTGTTGGACCGAACCCCAGCCGTGTAAAGAAAGGCTTGCAGGCCGGAGAGAATGGTGTGGTAGGCCTGCGGGAACGTCCAGTGCAGAGCATTGCGCAGATACTCTTCGTCGCCCAGCTCGGCGGTGGCGCGCAGGGCATACTCCGTGCTCCAGCAAGCCTGTAGTAGCTTGCTGATAGCCTGAACGTCAGCCTCCGTCAGCTCAGCCTGATGAGCCCGGAAGAAGGGGAGGTGCTGCAAGCCACCCGTTGCGTCATCATTCTCCTGAATGTGATAGTTGATGGCAAAGAAGTAGTTGAGAAACACCTGCGCTGGAATAGACTTGCGCCAGGTTTCCTCGGCTTGCTTTTGCTCGTCCGTTACGAGCGGAAGGATGTTGTTCTCAGTTATCGTCGTCATGATTGTTAAACAGCAGCGTGCTAGTTTGAGTTGCATATTTGCTAATATTTTTCGCAAACTAATAATGATTTTTATATTGCTGATAGTAAGTATTTTATCAACATTGTTAAATACTCTTTTGGGTGTTTGAGTTAGCCAGGAATTACAGTCGATTTGCTAATTAAGTTGGCTAAGAAGTTTGGACAAAAAATAAGCCTCCGTGTCACCGACACGGAGGCTTATGGAATGGGCTTTGAAAGGGCTACAGCTGATCTTTGATGACTGCTACAGCTTCGCGGAGCGTGATGTCGCTCTTTAGGTTTTTGGTGAAGCGGCCAGCGCGGTTCACCTCCACCGTATCGGAGCCCAACTGCCGGATGTCAACGGCCAGCGGGGCAATTGTCAGGGGCTGGGCGGCTTTCTGCACGGCTTCGTATTTCTCCGATTCCAGTTTTGCCTGCTCTTGCTCGGCCCGGAAAGCCGTCAGCTTCAGCGAAACCATCGTTTCGTCTTTCCGCTTGCGCATGCGCTGTACCATTTCATTCATCAGCTTAAAGCTGGGGCTGCTGGCCACGCGGGCCTGGCTGGCGGTGCGCAGCTTGTCCACCGGCGGAGCCGTGTTCCAGGCTTTGTAGCGGGCAGGGGAAATTTCGTCCCACTTCAGCGGGTAATCCGATTCCTTCTCTCCTTGGTCGAGGTAGCTATAGGCATCGGGCAGCACGATATCGGGCACCACGCCTTTGAACTGGGTAGAGCCCCCGTTGATGCGGTAGAACTTCTGCGTCGTAAGCTTCAGCGAGCCAAAAGGCTTCAGGCTACCGAAGTCGCCCAGCATGTCGTCCAGGTCAAAGATGCGCTGTACGGTGCCTTTGCCATAGGTGCTGGCCGAGCCCATAATCACGCCGCGCTTGTAGTCCTGAATGGCGGCCGCCAGAATTTCGGAAGCCGAGGCGCTGTATTTGTTCACCAGCACTACCAGCGGGCCGCTGTACTGCACGCGGGGGTCACGGTCGTTGAGGATGCTGGGTGAGCCCTGG
This sequence comes from Hymenobacter aquaticus, assembly GCF_004765605.1. NCBI lineage: Bacteria > Pseudomonadati > Bacteroidota > Cytophagia > Cytophagales > Hymenobacteraceae > Hymenobacter > Hymenobacter aquaticus. The sequence continues at coordinate 2,462,883 of NZ_SRLC01000001.1, read as the reverse complement.
GGCGAGCGAACCTGCACTACGGGGCCACTATCGATGAACAGACCAGCCATTTCCACGGCATCCTGCAGCGAGCCGCCGCCGTTGAAGCGCAGGTCAAACACGACGCCGTCCACATTCTCCTGGCGCAGCTTCTCCAGCTCCTTCTTCACATCCTCGGCCGAGCTACGGCCACCGTTGTCGTTGAAGTCAGCGTAGAAAGTGGGCAGACGCAGGTAGCCAATCTTTTTCCCGTTTTCCTTGATGGTAGCCGACTGGGCGTAGGTTTCTTTCAGCACCACCACGTCGCGGATGATGGAAATTATTTTGGTGCTGGCATCGGGCTTTTTCACCGTCAGGCGTACTTCCGTGCCTTTTTTGCCTTTGATCAGCGCTACAGCCTTATCCAGGCGCAGGCCTTCCACCGATACGGGCTCAGCGGCACCCTGGGCCACGCGGGTAATAATGTCGCCAGCTTTCAGCTCGCCCTGCCGGTAGGAGGCCGAGCCCGGAATTACGTCCGTCACCTTAATCTGACCATCTTTCTCCTGCAACGAAGCACCGATACCTTCGAAACGGCCGGTCATGGCTACGTCAAAGCTCTCCTTGTCGCGCGGCGCGAAATACTCGGTGTGCGGGTCGTAGGTATTAGCAATGGTGTTGGCATACACGGCCAGCCGCTCGTTGGCGTCGGTCTGCGCCAGATCCTTGAACTGCTCGTCGAAATACTTGAGCACCCGCTTGCGGGCTTCCACTTCCATTTCGGCGGGCGTGCGCACCGGCTCCGAAGTAGTAGCGGCTGACGGCTGCACAGAAGTAGAGGCAAGTGGCTTGTCCTTCTTCTTTTTCTGCTCATCCATCATTTCTGATACCCGGATCAGCGTCTGATACTTCAGGTATTTGCGCCACTCTTCGCGCTGGGCGGCAGCATCGGCGGCGAATACCATCTTGTCGGGCTCCGTTTCAAACGATTCCTCTTTCGTGAAGTCGAAAGGCTTGGCCAGGATGTCGCGGTACAGGCTCTGAATGTCCTTGGTGCGCTGCTCCATCAGCTTGGTGCTCAGATCCAGAAACTCGTGGGTGCCACGCTTTACCTGGTCGTCGATATCGGTCTGGAACTTGCGCAGCTGGGCCACATCCGACTGCAACAGGAATTTCTTGTTGTAGTCCACGCGCTTCAGATACAGGTCGAATACCCGTTTGGAGAAGGCATCATCTACTTTCTCGGGCTGGTAGTGCGCCGCGCTTAGCCCCTGAAGCATGGCTTTAATCAACACCTCATCCTTCTGGGGCGGGGTTGCATCATTACGCCGGTACAGCTTATAGGAGGCAAGCATGAAGATTGCCAGCACCAACGAGGCATACAGGCCTATTTTCAGTCGGGGGGAAGACATGGAAATCAGAATGAAATGGAGGAAAATCAAATGTAAACAAAACCCGTTCCGAACGGGCAAGCCCGTCAGGCTGTCGGTTTGAACCCAAAACGCGCGACTGCCTATAATAAGTGCCCGCGCCGGACTTTCAATACAAAGGGGCGGAAATTAAGTTTGGGAGTTGCATCACCGTCGCCCAACTTGTCTTTTTCCCAGCTGTTAGGATGCTAATCAGAACCAGGTGCTTCGCAGCACCCTGTGCACATGGGATATACGAATTACGGGCAGCAAAAAGTTGGCGTTGGAGCTAAATAAAAAAGGCTCCCTACTGCTGTAGGGAGCCTTTTTTAAAGAAGCTTTGAGGCTATGCTCAGTGCTTAGTAGCGACGGACACGGTCGCCGTTGCTGCGACGGAACTCATCTTCGAAGTACTGTGCATCTTCAGCGCTGCGGGGTTTCACACCCATTACGATACCGCCATTCTTGATGTCGGTTTCGTACTCAGCGGCGTGCTCTTCGGGAATGCCCGAGCCTACCAGGGCGCCTACCAGGCCACCCGTCAGACCACCGGCACCGGCACCAGCCAGAGCAGCGGCGATAGGACCGGCGATTACCAGGCCCAGGCCGGGCAGGGCTACCGAAGTACCAATGGCAGCAATAGCACCGATGATAGCACCAGCCGTGCCACCGATGGCCGAGCCTACGCCGGCACCTTCCATGGCTTTGTCGCCAAGCTCGGTGTGGGCGGTGTCGTCACCGAAGTGAGTTTTGCGCGTTTCGTCCGACATGAGCAGGTTCACGTCGTCTTTGCCGTAGCCACGCGACGAGAGCGACTGATAAGCACGCTCAGCGCTGGCCCGGTCGCGGAACGAGCTGGTCAGCATGCTGGGGCCGGACGTATTCTGGTAAGGCTGGCCGGTTACGGCGTGAGCCGCTTCGTCGGTTGCGTTTTGTACGGCATCAATGCCGCGGCCTACTACGGCACCAGCCGTACCGGCTACTGCGGCACCTTTAGCCGTTGCGCTATAGTCATCACCCGCAACACCGGAGCTTGCACCGGTGCCAGCGTTGTAGGACGTGCCTTCGTTGCTGGTGCTGGAGCTGTTACCCATACCGGTACCGGTGTTGGTAGTACCATAGTTAGCGCCTGAGCCAGTACCAGTATTCTGCGGGTTGTTCGAATCGTTGGTGTTCATTAGAGTAGGTTGTTGAGTGGGGAAAGGAAGCGTTAAGAAAAGCGGAAGGATAATTACCACGAGTGGTATGTGCTTCAGCTTCGGGGATCTTAACGCAGCCTCTCCGCGAGGGGTTACAAAAAAACTTTTATCAGTCCAAGTAACTTCCCTATGTACTCTTTCAATCCTCACTCTGCTAGGCGCAAAGCAGAATGCCGCTAGTTATTGAAGCGCAAGGTGCCTGTTAGGCGAACTGCTCGTAGTTGGCGGGGTCAAGCCAGAAAGCCCGGCAGTCGCGCCGCATGGTTTTCAGGAATTCGGGGTCTTGTTTCAGGGTACGCCATTCCCCGAGGCCCAGCCGCTCGCACAGCTTGTAAAAATTGTCGCCCTGCCCTTTGGAGCCTTCCACCTTCACCAAGCAGCTCAGAATGGGGCGGCCGGCTTGGTATTCATTTTCCGAAATCTCGGCCAGCAGCTCGTTCAGGCGAGCTTTTTCGTGGGAAATTTCCAGGTTAAAACCCAGCTCAGCTTCCTGAACCAAATTGAGGTAACTGGTTGTGCCGACCTGATGGCGGGCAAATCGGATTAAATGGCTACGTACTCGGCCGATCATTTGGGTAGGGAGAGAAATGGGTGCTGAAAGTAACAAAAAAGGCCCGCAACCCGAAACTATCATTTTCCGGGTTGCGGGCCGCCGCGTACCAAAATTGTGCCGACTCTTAAAAAGCTGGCCCCAGGTCTATTTCTGGGCCTTCCGGCGCGTAATTTCTTTTTGGATCAGCAAAAACTCCCGGCTGCTCTGGCCGGCAATGGCCGTGTTTTCGTCGGCCCGGCGCAGCAGGTACGGCATTACGGCTTCCACGGGGCCGTACGGTACGTATTTGGCCGTGTTGTAGCCCGCGTTGGCGAGGTTGTAGGTGAGGTTGTCGCTCATGCCGTAGAGCTGGGCAAACCAGATGCGCGGGTCGCCAGGGCGCAGGCCGGCCTCGTGCATCAGCTCCGTCAGCAGCAGGGAGCTGGCTTCGTTGTGGGTGCCGGCGCAAATGCTGATCCGGTCGGCGTGGGCCACGCAGTAGCGCAGGGCGTCGTCGTAGAGCTGGTCGGTGGCGTTTTTGGTGGGGTTGATGGGGTTTTGGTAGCCCCGCTGGCTGGCCACGCGGCCTTCCTTCTCCATATAGGCGCCGCGCACCAGCTTGCCGCCCAGGTAGTATTTGCCCTGCACCGCCGCCGCGTAGGCCTGCTGAATGGCTTCGAGCCGGTCGTGACGATACAACTGGTACGTATTCCAGACGATGGCCGACTCGCGGTTGTACTTGGCCATCATTTCGTAGGTCAGCTCGTCGATAGTGTTCTGAAACCAGCTTTCCTCGGCATCGACGAATACGCGCACTCCGTACTGGTGGGCCCGGGCGCAGATGGCGTCGACGCGGGCTTTGGCGCGGTCGTAGCTGGCCTGCTCGGCCGTCGACAGCGCCTGGCCGCTTTGTACTTTTTCCAGCAAGCCACTGTCGGCCACGCCCGTCACCTTGAACACCGAGAACGGAATGTGGGTGGAGCGGTGCGCCAGCTCGATGGTAGCCAGAATCTCGTCGCGGGTGTGGTCGAAGCTGCGGTCGTTGCCTTCGCCCTCCACGGAGTAATCGAGGATGGTACCGATGTTGTAGCGGCCCAGCTCTTCGATTACCGGCAGGCATTCCTGAATAGTCTCGCCGCCGCAAAACTGTTCGAAGATGGTTTTCTTGATCAGAAATTTCACCGGCAGGTGCCACTTCAACGCGGTTTTCATCAACCCGCCCCCGGCTTTCACCAGGGTGTTGTTGTTCATGGCGGCAAACAGGGCGTACATTTTGCGCAGCTCCAAATCGGATTTGGAGGCGAAGGCAACGGCCGTGTCGGTAAAGGAAATGGGCGGAGATTGGGTTACGGGCATGCGGGTGGCTAGCTTTGGGCGGGCTAATGGGAGAGGCCGGTTTGGCAGGGCGAAGATAGCCGTTAAACATCGTTTCGACCGGCAGAGTTACCATCCTAACCCGCCTTTTTGCCGAACGGCAGCAGCAGGTGCCGCCCCGGCCAGTATCCTTCTTTCTTCCCTTTTACTTCTTCTATGGAAAGCGCAATTGCCACCGATACTTTTTTCACCCGGCTGTTGGCCGCCAAGGGCAGCCCATTGCTGATTGCGGGCCCTTGCAGCGCCGAAACAGAAGAGCAGGTGCTGGCTACGGCCCGGGGCTTGCAGGCGCTGGGTAAAATTGACTTGTTCCGGGCCGGAATCTGGAAGCCGCGCACCCGGCCTGGCTCTTTTGAGGGCGTGGGCGTAGGCGGGCTAAACTGGCTGCGGCGCGTGAAGCAGGAAGTGGGCCTGCCCGTGACGGTGGAAGTAGCCACCCCGCGCCACGTGGAAGACGCTCTGGCCTACGGCGTAGACGTGCTCTGGATTGGGGCCCGTACCACCGTCAACCCGTTTGCGGTGCAGGAGCTGGCCGATGCCCTGGCGGGTACCAACGTGCCGGTGATGGTGAAAAACCCCGTGAACCCCGACGTGGCGCTGTGGGCCGGGGCACTGGAGCGCCTGGAGCGGTCCGGCATCACACAGCTGGCCGCCATTCACCGGGGCTTCAGCACGTTTGCGCCCTCGCGCTACCGTAACGCGCCCACCTGGCAGCTGGCCATCGAGCTGAAGACGCGCTTCCCGCACCTGCCCCTGATCTGTGACCCCAGCCACATCGGGGGCCGCCGCGACCTGCTGCTGCCTATCGCGCAAAAGGCCCTCGACCTAGATTACGACGGGCTGATGATTGAAACCCACCCCGATCCGGACAATGCCCTCAGTGATGCCGCCCAGCAGGTAACGCCCGAGCGGCTGGGCGAGATTCTGACGGAGCTCAAATACCGGTACCGCTCCAGCGACAACGCCGACTATCTGAACAAGGCCGAGGAGCTACGGCAGAAAATGGACGTGGCCGACCGTGAAATCATTGAGGCGCTGGCCCGGCGCATGTCGCTGGTCGAGGAGCTGGCCGAGTACAAAAAGGAAAACAACGTCAAGATTCTGCAGATGGACCGCTGGAACGAGATTTTCACGTCGCGGCTGCAGTGGGCCGGCAAGCTGCGGGTGAACGAGAAATTCGTGGCCGAGCTCTACAAACTCATTCACCTGGAAAGCATCCGCAAGCAGACCGAAATCATGCAGCGCCCGGAATAGCGCTACTGCTTGCCGGCAAAATCGGTGTAGCGGCTGCTGTGCTTGCCTTTGTAGTACACGTTGCCGCCCTTGCCATTGTCGGTATCCTGCAGAATGAGCTTGTTGCCCGATACGGAGTAGAACTGCTGGCTTTTGTAGCCCCGGTAGATAATCAGGTTTTTGCTTTTGCGCCAGCCATTGCCGACGGCCTTCAGCCGGAATTTGGCCGCGCCTATCATGGCTCCGTCCTGGTAAAAGCGGGCCCGGCCCCGGCGGTCAAACTCTACTACCACGCTGTGGCCGGTGGAGGCGGGCGTGGTGGTGCCGGCCTTCGACGATTCGCTTTGCACCCATTCCCAGCGGCCCACCAGCTGGTCTTCCATCGTGGGCAGCGAGTCGCGGCTGCAAGCTGAAGCCAAAGCGGCTACCAGCAATAGGTATATCCAGGGAGAGTAGAAAGCTTTCATACAGATCAAAACAAGAGTAGTTTCTACCTTGCACCCAGAATGAAGTGTAAAGTAATTGCACCAATTTAATTTTAATTTGGCTTAATCCTAGTAAATACTGGGGTTATTTTTTTAGCTGGTTATGGAAAATCCGGATACTTCCGTTGTAATAGGAACTCACCTCGGGCCGCAACTGCAGGATCTGTTGCGGCGGCCGGGCATCAGCCAGGTGTTTGTAGTAGTTGACAGCAACACCGTGCGGCACTGCTACCCGGTGCTGGAGCCCTACCTGCCGCCGCATACCCTGATTGAGCTGCCGGCCGGGGAGGAGTACAAGACCCTGGCCAGCTGCGAAACCATCTGGAGCCAGCTCACCGAAAAGTCGGCGGACCGCTTTGCCGTGGTCGTGAACCTGGGCGGTGGGGTGCTGACCGACATGGGAGGCTTCTGCGCCGCTACCTACAAGCGCGGGATTCGCTTTGTGCAGGTGCCCACCACGCTGCTGGCCCAGGTCGATGCCAGCGTGGGCGGCAAAACCGGCATCGACTTTCTGGGCTTCAAAAACCAGATTGGCGTGTTTCAGCAGCCCCTGAGCGTGTTTATTGACCCCAATTTTCTGGCCACGCTCGACGCCCGGCAGCTGAAATCGGGGTATGCCGAAGTCGTCAAGCACTGGCTTATTGCCGACGCCGACGCCTTTGCCACGCAGCGCCACGAAGGTATCCTGGTGCAGGACTGGACCCACGTTATCCGCGACTCGGTGGCCACCAAGCAGCGCATCGTGGATGCCGACCCGCTGGAATCGGGGCTGCGGAAGGTGCTCAACTTTGGCCATACCGTCGGGCATGCCCTGGAAAGCTACCTGCTGCTGCAGCCCGGCCGGGAAATTCTGCACGGCGAGGCCGTAGCGGCCGGCATGATTTGCGAGAGTTGGCTGTCGGCCCAGCGCGGCATGCTGAGCGCCGCCGAGCTGACCAGCATCGAAACCTTCTTGTTCTCGGTGTATGAAAAAGCGCAGTTTGTGACGATGGAAACCGATGCTATTGCCCAGTTAGCCCTCCAGGACAAGAAAAATAGCGGCACGACCATCAACTGCACCCTGCTCAACGGAATTGGCCAGGCCGTGTACGACCAGCCCATTACCGTAGCCGAAATTGCCGAGTCGCTGCGCTACTATCATCGGCTGTAGCCGCTAATTTGCGGCCCTTATTTTCTTCTGTTCGCCTAACGTTTTTCACTCATCGATACTTCTTCATCTCTCTTGCTGCGCTGGAATGGGGCGCCCCTCAGCGGTAGCGCTCAGCTGCCGGCTTCCAAAAGTGAAAGCAACCGGGCCCTTATTATCCGGGCCCTGGCCGGCGCCGGCCAGCTCGACAACCTCTCCGACGCCAACGACACCGAGCTGATGCAGCGCCTGCTGGCCGAGCCGGCGACGACGGCCACGCTCAACGCCGAGGATGCCGGCACCGTCATGCGCTTTCTGACGGCGTACCTGGCCGTCACGGGCCGGCAGGTGCTGCTCACGGGCACGGCCCGCATGCGGCAGCGCCCCATCGGCGTGCTGGTCGACGCGCTGCGCCAGCTCGGGGCCCAAATTGAATACACCGAGCAGGAAGGCTACCCGCCGCTGCAACTACAAGGCTGGAACCCGGCGCTGACGGCGCAGGAACCCGCCGAGCTGAGCGTGCGCGGCGACATCAGCAGCCAGTATATTTCGGCCCTGATGATGGTGGGCCCCCAGCTGCCCGGGGGCCTGCGCCTGCGCCTGACCGGCAAAGTCGGCTCCCGGCCCTACATCCGCATGACGCAGTCGTTGATGCAGCACTTCGGCGGCCAGTGCCGCGACCTGGGCGAGATAATCGAAGTGCGCCTCCAGGCCTACCAGCCCGCCGATTATACCATTGAGTCGGACTGGTCGGCGGCCAGCTACTGGTACGCTATGGTGGCGCTGGCTCCGGCGGGTTCCTCCATCACGCTGCCGGGCCTGCGCCGCCACTCCTGGCAGGGCGACCAGGCCATTGTGGCCATCATGGACCAGCTGGGCGTGGCCACGGAGTTCGACGAGCAGGGTGTAATACTAACGCAAAAGGCCCGTGCCGCCGCCGTCGAGCAGGATTTCACCGACTGCCCGGACCTGGCCCAAACCGTAGCCGTGGTGGCCGCCGCCGTGGGCGTGCCGCTGGTGCTGACGGGCCTGGAAAGCCTGCGCATCAAGGAAACCGACCGGATTGCGGCTTTGCAGGCGGAGTTGAGCAAGTTTGGTGGAGCCCTGGTCGATGAGGGCGACGGGCGTTTCCGCGTGCCGGTTGCCCCCTTCACCGTGCAGGGCCAAACCATTGAAACCTACCACGACCACCGCATGGCTATGGCGTTTGCCCCGCTGGCTTTGCGCGGCCCGCTCACTATTCTGGCTCCCACAGTGGTGCGCAAATCGTACCCGCAGTTCTGGAAGGAGCTGGGCAAGGCCGGCTTCGACATTATCGAGCAAGCCTGAGTCAGGGGTTCAGCGCCCGAAAATGGGCCGCCGACTGCCGCAGCCGGCTGCCGTACCAGCTGAACATTTCGCCGTCAACGATGCGCACCGTGGCCGAGGGACAGATTGCCTGGAACTCGGCCACGTGCTTTTCGGCGAATGGGTAAGGCTCGGAAGACAACAGAATTACCTCGGGAGCCGCGGCGGCCAACTGCTCGGCGGTTATTTCCGGGTAGCGGGCCAGGTCGGCAAACACGTTGCGGAAACCCGCGCGGGGCAGCAGATCATTGATAAACGTGCCGCCGGCGGCTACCATGTAGGGCTTGCGCCAGATGAAATACGCCGCCGAAGCCAGCGGCCGGGCAGGAGTGAGGCTAGTGAAGGAACTGGCTATTTCGGTAGCCAGCGTTTCGGCCTCCTGCTTGCGGCCCGTGATGAAACCCACGCGCCGAATCATTTCCAGGGAGTCGTTCAGGGTCACGATGTCGCTCAGCCAGACCGGGTAGCTGGCCGCCAGCTGCTCGATGCCCTCCTGGTAGTTTTCTTCCTTATTGCCGATAATCAAATCGGGCTTCAGCGCCGCAATACGGGCAAAATCGAAGTTCTTGGTTCCGCCGATGACGGTAGCCTGCTGCCGGGCTGCGGCCGGGTGAATGCAGAACTTGGTAACGCCTACCACCCGGCTGCCGAGGCCCAGATCATACAGTAGCTCGGTTTGGGAAGGCACCAGCGACACGATACGCCGGGGCGGAAACGGTACCGCCACCCGCCGGTTCAGCTGGTCGGTGACGGTGAGTGGGGGCAGAATGGGCGGTAGTTCCACGGCACGGGCAGCTTAGAGCAGCTTGTAGTTCTTGAACTCGAACAAGCGCTTGCCGGTGGCCTTTTCCACCCAGTACAGAAGCTTGTTCTTGAAGGAAAAGCGCTTTTGCGTCACGTCGATATCCACCTGCCAGTTCAGGCGGGCAATGCGGGCGGCCATGACGCCCGGGTGTGGCCCCGGAAACCGTTCCAGCGAGTCGAAGTCGTCGAAGTTGAACACCTCCGCCGTGGCCAGGGGCTGCTCGTCGGCTGGTTTGTCGCCGTGCCAGAACTGGTTGATGTGCTTCATCTTCTGCAACATCTGCTGGGGGTTTTTCACCCAGCCGTAGTGGTACACAAAGCCGTTGGCGGGCTTCACGCGCAGCTTTTCCCCGTTGCGCCGGAAGCCCTGTGCATCCTTGTAAGAGGTAATCGTGGGGTCGTTGCGGATGATGCGCACCTCGTGCCCGTACCAGCGGCGCGAGTCGCCCACGTAGTCGAACGTGCCATAGAAATGCAGGTATTTGAACAGCAGCCCCTCCACGCGCTTGTCGGCCAGGTGCCGCTCGGCGGCCGCCCGAATGGCCGCGTGGTACTGCTCGGGCACCACCTCGTCGGCCTGAATGTAGAAGGCCCAGTCGGCATCGGGCGAAATCTGCCGGAAGGCCTTGTCGGTTTCCACGGCCAGCACCACCCCGCCCTGGCGCAGCGTGGGGTCCCAGACGGAGTGCACGATGCGCAGCTTGGGCGAGTTGATGGAGCGGATCAGCTCCTCGGTACCGTCGTCCCCGTCGCCGATGCTGACCACCATTTCATCGACCACCGGCAGAATAGACTGGATGGCTTCGACCACCGGGTAGTCGTTGAGCACGGCATTGCGGACAATGGTGAAACCGGCAATTTTCATGGAACAGGAGTCGGGGAAGCAAAAACGAAGATACAGAAACGCATGGCTGGCGTTGCCCGAAAGCAAGCCAGCCATGCGCTCAAACTGCGGGCCCGAAGATACGGTTAGCTGAAGTAACGGAAGTCGTGGCCGTCTTCGATGCGCAGCAGCGTCTCGTAGATCAGCTTGGTTACGTTGTCCACGTCTTCGGCGTGCACGGTTTCCACGGTGGTGTGCATGTACTTCAGGGGCAGCGAAATCAGGGCCGAGGCCACACCCGAGCCGGAGTAGGCAAAGGCGTCGGTATCGGTGCCGGTGGCACGGGTGGCGGCGGCGCGCTGGAACGGAATGTCGGTTTCCTGAGCGGTCTTGATGATGAGGTCGCGCAGGTTGTTCTGCACCGCCGGGCCGTAGGTAATCACCGGGCCTTTGCCGCAGTGCAGGTCGCCAGCCGTCTTTTTCTCGTACATCGGCGACTGAGTGTCGTGGGTCACGTCGGTGATGATGGCCACGTTGGGGTTGATGCGGTGGGCCACCATTTCGGCCCCGCGCAACCCGATTTCCTCCTGCACCGCATTCACGATGTAGAGGCCGAAGGGCAGCGTTTTGCCGTTTTCCTTGAGCATGCGGGCCACTTCGGCAATCATGAAGCCACCCACGCGGTTGTCCAGGGCGCGGCCCACGTAGAACTTCTCGTTCATTACCATGAACTCGTCCTCGAACGTGACGACCGAGCCCACGTGGATGCCCATGTCCTCGACTTCCTTCTGCGAGGCGGCGCCGCAGTCCAGGTAAATCGTCTCGATGGTGGGCGCTTTATCCTGCTCCACCTTGCGCACGTGGATGGCCGGCCAGCCAAACACGGCCTTCACGATGCCTTTATCGGTGTGAATGTTCACGCGCTTGGAAGGGGCCACCAGGGCATCCGAGCCGCCATTGCGGCGCAGATAGATGTAGCCTTCCTTGGTAATGTAGTTGACGAAGTAGCTGATTTCGTCGGCGTGGGCCTCAATGACGACTTTGTACTTGGCTTCCGGATTGATAACGCCCACGACGGTACCGTAGGTATCCACAAAGTATTCGTCGATATAGGGCTTCAGGTATTCCAGCCAGAGCTTTTGGCCTTCTTTTTCGAAGCCTGTTGGCGAAGCATTGTTCAGGTAGCGCTCTAGGAAATCAAAACTTTCTTTACGCATGAGCAAGAAGAGAAACCGCGCGTACCGCGGGTGAGAAAATAAAGGCTGCTGCTAGGAGAGGCCTCACGGCTAAACCGTCTCAGGGCAGAGCTGTTACGATATTAGGATTAAAATTGGTTTAACCTACAGCGGAATGTTACCGTGTTTCTTGCGTGGGAGCACATCTACCTTGTTTTCCAGCATTTTAAAGGCCCGAATTAACTTTTGTCGGGTTTGGGAAGGTAGAATCACTTCGTCCACAAAACCACGGTGCGCGGCCCGGTACGGCGTGGCAAACTTCTGCTGGTACTCGTCTACCTTCTCCTGCAGTTTGGCTTCGGGGTCGGCGGCCGTGGCAATTTCGCGCTTAAAGATGATTTCGGCGGCTCCCTTGGCACCCATTACCGCAATTTCGGCCGTGGGCCAGGCGTAGTTCATGTCAGCCCCGATGTGCTTGGAGTTCATCACGTCATACGCCCCACCGTAGGCCTTGCGGGTAATAACGGTGATGCGCGGCACGGTGGCTTCGCAGAACGCGTAGAGCAGCTTGGCCCCATTAGTGATGATGCCGCGCCACTCCTGGTCGGTGCCGGGCAGGAAGCCGGGCACGTCTTCCAGCACCAGCAGCGGGATGTTGAACGAGTCGCAGAACCGCACGAAGCGCGCGGCCTTGGTCGAAGCGTTAATGTCGAGTACCCCGGCTAAGACCGCCGGCTGGTTGCCCACGATGCCGATGCTGCGGCCCCCGAGGCGGGCGAAGCCCACTACGATGTTCTCGGCGAAGTTCTGGTGTACTTCCAGGAAGGAATCCGCGTCGATAATGCCCTCAATCACCTCCCGGATGTCGTAGGGCTGGTTGGGGTTTTCGGGAATAATGTTGTCCAGGGCCGGGCGCGACTCGTCGCCTTGCGCCTCGTAGGGCAGGGCGGGGGCCGTTTCCTCGCAGTTCTGGGGCATGTAGCTCAGCAGGGCCTTGAGCTGGTTGATGCAGGCCACCTCGTTGGCGCAGCTGAAGTGGGTCACGCCGCTCTTGGCCGAGTGGGTGCTGGCACCGCCCAGCTCTTCGCTGGTCACGTTTTCGTGGGTCACGGTCTTTACCACGTTGGGGCCGGTTACGAACATGTAGCTCGTGTTTTCCACCATCAGGATAAAGTCGGTAATGGCCGGCGAATACACCGCGCCACCCGCGCACGGGCCCATAATGGCCGACAGCTGCGGCACGACGCCGGAGGCCAGGGTGTTCTTGTAGAAGATGTCGGCGTAGCCGCCCAGGCTCACTACGCCTTCCTGAATCCGGGCCCCGCCCGAGTCGTTCAGACCGATGACGGGCGCGCCGTTTTTCATGGCCAGGTCCATAATCTTCACGATTTTCTCGGCGTGCGTTTCGCTCAGCGAGCCGCCAAATACCGTGAAATCCTGGGAGAAAACGTACACCAGCCGGCCGTGCACCGTGCCGTAGCCCGTAATAACCCCGTCGCCGAGGTAGTACTCTTTGTCCAGGCCGAAGTCCTTGGAGCGGTGCATCACAAACTTGCCGATTTCCTCGAACGAGCCTTCGTCCAGCAGCAGATCCACCCGTTCCCGGGCGGTAAGCTTGCCTTTGGCGTGTTGGGCGTCGATGCGGGCCTGGCCGCCGCCGAGCAGGGCCTCCTGATTTTTGCGGTCGAGAATTTCGAGTTTGCTTAGTTGGGCGTCAGCGTGCGGATCGGACATTGAGGAAAGCGGTGGGATGAGTAATGAGGTCAAAGGTAACGTAAGGGCGCAAAAAAAGCCGCACCAGATTCGGGCGGCTTTTCTGCGCTGTGGTTCTTGCTAAGAATCAGAGCTGCACGTCCTCATATAGCTCGGCCATTGTCAACACGGTATCTACACTGCCTAGGGCCACTGTGCCGGCCGGGTCAAGCACTTCGGAGAACGTCCACTGCCCATTCTCGGTGCGTGAATACAGCTCGGCCCGAATGCTGCGCGAGTCAAGTAGCAGGTAGTCCTTCACCGACTCAATGCTGCGGTAGCGCATGAATTTGCCGCTCCGGTCATAGTCAGAAGTAGAGTCCGACAGCACTTCGATGATAACCACCGGATTGAGCAGCAAGTCCATTTTGCCATTCTGCTGAATTTCCGGCTTGCCGCAAACCACCAGTGTATCCGGATACAGGTAGGTGCCGGTTAGTGGAATATACACGCGCATGTCACTGCCGAATACTCGACAGCCTTTGCCACGCAGGTGGTTGCCCAAGTGAAAATTTGCGTTGCTGGTTACGATATTATGCGGCAGCGAAGCGCCCGACATAGCCTGCACGTCATACATTCCCAGCATATCCGGGTGGCCCCAGGGGTAAATCTGGCCGTCCACGAATTCGTGCTTGAACTCGGAAGCATGTTCCATAGCCAAGTATTCCTCTTCCGTGTAACGGCGTTTGCGGGGTGATTCCATGAGTGACAGCAGTTTTCCAAAAATACGAAAACCGGATTGCTATAACGCAAGAAAGCCAGCCCCTCGCAGGACTGGCTTTCTTGTTTACCTAAAGCGAATTACTTGCCTTTCTCAGTGTCCGGCGACTCGGGGGCCTCTTCGGGCCGCTCGTCGCTGGCGAGGTTGGTTTGCTCCCCGCTCTTGCTCACGGCGAAGGTCAGCTCTTCCGCGCCTTCCTTGAAGTCGGCGGTGATGACGTCACCCTGGGCAATTTCGGCTTTCAGGATTTCCTCGGCAATCGGGTCTTCGATGTACTTCTGGATAGCCCGGTTCAGCGGCCGCGCGCCGTATTTGGGGTCGTAGCCTTTGTCGGCTACGAAGTCCTTGGCGGCTTCGGTCAGCTCTACTTTGTAGCCGAGCGTCTGAATGCGCGACAAGAGTTTCGACAGCGAGATGTCGATAATCTTGTGAATATCCTTCTTCTCGAGCGAGTTGAAGACGATAACGTCGTCCAAACGGTTGAGGAACTCGGGCGAGAAGGTTTTCCGCAGGGCATTGGTGATGGTGCCTTTGGTAATCTCGTCCAGGTTTTCCGTCCGGGCCTTGGTACCAAAACCGATACCCGCACCGAAGTCCGCCAGGTCACGCGCCCCGATGTTCGAGGTCATGATGATGATGGTGTTCCGGAAGTCAACCTTGCGGCCCAAGCCGTCGGTCAGGATACCGTCGTCGAGCACCTGCAGGAGCAGGTTGTACACGTCGGGGTGAGCCTTTTCAATCTCGTCGAGCAGGATAACCGAGTACGGCTTGCGGCGGATTTTCTCCGTCAGCTGACCGCCTTCTTCGTAGCCCACGTAGCCGGGAGGTGCCCCCACCAAGCGCGATACGCTGAATTTCTCCATGTACTCGCTCATGTCGACGCGCACCAGGGCGTCTTCCTTATCGAAGAGGTAGGTAGCCAGAACCTTAGCCAATTCCGTCTTACCAACGCCGGTTGGGCCCAGGAATACGAACGAGCCAATCGGCTTCTTGGGATCCTTCAGACCTACACGGGTGCGCTGAATGGCTTTCACCAGCTGCTTAATGGCTTTGTCCTGGCCGATAACCTTGCCTTGCAGCTCTTCGCCCATGTTGAGCAGCTTCTGGCTTTCGTTCTGAGCCACGCGGCTCACGGGAATACCGGTCATCATGGCAATAACTTCTGCCACGTTTTCCTCCTTCACCGTGTAACGCTTCTTCTTGGTTTCGTCCTCCCAGTTCTTTTTGGCCTGGTCGAGCTGCTCCAGAAGTTTCTTTTCCTTGTCGCGCAACTGGGCGGCTTCTTCGTACTTCTGCGACTTCACCACGCGGTTTTTCTCCGTCTTGATGTTCTCAATGCTCTCTTCGAGCTTCAAGATATCCTCGGGAACCACGATGTTGTTGATGTGCACGCGCGCACCGGCCTCATCGAGAATGTCGATGGCTTTGTCGGGCAGGAACCGGTCACTCATGTAGCGGTCCGACAGCTTCACACAAGCCTCAATAGCCTTGTCGGTGTACACGACGTGGTGGTGGTCCTGATACTTGTCCTTGATGTTGTGCAGGATTTCAATCGTCTCCTCGGGCGTGGTGGGGTCCACCATAACCATCTGGAAACGACGGGCCAGGGCACCGTCCTTCTCGATATACTGCCGGTACTCGTCCAGCGTGGTGGCACCGATGCATTGAATCTCGCCGCGGGCCAGGGCTGGCTTGAACATGTTGGAGGCGTCCAGCGAACCGGAAGCACCGCCGGCGCCCACGATGGTGTGCAGCTCGTCGATGAACAGGATAACGTCGGGCGACTTCTCCAACTCGTTCATCACGGCCTTCATGCGCTCTTCGAACTGACCACGATACTTGGTGCCAGCGACCAGCGAAGCGAGGTCGAGGGTTACGACGCGCTTGCCAAACAGCACGCGCGACACCTTTTTCTGGATGATGCGCAGGGCGAGGCCTTCGGCAATGGCCGTCTTACCTACGCCGGGCTCACCGATCAGAATTGGGTTGTTCTTCTTGCGACGCGACAGGATTTGAGCGACGCGCTCAATTTCCTTTTCCCGGCCCACGATGGGGTCGAGCTTGTCTTCTTCGGCCAGTTTGGTCAGGTCGCGACCAAAGTTGTCGAGGACGGGAGTGCGCGACTTTTCACCGGCTCTCTTCGGGGTGGCACTGCTGCCGGCGGCGCCGCGGCCGGCGCTGCCTCCAAAGAGTTTGTCGTTGTCGTCGTCGTCAGTGTCGGGGGCGCGGTCGGTGGGGGCAGTGTTGCCGTGATAGTCCAGCGAGTCGCGAACGGCTTCGTAGTTCACGTTGAATTTGCTGAGAATCTGAGAAGAAATATTGTCTTCGTCGCGCAAAATCGACAGCAGCAGGTGTTCCGTGCCGATGATTTCACTCTTGAAGATTTTGGCCTCTAGATAAGTAATCTTGAGAACTTTCTCGGTCTGTTTGGTCAGCGGAATCGAGCCGGTAATGCTCGTTCCCTGAGTGGCCGTATTACGAGTGGCTTGCTCGAGGGCGTATTTCAGCTCTTCTACCGACACGCCCAATTTCTTGAGCAAGCCAATAGCAGTGCCTTCCCCTTCGCGAATCATGCCCAGTAATAGGTGTTCGGTACCGATATAGTCGTGACCGAGCCGGATGGCCTCTTCCCGGCTCAGGGAGATGACCTCCTTGACTCGATTTGAGAATTTAGCTTCCATGCAGATAAGTAATGAAGAAAAACGGTGCCCCGCAAGCCAGCGGACTGAACTCTGAGCGGGTTGGGCCGAAGTAACCTGAAAACAGGTAGAGACGGGCGAAGGTTCGGAGGCGACACTTGCACTACGCAAGAAAACTGCCGGCGGCCGGGCCCTGCATAAAAAGCAGGTCTAAGATGCTGAGTCCCGGTACAAAATCTTTACCAAAGGTCTGCGGATAGGGCCGAACCGACTTCCTGTCAGGTTCGGGGGCCGCGGCGGCTTTTGGTGTCAGACAATCGCGCCGGTCGAGCACGAGCGGGGAGGCGTACTGGGGGTGATAGTCGGTGGTAAACTCCACGGGAGTCGACAACCGCAGGCAGCGCAGGTAAAACCGCAGAAAGGCCAGGTTGAGTTCGAAAAGCCGGGCTGGCTTCTGCAAGTAAATGTCGTGGAGGTAATCGGCGTAGTACTCAAAGTACGGAGTGCCGCCGTACGCGGTTTGCAGGCTGCGCCAGTGCTGGTGCACCCAGTTCTGGCGGTAGTCGATTTCAATGGCCGAGGTTTTGACCTTTTCGCTGCGGTTCCCATCGATTACGGGCACCGTGAGGGGTTTCACGCCCTGGTTGGTTAGAATCAGGCAGCGGTTGCGGTAGGTTTGCTTGCGGTAATTATCGTGGCACTCCAGCCAGAGCGCATCGGTGCCGGCCAGTTCGGCGAAGAACTGCGCGGGCGGATTATACTGCGATTCGAAAAGAATGGGCACCGGAACGGGGAAAGGAGGTGGTGGCAAGATGGCTAAAGAAAGGGGAGCAGAATAGTATTTGCCTTATACTAGATGTAAATCCTTTTTCAAAAGCGCTTTTTGGGCCCTGGAAGCTGAACCAATACCGTCCCAAAACTGCTTTGCGGGCATAGTTGCTACCCTTTTTCTATAAATACCCGTCAAACTGACACTATGCGCCGTTACTTTCTGCTGCTCGCCTTCCTGGTTTCTTTCGCCGCGCACGCTGCCACGCCGCCCCAACTGCTGCTCGACGTCAGCCGCTTCCGCAACGAAGACCTTGCCGTGAAGGGTGCCGTGGTGGAGCTGTACGCCACCGTGCCCGGCCAGTCGCTGACCTACAAGCGGCGGGCCCCGAAAGTATTTCAGGCGGCGGCCAGCGTGACGCTGGAAATCATTCGGGAAGATGGCACGGCGGCCTACCAGGAAACCATTACGCTGAAGCCGCCGGTGCTCAGCGACACGTCGGTGAGCTTGAAAAATCCGGTGAGCTTCCAGAAGCGGATTCTGCTGCCCGATGGCAAGTATACCCTGCGCGGGCAGGTGCGCGACCAGTACCGGGCCGGCCAGAACAACGTGGTCGAGCAGCCGCTAGTTATTGAGTCGGCGGCGAAAGTGCTTAGTATGAGTGACGTAGTGCTGCTGGCGCGGGCGGCGTCAAAATCGCCGGAGCAAAGTAACTTTGCCCGCGGCGGCTTTAGCCTGAGCCGGGCGCCGGGCGGACTGTACGGCCGCGGGGCTGACCGGGCGTTTTTCTACACCGAGCTTTACAATCTGAAACCCGAGCAAACCGTGCAGCTGCGGTACCGGCTGCGGCAGGATGCGGCCACCAAAGATGCCCTGACCAGCACGGCCAGCGTGCAGGGACTGGCCGGGCAAAGCACCCCCGTTACCGGGATGCTGGACCTGAGCAAGCTGCCCGCCGGCACCTATAAGCTGATTGTGGAAGTGCGCGACGCCAAAAACAAAGTTCTTTCCTCTCAAAACGCCCGACTGATCCGCAACGTGACGGAATATGCCCCGGCCGGCGTAGTAGCCCACTAATGACGCAACCACCTACCCGCAAATATCCCTGGTTTTATCGGCCGCTCGAGTGGCTGCTGCTGGGCATTGCTCACCTGCCGTTTCCCGTTCTCTACGGCTTGGCATACGGCCTGTACGGCCTAATGGCCTACGTGCTGCGCTACCGGCAGCGGGTGGTGCTGGAAAACCTGCGTAACTCGTTCCCGGAGAAGTCGGAGCCGCAGATTCGGCAGATCAGCAAGGATTTCTACTGGCATTTTGCCCAGGTAATGGTGGAGATGCTGAAGCTGGCCGCCTTGCCCGCCGCCGAGCTGCGGCGGCGCGTCCGGATTCATAACCCCGAACTCATCAGCGGGGCGTTTGCCGAAGGCCGGACGGTGCTGGCGCTGGGTTCCCACGCCGGCAACTGGGAGTGGATTCTGCCGACCGGGGCCCTGGAGTTTCCGGGCCGCACGTACGGGGTGTACAAGCCGCTGAGCAACCCGTTTTTCGAAGATTTTCTGCTCCGGCTGCGCACCCGCACCGGCGCCCAGCTGATTCCGATGCGCGATACGCTGCGCGACCTGGTGAAGCGGCGCAAGGAAGGCCGGGTGCTGAGCATGCTCACCGACCAGGCCGCCGGCCCCGAAGACCGGCCCTACTGGACCCAGTTCCTTCACCAGGACACCAGCTTCTACAGCAGCGCCGACCGGCTGGCGTCCCAGTTCAACTGCCCGGTGGTGTACGTGAACATCACCCGCCGCGCGCGGGGCTATTACGACCTGACTATCCGGCCCCTGCACGACGGCAGCACGCCGCTGGACAAAGACGCCTACGTAGTCACAGAAGCCTTTGCCCGCCACCTGGAGCGTGACATTCAGGCAGCCCCGGCCAGCTACCTCTGGACGCACCGCCGCTGGAAGCACAAGCGGAGTTAATGTGCTCAGGTGCTAATGTGGCTGAATGTGCTGATTCTTAATGTGGGAAATGATGGCGAGGAGTAAGCCATTCCGCGCCTCAAGTGGCGTCAACCCATCCTCTGCTCGTGACGACCGTCCTTTTAGCAGAAAGCCCTTTCTCGTTGTACACGGGAAAGGGCTTTTTACTTTAGAAGGCTCAGCGCATTTCAGCGGCCGGATTGGCGCTGTTTAAGGCGCGGAAGGTTCGGCGTCCTCGCAGAGACACGTCTTTCACATTAGCACCTGAGCACATTAATCATTAGCACATTATCAAAGATACTGCTCAATGTCGCCGGCGCCCTGGCGCACTAGCTCGAAGTCGTCGTTGGTGCAGTCGACGATGGTGCTGGGGACGTTGCCGCCGAAGCCGCCATCAATGACCAGATCGACCAGCAGGCGGTACTTTTCGAAAATCAGGTCGGGGTCGGTGACGTATTCGTCGAGCGTATTTTCGTCTTCACGCACGGAGGTGCTGAAGATAGGGTTGCCCAGTTCTTTCACCAGCTGAATGATGATGGTGCTGTCGGGGACCCGGATGCCGACGGTTTTGCGCTTGTTGCCGCCCTGGCGCGGGGCTTTGGCACTGGCTTCGAAAATAAACGTGAACGGGCCGGGCAAGGCTTTTTTGATGACCTTGTACGTGGGCGTCGTGATGCCGTGAGCGTAGTCGGCAATGTGGGAGAGGTCGGAGCAGATAAAGCTGAGGTTGGCCTTATCCGGGTTCAGGCCCTTGATGCGGCAGAGCTTGTCAACCGCCTTGGCATTGTGAATGTCGCAGCCAATGCCGTAGACGGTATCGGTGGGGTAAATGATAAGGCCACCTTTGCGGAGCACGTCCACCACTTGCTGAATACGGTTCTGGGGAGGATTATCGGGGTGAATACGAAGCAGCGTAGCGGGCATAGGGAGGGAATGAGGAGTGAAACAAAGGCACAGCGCCCACGAGCGGCGGGCACCGACAAGGTAGTAGCTGCGGTACACAACTACCACACATTCGCACATTTTGTCTGTAGGGTTACCATTCCCGGCCCCTAGCCGCATAAAAAAAGCCCCGGCCAGAGCGGCCGGAGCTTTTTTTTAGATAGGTAGAAAAGACTACTGCTTCACGAAAGAGCGGGTGGCAATGCCTTCGGCCGTGGTGAAGCGCACCGTGTAGACGCCGGCGCGCAGCGCCGATACGTCGAGGGTAACTTCTTCCTGGCTGGCGACGGTCTGCTGCACGCGCTGACCCAGGGCGTTGTAGATGGCCACGGCCGCGCCTACGCCTTCCTTGCCCGTACGCAGGGTCAGGCGGTTGGTGGCCGGGTTCGGAAACACGCTCAGCGAACCTTGCAGGGCCTTGTTCTGGGTAGCCAGCGTGGTGGTACCGGTCGAGAGGGCAAAGTCATCCACGGCCAGCATTGCATCGTTACCAGTATCGTTGTTGTCTTTCCAACGAATCCACATCGTAGCGCCAAATGGCCAGTTCAGGGAGTTTATCGAGCCGGAAACAGCCACCCGATTGGCCGTGTCGTTGCCGTTCAGAGCGCCGTTCGTAACGTTGGCATTAGCAACCTCGGTCACATTGAGCGCGGGAACAGCAGTCCAAGTACCCGTGGTGAGGCTAGTAGCATCAAAGCTATATTCGAAAGCCAGCACTTCGTTCTGGTCCAGGGCTGAACCTGAGCGCCACTGCTCCCCATAAAAGGCCATATTAACGCGGGTAACCGTAGCGCCGGTGGCATTAATAAAAGCAGCACCAATAGCGGGTACCGTGCCCCCAGAGGCGACGCTGCCCAGCGCACGGTCAGCGGCACCGGTCGTGCCTACATTATAAGGCGCTCCAGACAAGCCAGTGCCGCTGCCATCCGAAACCAGCAGGGCAACGGGGGCAGTGCCGGTCCCTGAGAAACGAACACCGTTCCAGCCATCAGGATAAGCAGTTCCTGTGGCGGTCATGCCATCAAAGTTTTGGCGGTAAATGGCGTTGCCGCCCGCAATGCCGACCGGCGTCTGGGCCTGGGCCGCGAAGGAGAAACCCAGCAGCAGCGCGGCCACTGGCAGGCTGCGCAGGCGGGCAATAGAAGGAGTAAAGAGTGCCACGATAGTCGAATGGAAAAAGTGAGAGATGAAGTGGAAAAGCAGAATCAGGGCCTGGGCGCGACGCCAGAAGTTGAGCGAAGGTACGCAAAGCACCAGGCTCCCGAAGAACGAACGTCCTGCGTACGAGTTAAAACTAGGAGAATGTTGCCGCAACGCCCAAATTTTGTGCGCCTTGCCCCAATGTTACCATTAGGTTAAGCCGGCCCGCCAGAACCCGAAAAAGGTCCTGCCGGGCCCGGAGCCAGCTGCCGGGATTCGTGGCCCGCCCCGGGCGGCCGGGAGGCTGGCAGAACAGCAGATAAGGCGTACTTTTGACGCCGGTAAACTCAGCGCCCGCCGTTTCGCGTGGGCCGACTGAGGAAAACCCCATGTTTTCAGGCCCTGACCCCGCTTTTTGTTTGCAATGACCAAACCCCGCATTGATTACCGAGCCAACGCTCTTCGCCGTCGGAACCGCTTCGCCTACACGGTGGGGGTGCTGGGCATCATCTTTATTACGTTTTTCTACTACTTCTACCAGGTTTTCTTCACGCCCAACGTGGAAACCAAGGGCCAGCCGACCTACGTGCTGGTGCGCCGCGGCCAGACCAGCAAGGCCGTGCTCGACTCCATCGACAAGACCGGCGTTATCGTCGATAAGTTGTCCTTGCACTTCGTGGCCCGGCTCATGAAGTATGACAAGCTGGTGAAGCCCGGCCGCTACGAGCTAAAGGACGGCTACACCAACCGCCAGCTGATTTCCGATTTGCGGGCCGGCCGCCAGTCGCCGCTCAAGCTCACCTTCCAGAACATCCGCCTGCGCGACGAGCTGGCCCAGAAGCTGAGCACCGCCATTGAGGCCCGGCCCCACCAGTTCGACTCGCTCCTGAGCAGCCCAGCCTACACCAAAAGCCTGGGCTTCGACACGACCAGTATCATCGGCATGTTTATCCCGAACACCTACGAGCTGTACTGGAACTCCTCGGCCGACAACCTCATGCAGCGCATGAAAAAGGAGTACGAGAAGTTCTGGACGCCCGCCCGCGACGCCAAGCGCAAAAAGCTGGGCCTCACCCGCGAGCAGGTCAGTACCCTGGCCAGCATCGTGGAAGCCGAGCAGCAGCAGCACGCCGACGAGCGGCCCCGGGTGGCGGGCGTGTACCTCAACCGCCTCAAGCGCAACATGAAGCTGCAGGCCGACCCCACCGTAGTCTACGCCAACCAGGACTTCACCATCAAGCGCGTGCTGAACGTGCACCTGCAGAAAGATTCGCCCTACAACACGTACAAATACGCCGGCCTGCCGCCCGGCCCCATCAACCTGCCCAGCATTGCCAGCATCGACGCGGTGTTGAACCCCGAGGAGCACGACTACCTGTATTTCTGCGCCAAGGAAGACTTCAGCGGCTACCACGCCTTTGCCACCAACGAGGCCGGCCACCTCGTAAATGCCCGCCGCTACCAGGCCGCCCTGAGCCGGGCCGGAATTATGAAATAAATGTGCTAATTATTAATGTGCTGATGTGCTAAATGTGGAATAGAGTGAGAAGGCACAATGACGAGTTCTGAGTTATTGTGCCAGCTTTCGTACCTACCCACATTGCTCACGTTAATCATTAGCACATCAGCACATTCCTCACATTCGCACATTAACAAAGATGTATACTTCCGACACCCAAATCCGCGTGCGCTACGCCGAAACCGACCAGATGGGCTACGTCTACCACGGCAACTACGCGGCCTATTTCGAAGTGGCCCGCACCGAGGCGTTCCGGCAGCTGGGCATCCGCTACAAGGATCTGGAGGCCGACGGCGTGGGCATGCCGGTGGGGGAGATCCGCACCCGGTTCCGGCGCCCGGCCCGCTACGACGATTTGCTCACGGTGCGCCTGCTGCTCAAGCAGCCCGCCGAAGGCTCCCGGGTGCTGTTCGAGTACGAAATCTACAACGAGGCCCGGGAACTGCTCACCGAAGGCCATACGTTGATGGTATTTGTGAGCACCAGCACTGGCCGTCCCGTCCCGATTCCGGCGGAAATCCAGCACAAGCTGGCCCCATACTTTTCGGAAGACGAGCTGACCGGTCCCATTACGCCGGCGGCCCAGAAGCTGCCCGCCGAAGCCCCGGCCGCCGCCGCTTTCATTCCCAGCAAACCTGCCAAACCTACTGAGTAGGGCAGGTGGCATTGCCCATTTTACTTGGTACAGAAAAGCCAGGAGCCACATTCTTAATTGCTAATTCTTAATTACTAATTAAAAAATGCGCCTGCCCGTTCGCCGCTACCACCTGCCCGACGTGCGCCGCCGGCGTTCCTACCGCAAGTTTATCGTGTGGCTCAAGCAGTTGCGCATCGCCCACGGCCGCGCCTCGGTCTACGACGTGGTGGACCGCATGATTCAGGAGCTCAAGCTCGACAGCATCAGCAAGCGGGCCAGCTACATGGCCTTCAACCTCACGGTAGCCCTGTTCCCGACCATCATCTTCCTGTTCACGCTGATTCCCTACATTCCGGTGCCCAACCTGAACGTGGACATCCTGCAGTTTCTGGGTGATTTGATACCCCGGGAAATGTACGTGGCCGTGTCGGGCACCATCGAAGACATCGTGAACATTCCGCACGGGGGCCTGCTTTCCTTCGGTTTTGCCGCTGCCCTGGTGCTCAGCTCCAACGGCATCATGGCCCTGCTCGACGCCTTCGAGAAGAAGTACCCGTCGTTCAAGCGCCGCACTTACCTGCGCAAGCGCGTCATTGCCACGCTGCTCACGGTAGTGCTGTCGTCGGTGCTGCTGCTGGCCATTGCCGGTATCTTCTTCGGCACCTACATCATCGACGCGCTGGTGTTCCACGAAATCGTGCCCGAGCAGTTTACCAGCCAGCTGATTTCCATCCTGAAATACGGCTCCGTGGTCGGCCTTTTCCTGCTCACTACCTGCCTGGTGTATTACTACGTGCCGCCCATTCACGACAAGTGGCCGTTTCTCTCGGCCGGAGCCATCGTCGCCACCCTGTTAATTTTCCTGGTGTCGTTCCTGTTTATTCTCTACGTCAAGATTTTCGACAGCTACAACCACTTCTACGGCTCCATCGGCACGCTCGTGGGCTTCATGGTGTGGCTCGACTTCGTGTGCATGACGCTGATTCTGGGCTTCGAGGTAAACGTCAGCATCGACGCTGTGACGGGGCGGCTGAAAAGCCGGTAAGGCGTTCAGTACGAATTGGTAAGGCGCCAAAAGGCTGGCTCAGGCGGTAGGCAGGCGGGTTTTGGTCCGGAAAAAATGCGGAAAAAATGCGCCCCGGGTATTGTAAGCTAAAAAATGACTGCTACTTTTGTCGTCCCAAACCATTCTATTATTACCTACAGAGAGGTGGCAGAGTGGTCGAATGCGACGGATTCGAAATCCGTTATACCTGCAAGGGTATCGGGGGTTCGAATCCCCCCCTCTCTGCGTTTTTAGTACTCATTTAACAGCCCCACCAGGCTGTTGAATGCTTTTAGAGGAGTGGCAGAGTGGTCGATTGCGGCGGTCTTGAAAACCGTTGACTGTTAAAGGTCCGGGGGTTCGAATCCCTCCTCCTCTGCATTTGAGTATTTGCAGCCCCGTTTCTACCCAGGAACGGGGCTTCTTTTTTGCCCTGGCACCGGTACAAACGCGGTTTGCAGGCAACGGAGGCAATCCTGGTTTTGTATACCGCTCTGTATACAGCCACTACTTTGCCTACAACAGCATCAACAACGAGCGCCGCCGCTCCGCCCTCGGCTACTACTCACCCGGCTGCTTCGAATTAGCCAGACTACCTCAGGAGAGCGTGTAACGCTTTATCTGCGGCTAATTGAGTAATATAGCACGTCAGGCTCAGCGGTAATGACAGGGCTAGCCTGCGTAACGGGTTTATTGCGTGATGGATAAGTGAATCTGAGCAGGAGGGGTAAGGCGAGGTTTGCTTGGAGTGGCGCAGGGGGCAGGGCGGACCTATAGTGCCAATGCATTGCAGAGGCCGTTGTTAACTGCTAACTTGCCCCGGTTACTTCTAACGACCAGGCATACCACCTGCTCCTCTTTTTTGCGTGATTATTCCTCTTTTCTCTATCAACTTGATTTGTTAACTATTCTTACTAAAATTTTCACTGTTCTTTATTTACGGTAGCCGTGAAATAACAGGTTATATCGGAATATAAATGATAGTGAACAGTGATTTATACGGTTGTTGATCTGCCTATAGCTTTTTATTTTTCAGTATAAAATGGGTTCTTTTCATTTCTACAAGCAACTGGATATGATGGATTGCGGGCCGACCTGCATCCGCATGGTTGCTAAGCATTACGGTCAAACCTATAGCCTGCAGAATCTGCGTGAAAGGAGCCGGATAAGCCGGGAGGGGGTATCATTACTGGGATTAAGCGAAGCGGCTGAGTCAATTGGATTTCAAACGCTGGGGGCAAAGCTGACTTTTGACAAGCTGGCGGAGGAAGTACCGCTTCCCTGCATCGTGCACTGGAGGCAAAACCACTTTGTCGTCGTATATAAAATTACAAAAAAAACGCCTGGCTTTTGGAATCGTTCTGCCGCAAAACAAGCGGAGGACTACACGGTGCATGTTGCTGATCCGGGGCATGGTTTGCTGACGTATTCCCGGGAGGAATTTAACCGGGAGTGGCTGAGCGGCGACCCGAATGCCGGCATTGCGCTGCTGCTCGAAACAACTCCGAATTTTTATGATGAACCCGGAGAAAAGCAGCGTTCAATAGGTTTTGAAAAGCTGTTCGGCTACATACTATCCCGTAAGTATCATCGCCTGCTGATACAGCTGGTGCTGGGCCTGGTGATAGGGAGCTTGCTGCAGCTAATTCTGCCTTTCCTAACGCAGTCGATAGTAGATACTGGAATCAATACCCAGAATCTGAACTTCGTGTACCTGATCCTGGGTGCTCAGCTGATGTTGGCGGCCGGGCGGGTTTCCGTGGATTTTATTCGTAGCTGGATTTTGCTGCACATCAGCTCCCGGGTAAATATTACCATTCTATCCGATTTCCTCAGTAAGCTCATGCGGCTGCCGCTGTCTTTCTTTGACGTAAAGCTGTTCGGCGACCTGATGCAGCGCATCGAAGACCAGCACCGAATAGAATCTTTTCTTACCAACTCTTCGCTGGCAACCCTGCTGTCGTTATTTAATCTTTTGATTTTCGGCATCGTGTTGTCGATGTATAACGTAACGATATTTTTAATATTTCTGGGAGGTACTATCTTATATGGATTATGGATTGCCTTGTTTCTGCGTAAGCGCCGTTCGATAGATTTCAAGCGCTTCGAGGTTTCGGCTCAAAACCAAAGCTCCCTGGTGCAGCTCATTCAGGGTATGCAGGAAATTAAGCTTTCCAATTCGGAAACGGCTCAGCGCTGGGGCTGGGAAAGAATACAGGCCCGGTTGTTTAAATTAAATATCAAGGTTTTAGCCCTGAATCAATATCAGCAGACCGGGGCTTTTTTAATTAATGAAGGTAAAAACATATTTATTACCTTCTTTGCGGCCCGCGCCGTTATTCATGGCGAAATAACGCTGGGCGCCATGTTGGCTATTCAATATATAATCGGGCAGTTGAACAGTCCGGCTGAGCAACTGGTAAGCTTTATTCAGACCGCGCAGGCCGCCCAGATCAGTCTGGAGCGGCTGAATGACATTCACGAACTGGAGGATGAGGAGCCGGTGGGCAAGCCGCGCGTCACGCGGTTGCCCACCGATAAGGGCCTGAGCCTGCAAAACGTGGATTTCACGTACCCCGGCGCGGATGGGCAACCCGTGCTGCAAAACCTCACGCTGCATATTCCGGCCGGCAAAGTAACGGCGGTGGTAGGAGCCAGCGGCAGTGGCAAAACCACGCTGCTAAAGCTCCTGTTAAAATTCTACGCGCCCGTCAGTGGCGACGTCTACTTCGGCGAAACCAAGCTTGCCAATCTAAGCCACAAATTATGGCGCAGCCAGTGTGGCGTCGTGATGCAGGAAGGCTTTATCTTCTCGGATACCATAGCGCGCAACGTGGCGGTAGGGGAAGAGCACATCGACTATGACCGCCTGCAGTATGCCGTGCGCATGGCGAATATTGAAAGCTTCATTGAAGGGCTGCCGCTGGGCTACAACACCAAGATAGGAATGGAGGGCAACGGCATGAGCCAGGGGCAGCGGCAGCGCATGCTCATTGCCCGGGCTATTTATAAAAATCCCACCTACCTGTTCTTTGACGAAGCCACCAATGCCCTCGACGCCGATAACGAAAGTGTTATCATGCACAATCTGAATCAGTTTTTCGAGGGGCGTACGGTGGTCGTGGTGGCGCATCGCCTCAGCACGGTGCGCAACGCCGACCAGATCGTGGTGCTGGATAAGGGGCGGATTGCCGAAATTGGTACCCACGAGGAACTAACGAGCCTGCGCGGCTTTTACTATCGGTTGGTCAAGAACCAGCTGGAATTAGGAAATTAACTATATACCCATCTTTAGTCGCTGATACCGTATGCCCGAACACGCCCTCGAACCAAGTAGCACTTCCCTGCCGCCCTCTTTGCCCCTGCCCGAGCAAAGCGAGGAAATTCAGGATATTATCACCGCCGTGCCCGCCTGGATTGTGCGCTGGGGAATTACGCTTTACTTTTTCCTGCTGGCCGCGGTGGTGGCCGGCACCTGGCTGATTCATTACCCGGACCTGGTAGAAGTGCCCCTGCAACTAACGTCCGTGAATGCGCCCAAGGCCGTGAATGCCAAAACTGATGGCAAGCTGGTAAAGCTGCTTATCGCCGAGGGCGCGCAGGTGCAGGCGGGGCAGGAGTTGGCTTTCATCGAAAGCACGGCGGACCACGCCCAGGTGCTGGACTTCGCGCAGCGCCTGGAGCAGCTGCACGACCTGCTGGTGGGCGGCCAAGAGGCCCGGCTCCCGGCGGCGGGGCTTGGCGAGTATACCAAGCTGGGCGAAATTCAGGCGGCGTACCAAACCTTTGAACAGGCGTATACCCAGTATCTGGCCTACCAGCGCAATGGCTACTTTCCCCAGAAGCGCAGGATTCTGGTGCGCGAAATTGCGGACCTGCAAGCGCTGAACCGAAACCTGACCGACCAGAAACAACTCTACGAGCGGGATTTCGCGCTGGCCCGCAGCGAGTACGCTACCCAGCAGGAACTGTCCCGGCAGCGCGTTATCGCGCCGGCCGATTTTCGGAAGGAGGAAAGCCGTTTGCTGACCAAACAGCTGCCCGTCAAGCAGGCCGAATCCACGATTTACCAGAATTACATGCTGCAGACAGCCAAGCAGAAAGAGCTGCTGGAGCTGGATAAGATCAGCGGCGAACAGCGCGGCTTGCTGGTGCAGGCGCTGAACACGTTGCGCAGCACCGTGGCCAACTGGAAAACCCGCTACGTTCTGGTGGCGCCCACCGGCGGGCGGGTCTATTTTTCCGCTATTCTGGAAGAGAAACAAACCTTGGCTGCCAATCAGGAGGTTTTTTACGTGGCCCCCACGACGGCCGCCTATTACGGGGAGGCCGTGCTGCCGCTGAGCAGCGTCGGCAAAGTGAAGGTCGGGCAGGAAGTAATTCTCAAATTCGCGGGCTATCCGTTTGAAGAGTTTGGCGCCGTCCCGGGCCGGCTTACCTACATCTCGCAAATACCCAAGGATAACGGGTTTCTGGCGAAGGTTTCGCTGCCGCAGGGCCTGGTAACAACCTACGGCAAGCCCATCGGCTACCGCAAGGGCATCAGCGCCAGCGCGGCCATCGTGACGGAAGATGCCCGGCTGATCGAGAAGATATTCTACAACTTCAAGCGGGCGCTGTCGCGCTAAGCGGGCCGCGGCTATCGGGCCAGAAAGGCCCGCACGACTTCGTTGAATTCCTGGGGCACCTCCTGCGGGGCAAAGTGGGAGGCGCCTTTGAACAGGTGCAGCTTGGCGCCCGGAATGCTGGCCGCAATGGCGCGCGTATGCTTTTCCAGCACCACGTCGTGCTCGCCGGCCAGCACCAGCGTCGGAGCCGTAATAGCCCGCAGCTCCGCAAAACTCATCTGGGGCTCCTGTAGCAGCAGGCGCAGCAGCCGCTTCTGGGTGTTGGCCGTGGCATCGGTTTGGGCGCCCAGGGCCTGCAGCTGCCGGCGAAACAGCTGCAACAGACCACTTTCCACGGCCTCGTCGGTGGGAAAAAGGTTGGCTCCCATCACCACCATCCGGTTCACGTAAGCCGGGTAGCGCAGGGCCAGTTTCAGGGCCGTGTTGCCGCCGTCGCTCCAGCCCACCAGATTTACGTTGCGCAGGTGCAGGCTGTCCAGCAGCTGCTTGACGTCGGCGGCAAACAGGTCATAAGACAAGTCGGTTGGTGCGGTTTCCTGGCTTTTGCCCTGTGCTCTGGTATCGACGGCAATAACCTGGAAGTGCCGGGCCAGCATGCCGATTTGCTGGTTGAACGCGGCAATCGACTGGCCATTGCCGTGCAGCAGCAGCAGGGGCGGGCCGCTGCCGTAGCGCTCCACATACAGCCGGGAGCCGGCAACCGCCACGTAGCGGCCCACGGCCGCGCTGTCGCCGTAGTGGTGCGAGTTCCGGTTGGCGGGAGCTGCCGCCGCCAGGTAGCGCAGGTAGCGCAGGCTGTCGGGCAGGGTATACTCGGCCGCCGCCGGTGCGGGGGTAGCTTTGGAATTGCCATACGAATCGGCCGACAGAAAAAAGCTCAGGTAGCCCGGTTTTACTTCGCGCCACGCCGCCTGGCTTTTATCCCGAAACAGAATGCTGTGGCCGGGCGCGGGCACCGCCGAAATACCAAAGGCCTTGGTGCTGCCCGCGCGGGCTTCGCTGCGCAGCCACTGCAACGTAACGGCCACTTCATCGAGGCCGCGCAGGTGCAGGTTCTGGTTGGTCAGGTCGATTTTGACCCAGCCGCGGGGCTGCGTCACCTCAACGCGCACATCCTGGGTAAGCAGGGGCTGGTCGGGCAGGCCCTGCCGGACGCTGTACAGATTCAGGCGGAAAGTGACGGACGCGAAGCGGTTGAACGCCACGTGGAAGTTAACGTCGCGCAGGTAGCAGTCCCGGTCTATTTTCAGGATGGTGCCCTGTTCCTTAGCCAGCTCGTCACTGACCAGCGCCGACTCGGTGTACATGGCGGCTACCATGAGCGTGGAGCTGGCCGTGCGGCCAAACGTTTTGCTTTTGACTTTGCCGGAATGCACCACCACTTCCCGCAGTGCCTGGTCGACGTGCCGGAGCCGGATAAGCTGCGGGCCCTGGGCGAAAGCAGTGAGCGGCACCAGCGCGGTTTGGTACCCCAGGCAGGAGATTACCACGTTTTCCTGGCTGGAAACCGCGTTAGCGGGAATAGAAAACTGAAACTCGCCCTCCGCATTGGCCACCGAGCCCAGCGCATGATCTTTGATGCCAAGCGTGGCAAAGCCAACGGGAGCCTGACTGGTTTGGTCAATGACTTTGCCTTTGAGCAGGATGCTCTGCGCCCCGGCCAGGGCGGGGAGCAGCAGAAGAATCAGCCACACCAGGCTGCTTGCAATGCGTTTCATCGTAGGATCGGATGACCGGCACAGGGGGAAGTGACGGTGGAGAAAGAAAAAGCCACCGCAAAGGCAGCACAAAGACAAAGATTGCGCCGCGCGGGCAGACCCGCGCGGCGGCCAGAGCCGGACCTCAGCGCCGGCTGCGCCGCCACCAGCCGATCAGCCGGCGAAGACGAGGCACGCGCTCTTCCAGTTCCGCCATCAGCACGATGCCCGTCCAGAGGTGAACAAACGTGGCCGTGGTAGTCGTGAGCCGGCCGTATTCGGGGTGCTCCCAGGTGACCAGGCGCGCGTCGGCGCTGTGCACCACGGCAAAGCAGCCGCCCGCGCCCAGCGCCAGAAACGCAATGGCCGGGCAGGGTAGCTCGCCCAGCTGCGCGGGCGGCAGCCGGGTGGCCAGCGTCTCGATGCCCAGCTGTTCGAGCGTATGGCTGAGCGTGAGCAGGGTGAGGGGCTGAACATGCTGCGCCACGGCCGCC
The DNA here is from genome assembly GCF_004765605.1 of Hymenobacter aquaticus. Taxonomy (NCBI): domain Bacteria; kingdom Pseudomonadati; phylum Bacteroidota; class Cytophagia; order Cytophagales; family Hymenobacteraceae; genus Hymenobacter; species Hymenobacter aquaticus. Next base: position 2,431,462 of record NZ_SRLC01000001.1, on the reverse strand, counting down.
GTAAGCTGCCGGGCCGGCAGCCGGGTAGTGGTGGGGTGCAGCAATTGCCGGAGCAGGGTGCGGGCTATGCGCTGGTCGGCCGACAGATTCATTGGCTGGCGGGGCTATGCAGCAGGTACCCCACTTCGCGGGCCTGGGTCTGCAGGTTGTGAATCTCTATTTTAAACGGGGTTTCGGCGGGGGCGCTGCCGGAGCCGCTCAGCACGGAAATCCGGCCGGCTTCCCGCAGCACCTGCCGCCCGTCGGGGGCAGCAAACACCTGACACTGCTGCAGGCCCAGCTGGCCTTTAAAGTCGGAAACGACGCAGTAGCGGTTTTTTTCCTGGAAGTAAAACGTGCATTTCAGGTTGCCGATGATGTAGCAAGCCTGGTCGAGGTGCGGGTAGCTGGCCGGGCGCACCAGGCTCCGGGCGCGTTGTAGTGCCACCCAGGCCCGCCACCGGGTGCGTTGTGCCCACGCCCGGCTCCGGAGCAGGCCCACCCGCAGGGCGGTGTGCCACGTGGGCCGCGGGCTGTGGGTGAGGCCCCGAGCCGATACGTAGCACGGCGCGCCGGGCCGGAACGGCTCAACCAGGAACGTCGGATTGGTTTTGACGTTCACCAGGTGCACCAGCAAAAACTCGTGCTGGGTGGCTGTGTTGTAGACCCGGCCGGGCTGCCAGACCACGGGGGTGGTATCGAGCATAAACTCTTCCCCCAGCGTCTGGCCATACCAGCGGATAGTGCCTTGCCGGGCCTGGGCGCTGAGCACGTGGGCCAGGCTCTGAATTTCGGTTTCCACCTCTTCGATCAGCTGGCCGGCCCCCAGCAGCTCCCCGAACTTGAAGTTGCACTCGTCGAAGCAAAAGTGCCGGGCGCTCTGGAAAACGCGCTGGTAATCGGGGCTGCGCATGAAGAGGCGGCTGATGGCCGGCGTATTGCGAAACAGCAGAAAAAAGCCGGCCGGATACTGGGCCACCGCCGAAAGTACATCGTGGTGGTCGAGCACGGGGGCGGGCAGAAAACGGCGGATGTCACCGAACAACAAGTCGATGTCGCAGTAGCCCCAGAAAGCGTAGGAAGCCAGATATTCTGCGAAAATAACCCCGTAGGCAGGCTTCAGGTCGCAAAGCTTGTAGGGGTCGGTTACGGCTACGGGGAAGCCCAGCGTGCGGCTGGCCAGGGCATTGAAAGCGGCCAGATCGGGCAGGTGCACAAACCGGGTGTTCGGCGGGGCGGGCGGGGCGGCCAGGTTGGTGAACACCAGGAAGGACACCGTCGGATTAGCCGCGCAGCTGGCCAGGAAATGGGGAAAGTACGCGGGCCAGCTGCGGCCGAAGTAGCAAATCACCAGGCAAATGGAGTGTTGCATTGCGGGCGGTACGAAGCGGATCAGACAACTTGGGCCGCCGGGGCCGCCGGCACCCGGTTACGGGCTTGGAAAGACGTGTAGGCCCGGTCGAGCAGGTCGTAGAGCAGCAGCTCGTGCAGGCGCTGCTGGCCCCGGAAAAACCGGTTGAGAAACATGTGCACATAGCTGGCCAGCAGATCTTGCAGGGGCAGGTCAAGGCCGGGGCCCAGCGCGGCGAGAATGTGCTGCACGCTGGGCTGGCCGGCCGCGCTGCGCTGGCGGTACACCGCGCCAAACGGCTCTTTTTCCAGCAGCGCGGTTTCGATGGCGGCCCGGTGGGTCCGGAACTTGGCGCCCAGATTTTTGCGCCCGTCCGAGGTATCCATGCCAAACTCCAGGGCATACAGACTTGCCATGCGTTCGAGCAGCATGATTTTCTGGGGCAGCGCCAGGCCAAAATCGTCCAGGATATAATCAACGCCGACCAGGGCCGCCAGCCAGCGCTGGGCTTCGTTGCCTTCCAGCCCGGTAAGTACCCGCGCCACGGCGACGCTGTCGTGGTAAAACAGGTCTTCCACGGCGGCAATGGTGGCGGCGCCGTAGCGTTCCAGCTCCCGCTTATAGGTGTCCTGCTGCACCTTCCAGACGCTCTTGTCCTGGATGTAGGGGGCCAGCAGGGCGTTGAGCCGGGCCAGAATATCGACCTGCGCGACCGTCTTTCTGAACCGTACGCGCAGGTGGTGGTGCGGGTCGTTGTAGCGAATGAAAAACCATTGGCTGATAACGCCCTGCTGCTGTAGCTGCTCGGTAAAGGGCCTTAGCACCTGCACCAGCAGCTCGTCGCCGAGCTTCACGCCGCAGTATATCTTGGCGTATACCCACTCGTCGCCGGGCATAAAATCGCGCTGCACGGCTGCCACCTGGGCCGCTGGCAACGGGGCCCGCCGGCGCGCGGCCTGGTATTCCCACGGTATCGAATACTCGTTGTTGTAGCGGTAAGCGCCCGTCGCGTCGGTTACGGGGCTGGCCAGGGCCTTGAATAGATCTTCCCGCAGCCAGATGCTTTTTTCCTTGCGCAGCTGATCCAGCAGAATCGACAGGGCCAGGTCATGCTCCAGGTCGATGGGCAGCTGGTTGTCCATTTCCTGGAAGGTAACAAACCGCGGAATAGTGGTGGTGCGCAGGTAAGCCCGCAGAGCAGCCACCGATTCCGGACCCTGGGCAAATACCGTGTTGTAGTCGAGGGCCCAGCCGGCCCGGGCCAGAATCGTGCGGTTGAGCACTACCCGGGGCTGATAGGTGGCGTGCCGCAGCAAGCCCCAGTTCCAGGTGTAGGACGGCATCAGGCCCTGATATTGCAGACTGGAAAGAAAGTAATACAGCGGGATGCTGCCTTTGGAGTAGTCGTGGGCCGAGGAAAGGCTGGGAATGACTTCCTTGTTCAGGGATTTGGAGCGGAGCACCAGCCGGTTGTCGCGCACCGACAGCAGCAGGTCGTCGAGGGCAATCTGGTGGCTGTCGGGGTGGCCGGCGCTGAGCACCGGAATTTCAAACTCCCGCAGCTTGGGCCGCATGATGATGTTGCCGATGCGGGACTGGGGCAGGTGGATTATCTCAGCAATAACCTGTTGGTCGTGGAAGGACTGCTCGCGGGCCAGGGCGCTTTCTACCCGGTCGCGCAGCTGGGCGTCGCCGCAGCAGAAGCGCCCCAGCAGCGTGGAGCAGGAAGGCCCGTCGCTGACGGTGTGGTAGAGCCAGAAGTCGGCGTCGGCCGCGGCGCCCGGGGCGGTGCTGCGGAAAACCTGGATGTTGGAGTTCATCGAAAAGGGAAGCGGGGGGCGCTTGCCCGCTGCGAAAGGCTGCAGGTCCTGGTCGGTGAGGCGAATCTCCTGTTCGCCCCGGGTCAGGGCCTCCAGGTATTTGCGTTGCAGGAAAATATCCCACTTCGAGCCGGCCCCGGCACTACCCGCGTCAGGCGGGGCGGGCAGTTGCAGGCCACTGAGCAGGGGCGAGGCATCGGCGTGGGCATTCACCGGAAATCCCAGCCCGCTTTCCGAGTCGAGGGCCAGCAGCAGCGGTACTTCCGCCTCCTCGTAGCGCTCCAGGAAGGTTTCCTTGAACCGTAACAATTGAGGGTCTTCCTGCGCGGGCATGGTGCCCCAGAGCAACGAAAGCGAGTTGCTCAGCTCGCGGAACACCTGCGGCGTCAGGGTGTTGGTCGTGGTGGCGTTGAAGAGGTCCAGCTGAAAGAGGGTTTTGAGCGAAAACTCGACTTCCAGCCGGCTGAGCTGAGCGGCCAGCGCCCGGGCCCGCTCGATGCTCATGGGCTGAGCGCTATAGGCTTGCTGGAGCTCTTCCAGAAACTGCATCAGCCCGTGCAGCCACGCGTCGGCCACGGCCGGCACGGCCGCTACTTTTGCCTGTAGCCAGTGCAGCAGCGAGAGCTCGAAGCCGGGGTCCGAGATGCGCGGGGCCAGCTCACTGGCCAGCAGCCCCGCCTCCGCAATGTCTTCCACGAATTCCAGCGCCTCCTCAAACGAAACGTCTTCCCCGACCAGCGCCTGGCTGAGCTCCGCCAGCGTCGCGCCGGCGCGGGCCTGGGTCAGCACCTGCTCCACGTACTCGTTGCGGGCCACGCCGCTGAGCTGATGATGAATGTAGCCCTGGCCCTGCCGGGGCTCGATGTAGCGGACCTTGCTGTGGTTGTAATACACCGTGTTGTTGGCAAAAAACCGCAGGTGCTGCCGCAGCAGCGCATGGTGTTCCAGCCTGTCGACCAGCTGGCAGACCACCTGCATGTCGAGGCGGACATGCTCCCGGGCGCCGGCCGGAACGATGTCCGCCTGGTTCAGTTGGCCCCAGGTGCCCAGGTTGGTACCGGCAAACAGGCCAAACGGCGTGCTGCGAAACGACATGCGCAGCCAATACTTATATAACGACTTCTCCACCTTCAGGCGGGCCGCGGCATCGAGCCGGGCGGCCAGCAGCTCCTGCAGCTGCTCGTGCAGATCGGGGGAGGAAAAAAACAGAGCCCGTTGAAATGCCGGCGACTCAATGACTTCGGTCCAGGGCGTCGCCTGGTTGTAGGGTAGGGCCGGCGTCCGGAGAAGATAGAAGTCTAGGGGCTGTAAGTCAGCGGATTTCATAGTGTCAGGCGATAAGGGTAACAGGTAGCAAATAGTAGCAGGCAAGATGGGTGCTAGGCAATATTGGTTAGAAAGCTGGTGTCCCAATCGGCGCAGGCGGCGGGCTCCAGGAAGGTCAGCAGCACCATCCCGACACCGGCATAGCCTTCCAGCAGGCCGGAGTGTTCCACCCATTGGTCGTTGCGCACATCCACCGGAAACAGGAGCTCATCCCGGTCCAGCTGCCGCAGCGTAAGCTCGAGCCAGTAGTGCGCGCTGCGCAGCAGCTCCTCCCGCTGGGTAACCTGATAAAAGCGGTGAAACAGGTGGGCGATGCCGGCCGTGCCGTGGCAGAAGCCCGTGTCCAGCACGCCGTGCCGGGCCGAGGAAAAAACGTTGGCCTGGTCTAATGATATCTCACTGGCCTGAAGCATGATGGCCAGCGCGGCTTCCTGCCACTGCGGGCACTGCAGGGCCGAGCCAGCGCGCCACAGGGCGGCGGCTACGCCCAGGTCGCCGTAGCACCACGCCAGCCGGGAGGAGGGCGCCACGGCCCCGGTTTCGGTGTTCAGACCGGTAGGAAACAGATACGGTGCCGCCGGCTTGCCCTGCTGGGCCAGCAGAAAAGCTACCGTGTGGGTAAGCAGCTTGCGGCTGAGCTCAGCCTCGATGCCGTGGCGGTAGCAGTCGGCCAGAAAGGCCACGATGGAAGGCACGCCGTGGGCCAGGCCCAGGTCGCACTTCGTGGCGCTCTGCACGCTGTCAAGCCAGTAGTAGTGGGCCTCGTCCTGCAGCTTGAACGTATCCAGCGCGCGCACGATGGTCGCGACCAGGGCATCGTTGCGGGCCGCCAAGAAGTAAATGCCCTTGCCCACGAGCCCAGTGAATAAGTCATATTCCCGGTTGATGGTATGCCGCGTAATTTCTTGCTGATAAATGCGGTCGGCTGAGTCATTGAGCTCGGCCAGCTCACTCGGATCCAGTAACTCCTTGGCGCACAGGTCGCGAATAAGCAAGGCCACGGCCAACGACCCCGAGCACAGCGAGTGGGTAGAGTCGCGGGTGGAAGTATCGACTACCTGCTCCAGGACATCATAGGAGAGCAGGTCAGGTGCATAATGAGCTAAAAAAACTATCTTGCCCAGGCCTAACTGAATATAGTGGTCATCGGTGCTGGGCGTTATGCACTTGGCCTGGATTTTATCTAAATACTCTTTCAGTATAATCATTACCTAAAACTATTCCACCGTTATAGAGATGCCTTCAGAAGCAACAGCCAGCCGTCGGGGATAAAAAGTTTAGGCTTCAGCTAAAAGTAGAATACTACTAACTGAAGCCTAAACCGGAATTAACTATGCTCTTGCGAACACGGCATACTGTTTAGTAGCCGCCACCACAAATACACAGGTTTGAAGAGCGGGTGCTACCAGCGGTGCACGTCCAGCCGGTGCAGTTTGCAATCGACGTGATGCCGCCTTTCACTTGGTTCATTTCCTCTTTGCAGAGCTCCACGACGGTCTCTTTCTGCAGAGACAATTTCTTGTTCAACTTTTTCATTGGTACTAGAAAATAAGTTATTAATGATGCCTACTCTAATATATAACGAGAATTTTCAGCGACCTTCCCGGTTGCAATTCAACGGGCTAAAAGTAGAAGGTGAATTTGTAAAACCAAAATTTTAAAACATAAAAATATTTTTTTGCATATATGTAATTTTGCTTGCTTTGTAAATTCAATATCCTTTATAATAATGCGCATTATGTACTTGATTAACTAATAGTTAACGAACAGATCGGCTTAAAGCATTCTGTTTGAGTGTATTTATAAGATATCCCCAAAAAGGCTTTTTGGTGATAATAAGGCAATGAACTTTTGTGTTTTTTGTTGCGGGATTTTCGTGTCTATACTTTTGGAAAGTAAAATGATTTTTTAATTAAAATCCTCTATTAATTTGGTGTGATTTATGGTTTTTTGACACCTTGCGTTAATTGATTACAACCCGTAGTTATTCAAATGAAAATAGTGCAGAGTTATTGGTCGCGCCCCGCGCTGGGCAAGGCCGTGGAAGGAGGCCGCAGCAAAGGAGGCTGGGCCAATAAGCGTGACCAGTGCTTGGGCATGGCCCTGAGCTGCCTGCTGCTGCGGCGCCATTATCCTGACGTAGAGCTGGTGACCGATCAGCTGGGCAAGGAGCTGCTCATTGATTGTCTGCGGCTACCTTATACCAGCGTGAAAGTCTGTCTGAACGACCTGGATCATTACCCGCATGGCCTGTGGGCGTTGCCCAAGCTGTACGCGTACGGCTTGCAGCAGGAGCCTTTCATTCATGTCGACAGCGACTTCTTTGCCTGGCAGCCGTTCGGGGCCGCCATCGAAAGTGCCCCGCTGATTGCCCAAAGTCCGGAAATTGACCACAACGGCGTGTATGCCCGCAGCCTGGGCATGCTGACGCAAAACCTGCCCCACCTGCCGCCCGTGCTGGCGCAATGCCATACGGAGCCCGGAAGCGCGCTGGCGGTTAACGCGGGCATTCTGGGGGGCAACGACCTGGAATTCCTGCAGCGCTACGTGCGCGAGGCCTTTGCCATCGTGGACGAAAACCTGGCCACGTTTCAGCAGGATGAGCAGGCGGGCCTGCACAACATCATTATTGAACAGTATACCTTTTACCAGCTGGCCACCCAGGTTGGGAAGGACATTGCCTACGCTGTTCCTAAGCTGAGCAGTGACTTCCTGGAGCTGATCAAAATGGACCAGGTGCCGGTGGTATGCCCGTTTGTGCACCTGATCGGCGGCGCCAAGTCGTTTGATATCAACTGTGAGCAGATCGAGCAGCGGTTGCGCTACGAGTTTCCGCGGGAGTACCGCCACATCTGTAAAGCCGTAGCGGGGTTGCTAGCCGAGCCGGCGGCCCCGGCCCGGCCCCAGGCGGCCGCGGCGGATAGTGCCTATCCGCTGCTGGAGCAATACCTGCAACAATACGGGGCTACCACCCGGCAGAAAACGCCGTCTGAGGTGCGCCGGCAAGTCGGCCGGCTGGCCCGGCAGCTGGCCGAGCCCGCGGGGTTGTTTTTGCGGGAGCTATTCGAAGTAGAGCGGGCCCGGCACCACATGCTCGGGCGGCACCAGCGTTTTGAGCCCCGCCGCCGCCGCTACCTGCGCCAAGCCTACGATTTTATGAAAGGCAAAAGCGCCACCGATATTCTGGCGGCGGCTTTCACGCTCACCGATGACGTCCGGATTATTGCCACCCACTGGCCGGTCGAGGCATTTACCACCCCCGCGCCGCAGCCGCTGGAGCAGCTTGCGGCCCCGGCCCGGCGCTACGTGTTGGTGGGCAACAACAAGCCCGGCCTGTACCTCAAAGATTTGTACGGCATGGATCAGCCCCTGGCTTTCTTTCAGGGCACGGCCTGTAGCGGCGAGGAAATTATGAGCTGTTTCCTCAATGCCAGCTCCACGGACACCGAAAGGCAGCAATTGGAAGCGTTTATGCTGGATTTTCTAACGTACCAGCTGATTTATGCCGGCCGTTTGCTGCCCGTACCGCCGCCGCCCGTAGTCGTGCCAGCGGAGGCAGAGCCGGTGGGGGCCGCAGCGCTGGCCTTTTAGCGGCGGCTACGAAAGAGCCCAGACAGTGCCTTGAAAAAAATACAGCCAACGGCCCCGTTTCCAAGCCAGGAAACGGGGCCGTTGTTTGTGAGCATAGCAGCGGTGGGGTGCCGCCAGACTTATTTTTTCTGCCGAGTTAGTTGGGAGCTGTAGTACTGGCAAGAGGAAATCATAAATAACGGCTTCGGGCATGCGTTGCTTCGACCGCAAAACCGGTTGAGCGACACGTGCTCATGATAGAGTATGGCGGTAAGAGGGGCGTAGGATCAAGAAAAAAGCTGCGCCGCCCGGCTGGGTAAGGCCGCCAGCTGGTGGATCTACTGGGTGGGCAGCTCGCGCATCAGCGCTTCGAGCGTTGCCAGACGGTGCAGATAGCTAGCTTCGGCCTGTAGCAGCACGAGACGACTCAAGCCGTAGTGGGCCACTTGTTGAGCCAGCTCACGAGCCAAGGCGGCCGGCGGCAGCATCATGTTATTGGTGAAGCTAGGGTTGTGCTCGAAGCGGTTGTAGCAAGCTACTCCATCGTGCTGGTCGCTGCACACGGACAGGGCCAACGCATATTCGGGGGCTTCTCCTGGGCGCTGGGCCACGAAGTTTGCGGTATATTCCCGAAACGCGTCTTCCGGCGAACCGCTGCCCTTCAGAAACGCGGCGTGACAATACGCCGCCCCGTTTTTGCCGGCTACAATGGCACTCTGACTGCCCATGCCCAGCAGCCACAGCTTGGGCCGGGTGCCCGTCGGGGCCACCGAAACCCCGTCCGCACCGTGTAGCAGCCGGCGCGTCGACTGCACCCGCTCGAAGAAATCCGTTCCGGAAGAAGCGGCCGGGCGGGAATCCAGCAGCATAGCTTTTTTCTCCGGCGAAGGGTTGCCCCGCGCCAGGCCCAGTTCAAAGCGGTTAGGATAGGCGCAGTCCAGCAGCGAAGCGGCGTAAGCCATTTCCAGGGGACTGTAATAAGAAGCCAGGACGCCACCAGTGCCCGCCGTGATGGTCGTAGTTTGGCTCAGAACAATGGAAGCCATTAGCGTGGGGCTCACCTGAAAAGCGCCTTCATGGTGTTCGCCGTACCAGATGCTGCAACAGCCATGCTCTTCCGCGTGCTGGGCGGTATAAATGGCAATCTGCAGCTGTTCTTGGTGCGAATTGGTCTGATCATCCAGGCAAAAATCTAATAAGCCAACATTAATCATTGCGAAAAGGTGGATAAGGTACTGTAAGAGAATGTGCTACTGAGCCCCCGGTCCCGGAGAGCATGGTTGCCGGTGGCGAATTACCGCATCAGGAATGAAACCGCAGCTATTTCCAGGGCAAAGGGCCCGCCGCGGCATGGCACCACAACGCGCGCGGGTGCAGCGCCGGGCATGCCCGGGGGCCGAGGCGGGGCAGACTACGGCGGCAAGTTAGGCGCTTACCGTTGGTCCTGCAATGCTGCCTTGCTCCCGGCCGCTGGTACAAGATCAGCCAATTATTCCTGGCCGCGGCGCGTGCTCCATTCCGCGTTTGGCGTTCATGGCCGCGCGGTTTTGCTGGGTAATGCTGGCTTCGCTCGACCTGGTACTTTGTAAGGATGATGGTATAAATTTTATGCGAATAAATAAAAAGTCTATATTCAGGCCTGAAAGGCGGTTGACGCCGCTTTAATCACTCCATATTTTTTTACAATACTGTATTATGAAGAAAGAGAAAATTGCCCGTAAGTTGTCGCTCAACAAGCAAACTCTTAGCGAGTTGGACGCCAAAGCCATGAACTCAATCAAGGGCGGGTTGGTACTGAAAACCGAAACGGGCCAGTGCTCGGACGGCTGTGTTACCAGAACCTGCACTGTTGCCTAGCGTAGCTTTTTTCGCCCTATCAGCGAAATAAGTAAAGCGGAAATCACCACGTGGCCTGGCCGGTGGAGATTTCCGCTTTTTTCTTGCCGACTTATCGTGCGCTACTTCAAAGTATATGACGTTGGATCTTCAGACCAGAATTAAAGCTAAAATCAGGGAGATTGAAAGCGCCATTGAATTAACCCCTTACCAGGACCGGCCGCTATCGTTGCTGGCCGGGGCGGGGGGCAGTATTCTGTACCATTTCTACATGGCCAAGATGCAGGACTCCGGTGTGCTGTACGATCGGGCCTTTGCATTATTGAATACCACACTCGATTACCTGGAGGAGCACGGCATCGATGCCTTGACGTACACCAACGGCATCGTGGGTTTTGGGCGGCTTTTCCATTTGCTGGCCGAGGAAGGCTACATCGAAACGGAGGTAGACGACATCCTGGTTGATGTGGATGACGTGGTAATAGCGTACACGCATCGGCTGCTGGCGGAAGGGAACCTCGATTTTTTGCACGGCGCAATTGGAAATGGCTTCTATTTGAACCGCCGCGTGGGCCGCCCGGCCATCGACGAGTGCCTGGGGTATTTTGTCGGGCAGCTGCGGCAAACGGCCATCTGCGACGAGCAGGGAGTACGATGGTATGAGCAGCCCTCGGAAAAAAATCGGCAGTCTACCACAACGGTCAACCTGAGTTTGTCGCATGGCCTGTGCAGCAAGATTGTTTTTCTGGCGGAGTGCCTCAAAAACCGGATTAGCGTGCCGGAGTGCACGTTTCTTCTGGAAGGATGCCTGCAGTACCTGCAACAGTATCACCAGCCCGACAGCGAAGTTGATACCTATCCGTCATTCGTTGCTGACCCCGGCCAACGACAATATTTTCACCGGTTGGCCTGGTGTTATGGCGACCTGGGGGTAGCGGTGGCCCTGATTAGTGCGGGCAAGGCGCTGGGCAAGCCCCAGTGGGTAGAGCAGGCAGTGGGCGTCGCGCTACGGGCGGCCAAACGACGTACGCCCGACAAAACGGCCTTGGTTGATGTCGAATTTTGTCATGGCACGGCCGGAGTCGCGCATATTTTCAACCGGTTCTACTTAGAAAGCGGAAACGACGAATTCCGGGCCGTGCGCGACCATTGGCTTGAGCAAACCCTGGCCATGGCTAGCTTCCCCGATGGGTTGGCCGGCTACAAAACGTGGCGCGGTGGCTCGTGGCTAACCGACGTCGGACTGCTGGAAGGCATAATGGGAGTTGGGCTGGTACTGCAAAGCTCCCTGGAAAAAGCCCCCGACAACCTCTCGTGGGATGGAGTACTACTGCTGGACTGGCGCTAAGTAGTCTTTAGTTTCTTCTTGTATAGCCTATCTGCTGGTGTATGAGCCGTTGTGTTTGGGTTGCCCTTATTTTGGTGGCGTGGCCAGCTTCTCTGTTGTTTGCGCAGTCGCCTGCTGTCAGCGCCTCGGCCGGGGTGCCGGTACCCTCTAGTAGCGCCGACGCCGCTGTTTCCCGCCAACTAACGCCGCGGCAGATTGATAATGTGGTGGCTTTGGCGCAGGTCTGGGGCTTTTTGAAATATTACCATCCGGCCGTAGCCGCCGGCCAGCGCAATTGGGATGCCGAGCTGCTCCGCCTGCTGCCGCCAGCTCTGGCCTGCCGGACGGTAGCAGCCCGTAGCCGTTTGCTGGCGCGCTGGCTGGCCGACCTGGGCCCGGTGGCGGCCTGCGCGGTCTGCCAGACACGGCCACCAAGCCCGGTAGTTCGCCCGCCCGACTTGCGTTGGATGGCGGATGCGCAACGCTTCAGTGCCCCGTTGCGCCGGCAGTTGGCTTACCTTCAGGCCAACCGCTATCAGGGAACTCCCTACTATGTGGCCCCGGGTAATGGGGCAAGTCCGGCCTTTCCGCACGAAGAGGCTTACGCCAGTCCGGCGCTGCCCAGCCCGGCGCTGCGGGTGCTGGCAGTATGCCGCTACTGGAACATGATCCACTACTTTTACCCTTATACGTATGCTATTGGGGAGGAATGGCCGGGGGTGCTGACGGAGTTTGTGCCTCTTTTTGCCGGCGCGGCTACCCCGCTTGCTTACCGCCGCACCGTGCTGGCGCTGGCGGCCCGCCTGCACGATGGCCACGCTACCCTCCGCTCTGATGCGGTACTGGAAGCCGCCACCGGCGAATATATTGTAACTGCCGCCTTGCAGTTTATCGACGAGCAGGCCGTGGTGCTGCGCGTGCGCCACGATGGCCTGGTGCCCCCGATTCCGCTGGAGCCCGGAGATGTTATCACGCATGTGGATGGCACGGCGGTAGCCGACCTCGTCCGGCAACGCCTGCCGCAGACGCCTGGCTCAAACCGGGCGGCCCAGTTGCAGACTATCGCCCGCGAGCTGCTGTTTGGCACCACTGAGCAGGTCACCATGCGCTTGCTCCGCCACGATAAAGCGCTGACCGTCGAGGTGCCCCGGCTCAAATACAGTGCCCTGCCACCCGTGCGCCCGGTCGTTGCTGACAGTATGTACCGTTTTCTGGCGCCGGGGGTGGGGTATATCGACATGGCCCGGCTGACGAAGGAAAAGTTGCCCTTGGTGATGCAGGCGTTTCGTCGGACCAGTGGCATTGTGGTCGATCTGCGTAATTATCCCCGGGAGTTTCTGCCCTATCAGCTGGCCGGTTACTTCCTGCCCAAACCTGCTCCATTCGTGTCCCTTGCCCGATTCGACCCTAGCTATCCGGGCCGTTTTCTGGCTGTTCCTGCCGATTCGCTGTTGCTTGAGCCGGGCACTGCCGCTCCTTACACCGGCCAACTCGTCGTGCTGGTCAATGAGACGAGCATGAGCCTGGCCGAGTTTACGGCTATGGCGTTGCGGGCCACTCCCCGCTGCCTCATCGTGGGCAGCCCCACGGCCGGGGCCGATGGCGACGTCACCCGGATTGTGTTGCCGGGCGGCCTGACCACTGCCGTGTCGGGAACGGGCGTGTATTATCCGGATGGGCGCGAAACCCAGCGCGTAGGCATCGTGCCCGACGTGCTGTTGCGCCCGACCCCGGCCGGCATCCGGGCCGGCCGCGACGAGCTACGCGACCAAGCCGTGGAAATCATTCGGCGGCAGCCCCCGCCCCGCAGCCACTAACCAAGGGCTGGCAGGCGTACGCGGCCGGATAAAAAATAATGCATAAGCCCCCCGGGCAAGCTGTCGGCTTCCACGGCAAAAAAAGAGGGGAACCACCATCAGTGGTTCCCCTCTTTTTTTGCCGTGGAAGTATCAATCCTGGTGGTTAAGCGTAACTACCAGGCTGATACGGCACCTTGGTAGTTAGTAGTTGGTAGGAGGACAACCCGCTGCCGTTATTTCGGTGACGGTAGGGTTGACAGTCAGGGTCGGTTCGGTTGCTACTATCACCCCGCCCTTGATGCTACGCATGGCACCGGTGCCAAGCACACTGACGGTTTGTTTGTTAAGCGACAATTTTCGATCAAGCTTTTTCTTTTTCATGCAATAAAGGGTACTAGTATGGTAGGTAATTAAACCGCTGTATGCTCTGCTAAATCAGCACGGAAATACTGATGCAGTAGCAAGGTGACTTATACACAATCGCAGGTCCGGTGACACGCGCTTTCGCAGCTACAGGAACACGTCTCCGTTTCTGTTTTGACGGCCAAGCCACCTTTGATCTGGCTCATGCCTTTGGCATCCAGCTCGCTCAGGGTCTGCTTGTTTAAGGATAATTTGCGGTTGAGCTGCTTCTTTTTCATGGGTCAGCGTTAAAGCAGAGCGGTTTACACGCAGTTGCAGGTCCGGTAGGGCTCACTTTCGCAGCCGTTCGAGCAGGGAGCAGAGATATCAGAAGTTTCTGTTTTGAGGGCCAGGCCCCCTTTGATGTTGCCCATAGCTTTGGCGTCCAGCTCGCTCAGGGTCTGCTTGTTTAAGGATAGTTTGCGGTCAAGCTGCTTCTTTTTCATGAGGTAAATGGTAATGGAATTGATGAATGAGCATTGATCTACACTTGGCTACAACCAAGTGCTCATAGCTTGGCCTAAATATATCTAAGTTTTCAGCATAGCCAACACGGGTGTAAAGGTGCCGCTGAAATTTGCGCGCGCCCATCATCTGTTGGCTACTATCAGAGTGCTGAGCGGACAGCGGCCCCGCTTCCTGGCTCGGAAACGGGGCCGCGCTGTCTGCGGGTAGGGCGGCAGTGGTTTACCGGCTCTTAAACTGGCTGATGGCCGCGCGGGTGAAGTCGGACAGCACCAGCCGGCCACTGATGGCGGCGCGCTGCACCAGCAGGGTATCCCAGTGCTCGGTGCCCTGCCAGAACACCTTTTTCAGGTCGGTGAGGGCTTCGGGGTTGTAGCGGGCCAGCTTTTCGGCAAAGGTTTGCACGGCCTGGTCCAGCTCGGCGGCGGTGGGCAGCACTTCGGCGTAGAGGCCCCAGTCGCGCGCCCACTCAGCCGAGCGGAACTCGCCGGCGTCCAGGGCCAGTTGGGCGTAGGCCGATTGACCAATCTTGCGCTCCACGGCCGGGCCCACCACGAAGGGGCCGATGCCCACGACCAGCTCGCTGAGCTTGACCGACGCCTGCGCGGTGGCAAAGCAGTAGTCGGTAGCCGCGGCCACGCCCACGCCGCCGCCGATGGCCTTGCCCTGCACCCGGCCGATGATGATTTTGGGGCAGGTGCGGCAGGCGTTGATGACTTTGGCGAAGCCGGAGAAAAACTCCAGGCCCTGGGCTTCGTCTTGGATGGCCATCAGCTCGTCGAAGCTGGCGCCGGCGCAGAAGGTTTTTTCGCCTTCACTGCGCAGGATGATGACTTTCGTGTTTGGGTCCTGGCCCGTGGCGGTAATGGTGTTGGCCAGCTGGGTGAGCAGGGCGCCGGGCAGGGAGTTGTGGCTGGGGTGGAAAAAGGAAACGGTACTGATGCCGTGGGCGTCGGTGGTTACCTGGACTTTGCCGGCGGAAAGGGTATCGGTGGTACTCATGCTTCTGAGGGTTATTTCACGCAGTGTTTCGGGGTGGTAAAGCGCAGGGTTTCGCAGTGGACGACCTCCGCGAAACCCTGCGTGAAACTACTCCTGGTTTTTCTTCTTGACCATTGTCAGAATGGTGGCTACGGCTACGGTTTCGCCGGTTTCGTCCGATACGTCGACCAGCCAGCGCACGATGCCCTTGGCTACGTCTTCGGCGTCGCGCTTTTCCTGGCCGATTTTCTCCTTCACGGTCAGCTTCACGCCGATGGTCATGCCCGGGTACACGGGCTTGGTGAAGCGGCACTCATCGAGGCCGTAGTTGAGCAGCACCGGGCCCTTGCGCGGGTCCACGAACATGCCGGCAGCCTTGCTTAGGATGTAGTAGCCGTGGGCCACCCGGCCGGTGAACAGCGTGCCTTCCAGGGAAGTAGCATCGACGTGGGCGTAGAAATTGTCGCCCGACACCTGGGCGAAGGCCGTAATGTCGGCTTCCGTGACGGTGTGGCGGTGGGTGGTGTAGGTCTGCCCGATGGCCAGCTCCTCGAAGTAGTGCTGGAAAGGGTGCTTGTCGCGCTCCGTCTGCCGGGCCTTGGGCTGATACACCTCCGTAATGGCCGTAATCATCGTGGGGGAGCCCTGAATGGCGACGCGCTGCATAAAGTGCTCCACGCCGCGCATGCCGCCCATTTCCTGGCCGCCGCCGGCCCGGCCGGGGCCGCCGTGAATGAGCAGGGGCAGGGGCGAGCCGTGCCCGGTGCTTTCCTTGGCCACTTCCTCGTTGATAACCAGGATCCGGCCGTGGTGGGTGGCCGCGCCCAGCACAAAGTCCTGGGCCGTGCGCGGGTCGTTGGTCGCCACCGAGCACACCAACGAGCCTTTGCCCATATTCGACAGGGTAATGGCCTCGTCGAGGTCCTTGTAGGGCATAATGGTGCTCACCGGCCCGAAAGCTTCCACCTCGTGGGTGTCGGTAAACTTGAACGGCTCGGAGTTCAGCAGCACAATGGGCGACATAAACGCGCCGGTTTTGCAGTCGGCCCCGATAACCTGCACGTTGTCCAGGTCGCCGTACACGATGGGCGTGTTCTTGGCCAGGGCCCGCACCTGCTCCCGCACGCGGTTGGCCTGGGTCATATTGACCAGCGCGCCCATCCGCACGCCTTCGGCCTGCGGGTGGCCCACGGTGGTTTGGGCCAGGGCTTTGCCCAGAGCAATCTGCACATCCTCCACCAGGTTTTCGGGCACGATAACGCGGCGGATGGCGGTGCACTTCTGCCCGGCCTTGGCCGTCATTTCCTTGCGGATTTCCTTGATGAACAGGTCGAACTCCGCGGTGCCGGGCACGGCGTCGGGGCCCAGCACGGCCGAGTTCAGCGAGTCGGCCTCCATGTTGAAGGGCACGGCTTCCGAGAGAATCCGGGGGTGAGCCTTGAGCTTGCGGCCGGTTTCGGCCGAGCCGGTAAAGGTGACGACGTCCTGGTAGGTGACGTGGTCCAGAATGCCCTGGCCGGTGCCGCAGACGAGCTGGAGCGCGCCTTCGGGCAGGATTTTGGAGGCAATAATTTCGCGCACCACGGCCTCGGTGAGGTAGGCCGTGGGCACGGCCGGCTTCACAATGGCGGGCATGCCGGCCAGCAGGTTCACCGCAATTTTCTCCAGCATTCCCCAGATCGGGAAGTTGTAGGCGTTGATGTGCACCGCCACGCCTTCCTTAGGCACCAGGATGTGGTGGCCCATGAAGTTGCCGGCTTTCGACAGCGCAATCGGGTCGGACTCGACGTAGAAGGGCTTGTCGGGGAATTTGCGGCGCAGCGAGGCGTTGGCAAACAGGTTGCCGATGCCGCCTTCGATGTCAATCCAGGAGTCGGCGCGGGTGGCCCCGCTACGGTAGCTCAGGGTGTAGAAGTCTTCCTTTTTGCTGTCGAGGTGCAGGGCCAGGGCCTTGATCATGCGGCCCCGCTCGTGGAAGGTCATCTTGCGCAGGGCCTTATTACCGGTGCGGCGGGCGTAGTCCATCATAGCCGCGTAGTCGAGGCCTTCACCGTTGGCAATGGCAATGACTTCGCCGGTGGAGGCGTCGTAAAGCTCGTGCTGCTCGCCCGAGCCGGCCGTCCAGCGGCCCAGCGCGTAGTTTTCGAGGATGGGAGTCATGGGTAGGGGAAAGGAGGAAGGTTTGGAAGGGAGAAAACCTGCTTGCGTATGTCATGTCGAGCAGAGCGAGACATCTCGCGTGCCATGGTAATCTAATTACTCCTGCAACGTCAGCACGCGAGATGTCTCGCTTTGCTCGACATGACGTTCTATGAGTGTCAGGCTAAGAAGCTGTTTTGCGCTCATTCCAAGTCTGGTAGCTGGCTTGCTGCACGGCGCGGTCGGCGGGGATTTCGCGCAAGGGCTCGCAGGGCTGGAGGGTGGCGTGCAAATCGGCGGGGAGCTGCATGTAGACGTGGGTGCCTTCGGTTTTCCAGCGCAGCATCTCGTCGCTCACCTGCCGGATAATTTTGTGCGGATTGCCCACCACCAGGCTGCGGGGCGGAATGACTTCGTCGGCCCGGATAAAGCTCAAGGCCCCAATGATGCTTTCGTCGCCAATTTCCACCCGGTCCATGAGCACGGCGTTCATGCCCACCAGCACGTTGCGGCCCACGGTGGCCCCGTGGATAATGGCGCCGTGGCCGATGTGGGCCATTTCCTTGAGCCGCGTCGTGGTGCCGGGAAACATATGGACGGTGCAGTTTTCCTGCACGTTGCAGTTGTCCTCGATGATAATCTGGCCCCAGTCGCCGCGAATGGCGGCACCCGGCCCGATGTACACGTTGCGGCCGATGATGACGTTGCCGGTGACGGCCGCCTGCGGGTGCACGAAGGCCGACTCGTGCACGACCGGCACAAGCCCGTTAAACGAGTAGATCATACCTTTTCGATGATGGCCGCGTAGCCCTGACCCACGCCCACGCACATGGTAATGAGGGCGTAGCGCTTGTTTTGCTTCTGCAGCTCCAGGGCGGCCGTGTTCAGGATGCGGGCCCCGCTCATGCCCAGCGGGTGGCCCAGGGCAATGGCCCCGCCGTTGGGGTTGATGCGCGGGTCGGAGCCTTCCAGGCCCAGACCCCGCACGCAGGCCAGCGTTTGGGCAGCAAAGGCTTCGTTGAACTCGATAATGTCCATCTGGTCGAGCGTGAGGCCAGCTTTCTTCAGCGCCAGCTGGGAGGCCGGCACCGGCCCGATACCCATCGTGCGGGGCTCCACACCGGCTACGCCCATAGCCACTAACCGGGCTCGGGGCGTGAGGCTGTGCTGCTTCAGGCCGTCTTCCGAAGCCCAGAGCAAGGCCGCCGCGCCGTCGTTCAGGCCCGAGGAGTTGCCGGCCGTCACCGAGCCGTTCTTGCGAAACGCGGGCCGTAGCTTGGCCAGCACGTCGAGCGTGGTTTCCGACTTAATAAACTCATCCTCCGCAAACAGCAGTGGCTCACCCTTGCGCTGGGGAATGGGCACGGCCACGATTTCCTCCCGGAAGCGGCCCGAGTCCCGGGCCCGGCCGGCGCGCTGGTGCGACTCGTAGGCAAACTGGTCCTGATCTTCGCGGCTGATGTGGTACTGGTCCACCAGGTTTTCGGCCGTTTCGCCCATGGCGTCGGTGCCGTACAGGGCCTCCAGCTTCTCATTCACAAAGCGCCAGCCGAAGCTCGAATCGTACATTTCCGAGTCGGTGCCGAAGGCCTTGCTGGGCTTGGACATGACGTAGGGCGCGCGGGTCATGCTTTCCACGCCGCCGGAGATGAACAGGTCCCCGTCGCCGCTCTGGATGGCGCGGGCCGCGGCAATGCTGGCCGAGAGGCCCGAGGCGCAGAGGCGGTTGACGGTTTCGCCGGGCACCGAGGTGGGCAGGCCGGCCAGCAGCAAGGCCATGCGGGCCACGTTGCGGTTGTCTTCCCCGGCCTGGTTGGCGCAGCCCAGCAGCACATCGGCCACGGCGGCCGGGTCGACGCCGGCATTGCGCCGGAGCAGCTCCTGAATGACCAGGGCCGCCATATCGTCGGGGCGGATGCTGGACAGGCTGCCGCCGAAATTGCCGATGGGCGTGCGGATTCCGTCAACTAGATAGGCTTGCTTCATGGGGTGTTTCTCAGTTTAAGAACGTCATGCAGAGCGCAGCGAAGCATCTCGCGTGCAATGGTAATTAGACACTATTCCAACATCAGCACGCGAGATGTCTCGCTAAGGCTCGACATGACGGGCTAGTAATGTCTCACAAAATTTCATTGCTGGTGCGGTAAGCCGTGCCTTTGAACAAGGCTAGCAGCGTGCCGTGCTGGTTGGTCAGGCGAATGGCATACACGCCCACCTTGTGCTTGAGGCTTTCTTCCCGGGCTTCCACGGTGATGACGTCGCCGAGCTTGCCGGCTTCGAGGTAGTTGATGGTGACGGTGAGGCCCACGCTCTGGCGGCCGTGGCTGTTGCAGGCGAAGGCAAACGCCGAGTCGGCGGCCGAAAACGTGACGCCGCCGTGTAGGGCCTGGAAACCGTTGAGCATGTCGGGGCGCACGGTGAAGTGCAGGCGGCAGTAGCCGGGGCCTACTTCGTCTACTTTCAGGCCCAGCAGCTGGCTGAAGGCGTCGTGCCGAAGCATGCGCTCTTTCACGGCTTCGGCCCGCTCCTTACTAGCGGCTGAGGGCTGACTCATGCTGGAAAAACGTCTGATTCTGGCGGACCATACGGCGCAGCAGGGCGCTGGCGCGGTACCGGTCCTCGTGGTATTCGGCGTAGAGGTCGTCGAGGGTGGCCAGCACGGTGGGCAAGCCCAACTCGTCGGCCCAGGCCAGCAGGCCCTTGGGATAATTCACGCCCTTGGTCATGGCCAGCTCCAGGTCGTCCCGGGAAGCCACGTTCAGGTGCAGCGCGTCCACGGCCTCGTTGATGAGCATGGCCAGCACCCGGTTCAGGATCAGGCGGCCCAGGGCTTCGTCGCGGGTGGGCTCGGGCGGCACGGCCCCTTCGGCGTAGCTGTAGAAGCCCCGGCCCGACTTGCGGCCGTAGTAGCCGGCTTCGAACAGGCGCTTCTGGGTAAAGGAGGGCTTAAAGCGCGGGTCGAAGAAAAAGGCGGTGAAAACCGACTCCGTAACCCGGTAATTGACGTCGTGGCCGATGAAATCCATCAGCGTGAACGGGCCCATGCGGAAGCCGCCCAGCTCGGTCAAAGCCCAGTCGATGGTGGGCATATCAGCAATGCCTTCTTCCTGCATGCGGATGGCCTCGCCGTAAAAGGGCCGGGCCACGCGGTTCACGATAAAGCCCGGCGTGTCCTTGGTCAGGACCGGCAGCTTGCCCCAGCTTTGTACCAAATCCCGCACCTGCTCGGCCAGCCCGGGGCGCGTTTGCACGGCCGGAATGACTTCGACCAGCTGCATAATGGGCGCGGGGTTGAAAAAGTGAATGCCGATAAACCGCTCGGGCTTCTGGCAGGCCGCGGCAATGGAGGCAATGGACAGTGAAGAGGTGTTGGAGGCCAGAATGCAGGTGTCAGGCACCATCATTTCCACCTCCCGAAATAGCTGCTGCTTCACGGTCAGGTCTTCCACAATGGCTTCGAGCACCAGCTCACAGTCGTTGAAAGCGCCAATGTCCTGGGTAAGGTGCAGGCGGCCGAAAATCTCAGCGGCCTGCTCAGTGGTCAGCTTGCCCTTCTCGGCCAGCTTGTCCAGGCTGCCTTGTATCGACTTACCGGCACGGTCCAGGGCCTGGCGGTTCTGGTCGAGGAGACGCACCGTGTGGCCGGCGGTGGCTACGACTTGCGCAATTCCCGCGCCCATAGCGCCGCTGCCGATAATTCCGATGATCATAGAGTGATTTAGTGATTTAGCGAATTAGTGAGTTGGTGATTTAGTGAGTTGTTCCGCTGGCGCCATTTGCGCGGGCTTGCACATAAAATTCACTAAATCACTAAGTCACTAATTCGCTAGGCGTGGCATTTGAAGTAGTCGAAGGGCTCGTGGCAGTCGTCGCACTGGTAGTGGGCTTTGCAGGCCGTGGAGCCGAACTGACTGACGAGGTGGGTGTTTTCGGATTTGCAGAGCGGGCAGCGCACGGCGGTGTCCTTGCCGAAGAGGTTGAGTATGTGGCCGGTGGCAGTGCCGTCCACAGGCGGGGCAATGCCGTATGCTTCCAGCTTCTCGCGGCCGGCCTGGCTCATCCAATCGGTGGTCCAGGCCGGGCTGAGCTGATTGTGAATGGTTACGTTGGGTATGCCCTCAGCCAGCAGCCGCAGCCGGATTTCGGTGGCAATGGTGTTCATGGCCGGGCAGCCGGAGTAGGTCGGCGTGATGCTGACCGTGACTTGCTCGCCCTGCACCTGCACGCCGCGCACGATGCCCAGATCCAGAATGCTGAGCACGGGCACCTCGGGGTCCGACACTTCTTCCAGCAGCTGCCAGATGTGTTCCTCGGTGGGTGCCGTTGTTACCATTGCATGCCCGGATAAGTGCGCTGCATGTATTGCAGCTCGGCCAGAATATAGCCCAGGTGCTCAGTGTGCCGGCCTTCCTTGCCGCCGGTCATCATGAACACGCCCTGGGGCACGGGCACGGTGGCTTCCTGAAACACGTGGTGCAGGTGGGCTTCCATAGCGGGCAGCAACGTGGCGTAATCAGGGATGATACCGGCCGCTTGCAGGGCCTGTTCGGTAGCCGTGGGCTTGGTCAATTCGCCGGAGTAGCGCCAGAGGGTATCCAGGGCTTTGTCGAGGCGCTTGCGGCTTTCCTCCGTGCCGTCGCCGAGGCGGATCATCCACTCCGAGCTCCATTTCAAATGGTAAGCGGCTTCCTTCACGGCCTTTTCGGCAATGGCGGCCAGGCGCTCATCGGGGCTGGTTTTAAGCTCCCGCAGAAAGTGGTAGTGGAAGTTGTCGAACAAGAACTGCCGGGTCACGGTGTCGGCGAAGTCGCCGTTGGGTTGCTCCACCAGCAGCGGGTTCCGGTACTCCACCGCCAGGCGCAAAAAGGCCAGGTCGTCTTCGGTGCGGCCCTTTCCTTCCAGCTCGGCGGCGTACTGGTAGAGGCTGCGGGTTTCGCCCAGCAAGTCGAGGGCAATGTTGGCCATGGCCAGGTCCTGCTCCAGCACCGGCCCGTGCCCGCACCATTCCGAGAGGCGGTGGCCCAGAATCAGGCTGGTATCGGCCAATTGCAGCACGTAGCTGAACAGCTGCTGCCGCCGTTCGGGCGAGTACGAGTTCAGGGCGGCGGTTTCGGAAGGGGCAACTTGCATAAGGCGCAGAATTACATGTGCTTGATGGAGTCCGGAACCTGGTAGAAGGTCGGGTGCCGATACACTTTGTCGTTGGCCGGGTCGTAGAAGGCCTCGGCGTCGTCGGGGTTGGAGGCGTGCACGTGCTGGCTTTCCACGACCCAGATGCTGATGCCTTCGAGGCGGCGGGTGTACACGTCGCGGGCATTCTGGATGGCCATGGTGGCGTCGGCGGCGTGCAGGCTGCCCACGTGCTTATGGTCGAGGCCCTGCTTGCTGCGGATGAAAACTTCCCACAGCGGCCATTCGGATTGGTTCATCGGAGGTGAAATGGTGAACTTGTGAAATGGTGAGTTTCACGGTTAATATTGGCCGTCATGTCGAGCAAAGCGAGACATCTCGCGTGCAGTGGTAATTCAAATTACTACCACAACATCAGCACGCGAGATTCCTCGACTACGCTCGGAATGACGTTCTTTCTAGCAACTCAAGCTCCTTACGCGGCCTGCGTTTCGGCGCGCTCGGCGCGCTTTTTGGCGTGGGCCAGGGCGGCTTCGCGCACCCAGGCACCTTCCTCGTGGGCTTTGACGCGGGCCCCGAGGCGGTCCTTGTTGCACATGCCGTTACCCTTCACCACGTTCCAGAATTCCTCCCAGTTCACGTCGCCGAAGTCGTAACCCTTTTTGGTTTCGTTCCACTTCAGCGCGGGGTCGGGTACAGTCAGGCCCAGGAACTCGGCCTGGGGCACCATCATGTCCACGAATTTCTGGCGCAGCTCGTCGTTGGTGAAGCGCTTGATGCGCCACTTCATGCTCTGCTCGGTGTTGGGCGAGTCGGCGTCCTTGGGGCCAAACATCATCAGCGTGGGCCACCACCAGCGGTTCAGGGCTTCCTGGGCCATGGCTTTCTGCTCGGGCGCGCCCTCGCACAGGGTCTGCATGATTTCGAAGCCCTGGCGCTGGTGGAAACTTTCTTCCTTGCACACCCGCACCATAGCCCGGGCGTAGGGGCCATACGAGGTGCGGCAGAGCGGCACCTGGTTCAGAATGGCGGCCCCATCCACGAGCCAGCCCACGGTACCCATATCGGCCCAGCTCAGGGTAGGGTAGTTGAAAATGCTGGAATATTTAGCCTTGCCCGAGTGCAGGTCGGCCAGCATCTGGTCGCGCGAGGCGCCCAGGGTTTCGGCGGCCGAGTAGAGGTAGAGGCCGTGGCCGGCTTCGTCCTGCACTTTGCTCAGCAGGATGGACTTGCGCTTCAGCGAAGGGGCCCGGGTAATCCAGTTGCCTTCGGGCAGCATGCCGACCAGCTCGGAGTGGGCGTGCTGGGAAATTTGCCGGATCAGCGTCTTGCGGTACGCATCTGGCATCCAGTCTTTGGGCTCAATGCGGACGTCCGCGTCGATGCGGGCCTGAAACTGCTCTTCGAGGTTGATTTCTACCGTTTCCATGCGCTTTCAACAAAGTTTAACTAACATTCGTTAGTTAAAAGTAAGAAAAATATCGGAACCTCACCCCCGGCCCCTCTCCTTGGGGAGAGGGGAGCCTGCCGACTGCGGAATGGCGCGGTTTCAATCCGTACACCGTTTTTTAGGTTTGACTGCCCCAACTTGGTTTAGAACCAGTTGAAACGCCTCAATTTTAGACTTTTCGTTCAATTCCGTGCGAACGGCTTTTCCATTACCAGGCATACGCAAGCATGCGTCAGGCTCCCCTCTCCCCAAGGAGAGGGGCCGGGGGTGAGGTTACTGGTCAAAATCCACTTTCACCTTCTCCGAAGTAGGCCGGGCCTGGCAGGAGAGGACGTAGCCTTTGGCCACTTCGGTGTCGGAGAGGGAGTAGTTGACGTCCATTTCCACCTGGCCTTCCACCACCCGGCAGCGGCAGGTGCTGCACATGCCGTTTTTGCAGGAGTAGGGCGCATCCACGCCGGTTTCGAGCAGGGCGTCCAGAATCGTATTGCCGTAGTACGACATTTCCAGAATGCGGGTGTTGCCGTCGAGCTGCACCGTTACCTGGCTGTGCTTGTCGTCTTCGCCAGCGGGGCGCACTTTGGCCGGGCCAGCCTGGGTTTTGCCGCCGCCGGCGGTGCCGAACATTTCGAAGTGAATCTTCTCCGGGGCCACGCCAGCGCCGGTCAGGGCGGCTTTTACGCCCAGAATCATTTCTTCGGGGCCGCAGATAAAGCACTCGTCGATCTGGCTCGGGGGCAGGATTTTCTGCAGGAACAGCTCGGCTTTGGCTTGGTCGATGCGGCC
Organism: Hymenobacter aquaticus; assembly: GCF_004765605.1. Taxonomy (NCBI): domain Bacteria; kingdom Pseudomonadati; phylum Bacteroidota; class Cytophagia; order Cytophagales; family Hymenobacteraceae; genus Hymenobacter; species Hymenobacter aquaticus. The sequence goes on along the minus strand of NZ_SRLC01000001.1, from coordinate 2,407,101 downwards.
GAAGAGCAGGTCGGTGTCGCCTTGCTCCCGGCTCAGGATGTGGTACACGCTCAGGCGCTTGAGAAACTTGTTCTTGAGCGCCTCAATGCCCTCCTTGAAGATGATGGAGTTGCGGCCCCGGTTGCCGTAGATGAGCGTGACCTGGCTCTGGGGCTCGGTCAGCAGCACGGTTTTGATGATGCTGAACACCGGCGTAATGCCGCTGCCGGCCGCAAACATGACGTAGTGCTTGGCCTGCTCGGGGTGGAGCTCGGTGTAGAAGTGGCCGGCCGGCGGCATCACGTCCAGCTCCTCGCCCACCCTGAAAGTGTCCACGGCCGAGGAGGAAAACCGGCCCTCGGGCACTTTCTTGATGGCCACCTGCCACTCGTTTTCCAAGGGGCTGCTGCAAATCGAGTAGGAGCGGCGCAATTCCTCGCCGTTGTGGTCCCGCCGAAAGGTGAGGTACTGGCCCTGGGTGAAGCGGAAGGTGTCGCGCAGGTCCTCGGGCACGTCCAACGATACCACCACGCTGTCGGGCGTTTCCTTTTCGATGCGCTTGATGCGGACTTTGTGAAATCGACTCATTAGTTAGTAGTGCTTGGTGCTTAGTGCCTGGTGCTTAGGTTTGGTGCATGGGGTATTCCGTTTTGAACGACCCAAACACCAGGCACCAAGCACTAAGCACCTCTTATTTACTTCGCCAATCCATTGAGCAGGATGGTCATGATGTTTTCTTCGAGTTCCTCGGCCGTGATGCCGCGGCCGGGGCGGTACCAGAGCTCCACCCAGCGCACGGCCGACAGAATCGTGAACAAGGCTACCGACACGTTGACGGGCTGGAACTCGCCGGCGGCAATGCCCTGCTCAATGAGCTCGGCAAAGCCTTTCTCGTAGGTTTTGCGGGCATCCTTGAACTGCTGCAGCTTGTCGGGGCTGAGGTATTTCCAGTCGTTGTTGGCCACCGACACGGCCGCGCCGTCCTCAATCATGAGGCGAATGTGGAGGCGGATCAGGGCCTTGAGCTTGTCGACGTAGGATACCGGCAGTTGCTCGATTTCGTGGAGCTGGGAAATGTAGGTGTTCGAGACGTGAAAGCAGATGCTTTCCAGAATGTCGTCCTTGGAGCTGATGTGGTTGTACATGCTGGCCGCCTCCATGCCCACCTGGGAGCCCAGGTCGCGCATGGAAGTGCCGCCGAAGCCCTTGGCTTTGAAGAGCTTGGCGGCTTCTTCCAGAATTACCTGCCGTTTGTTGGTTTTCGCTTTTTTAGCCATTCAGCGTTCAGAAAATAAGGCGTGGCGACAGTGGGCCGAGAGTTTTGCCGGGTAAAGCTAGAAGAAGCCCCGGTTTTATGCACGATGCGCCTGGTTCAGGTCGCGCAGGTCGCGCACCCGGCTGAGCTTGCCGCCCTCACTGCGCGGCAGCTGCCCAAAGCCCAGCAGCTGCACGTGCATGCTCAGGCCAATGTTGTCCTTGATTTTCTTGGCCAACGTGCCCCGCAAGGTGCGCAGGCACTCGTGCTGCGCCACGGCGGCTTCGGTCACGGCGGCCAGTTCCAGGCCGCGCATCAGCTCCTCACTGATTTCCACGCTGACTTCCACCTCGTCGAGGCTGCCGCGGCGGGAGGCCACCACCTGGTAGTACGGGCTCACGTGGTCCAGTCCCCGCAGAATATCCTCGACCTGGGTAGGAAAGAAGTTGACGCCGCGAATGATGAGCATATCGTCGGCGCGGCCGCGGATGGGGCCCATTTTCACGTGGGTGCGGCTCCGGGACTCGCCGTAGTAGAGGTTGGTAATGTCGTTGGTCCAGTAGCGCAGAATGGGCATGGCCTGCTTGGTCAGGGTGGTGAACACCAGCACGCCCAGCTCCCCCTCGGCCACCGGCTCCCCGGTGTCTTTGTCCACGATTTCGGGCAGGAAGTGGTCTTCCCAGACGTAGCTGCCCGTGCCCCGCTCGTTCACGTCTTCCTGCGACACGCCCGGCCCCATAATTTCGCTCAGCCCGTAGATATTGGTAGCCTGCACCCGCAGCCCGCTTTCCACCTGCTGGCGGATGGTTTCTGTCCAGGGCTCGGCCCCGAGGGCGGCATATTGCAGGTTCAGCGCCTCGGGGGCAATGCCACGCCGCTGAATTTCCTCGGCCAGCACCTGGGCGTAGGACGGCGTGGCGCAGATGATTTCGGGCCGGAAATCCTGGAGCAGCTGCAACTGCCGGTCGGTGCCGCCGCCCGAGACGGGAATGACGGTGAGGCCCAGCTTTTCGGCCCCGTAGTGAATACCCAAGCCGCCGGTAAACAGGCCGTAGCCGTAGGCATTCTGCAGCTTCATGCCCGGCCGGCAGCCCGCCGCGGCCAGGGAGCGGGCCACCACCTCGGCGAAAATATTGAGGTCCTGAGCCGTGTAGCCCACCACGGTGGCCTTGCCGGTAGTGCCGCTGGAGCAGTGCAGACGGGCCACTTCGGGCTGGGGCACGGCAAACAGGCCGAAGGGGTAATTGTCGCGGAAGTCGGTTTTGCGGGTAAAGCCCAGCCGGGTAAGGTCGGTCAGGCCTTGGAAAGTAGAGGGGTGAATGCCCAGCGCGTCGAACTTGGCCTTGTAAAAAGGCACCCGGTGGTATACGTACTCGACCTGCCGCTTGAGGCGCGTATTCTGTAGCTCCCGCAGCTGGGCGAGAGGCATCCGTTCGATTTCAGGTTGGAAGAGCATGGCAATACGACGGGAAGGAGCAGGGTATTAAAAGTATAGAAGCTGGCTTACAAAAACAAACGTTTGTTAGTTTGTTTGATTTTGCTTGCTTGATTATCCATTGTATAATAATGAGTTAGCGTAAAAAGTAACTGCCGCCTCCCCGAAAGAAAGCGGCAGTTATCAGGGCCGGAAAGGGGGCCGAAAGCTTCCGTGCGGCGGCTCCGCCTCAGACCAGAATATTCGGGGGCAGCCGGATGTGGGCGAGGTAAGGGTACAGCCCGGCCTGTTCGGTAAAGGCGTGCAGATACGCCACGGCGGCCGTGGGAAGCTGGCGCCACACTTCACAGTAGTAGCCGGGCAGGTAGTACAGGTCGACGAGAAAGACGCCGGCCGGGCGCGTGAGCAGAAACGTGCCGCCCTGCGTAACCAAGGCCTGCTGCTCGGCGGCCGACAAATTCTGAAAGGCGGAATACGGTACCATCGGGTCAGAATACGGCCCGCTCCGTGAAGAGAAAATGAGCTGCCGGGCGGCTAGTGAAACGGCCGCTTTTTCACCATGCCGCCTTCCGCGTCGTCGATGCTGTGCTGAATGACGAAGGCCTGCGGGTCGATGCGGCGGATTTCGGTGCGCAGCTGGGGCAGCTCCAGGCGGGTCACGACGGTAAACACGATGTCCATGTCCATATCCTGGCCGCCACGCTTGCCAAAGCCCCGCTTGCCCTGGTAAATCGTGACGCCCCGGCCCAGCGTGGTGGTAATGGCGTGCCGGATGGCCTCGCTCTGGGCCGAAATAATCGTGACGCCGGTGTATTGCTCGATGCCGTTGAGCAGAAAGTCCAAGGTTTTGGAGGCCGATACGTAGGTCAGAATGGAGTAGAGGGCCGCCTGCACGCCCAGCACGAAGGCCGCCACGGCGAAAATGAAGATGTTGAGCACCAGAATCACGTCGCTCACCTTCAGCAGGGGCGTGTGCTTGTTGATGAGCAGGGCGGCCACCTCGGTGCCGTCGAGCACGGCCCCGCCCCGCATGGCCAGCCCGATACCGGCCCCGATAAAGACCCCGCCAAAAACGGCGGTGAGCAGCAAATCCTTGGTCACGTCGGGGTAGGGCACCACCACCAGGCACAAGGCCAGGCCGGCAATGGCGGCGGCGCTTTTCAGGGCAAAGCCCAGCCCGATCTGACGGTAGCCCAGCACCACGAAGGGCAGGTTGATGATGAGCAGCAGCCAGGACAGCGGCACGTTCAGGCTGGCCGAAATCAGCATGGAAATGCCCGTTACGCCACCATCAATGAAGTGGCTGCTGAGCAAAAAGCCTTTCAGGCCCATGCCCGCGCACAGAATGCCCAGCACGATAAGGCCGAAGTTTTTGATTTTCTCGGTCAGGTTGGCGGGTTGAGGGCCGGGGGCGGGAACGGAAGTCATGGAAGGGGGAAGGCGTTGCCGGAGCTTACGCAGAATAATAAGTTGGGGAAGAAGCATGAGACGAGTGAAAACCGCTTACTCGGCTTCGACCGGCTCGCTAAGCTCGGCCGTGATTTTGCGGCCGTGGCGGCGGTCCAGCCAGTTCATGACCGGCGTAGCCAGGATGCCGTGTAAGCTGATGGAAACCAGGATGGTGAAGCCCGCAATGGCCCACAGCTGGCGGGCGCCGGGAAAGTCGGCTTTTTCCAGGGCAAAGGCCAGGTAAAAGATGGAGCCAATGCCGCGAATACCAAAAAAGGAGATGACGCCGCGCTCGGCCAGGGTCACGCGCGGGGAGCGGGCAAGCGTCAGTAGGCCGCCCAGGGGCCGGATAACCAGCACCAGCAGCAGCCCCAGCGCCACCCCCGGCCAGGTAAGCGGGGCCAGCAGGCCGCGCACCACGGCCCCGCCAAACAGGATGAGAATCACGACGATGAACAGCCGCTCGAGCTGGTCGGTGAAGGCGTGCATGTGCTTGTGGTACTCGTGGCGCCGCTCCCGGCTGCGTAGCGCCACGGCCGCGACAAACACGGCCAGAAAGCCGTAGCCGTGCACCAGCTCCGTAATGCCGTAGGTGATGAGCGTGACGGCCAGGGCCACGAAGCCGTAAGCCCCGGCCTTAATGCTGACGCGCTTGGGCAGGTTGAAAATCAAATAGGCCAGCAGCTTGCCCGACAGGATGCCCAGCACCAGCGCCGCGCCGGTGCGGTAGAGCACGTCCAGCCACAGCCAGTGCCCGAGCTTGGCCGACAGCGCGCCGGTGGCCGGCAGCAGGGCCAGGGCCAGGTACACGAAGGGAAAGGCCAGCCCGTCGTTGAGGCCCGCTTCGCCGGTCAGGGCAAAGCGCACGTTGTCTTCGCGCCCCTCGCCCGGGTCGCCCACCTGCACGTCGCCGGCCAGCACGGGGTCGGTGGGGGCCAGGGCGGCAGCCAGCAGCAGGGCGCTGGCCAGGGGCAGGCCCGCAATGGCCCAGCCCGCCAGCGTCAAGGCGGCAATGGTCAGTACCATCAGCACCAGCACCAGCAGCAGGGGCGTGCGCCAGGTCCGGAAGGAGAAAGGCCGGTCAATTTTCAGGCCCGTGCCGGTCAGGGCAATCAGCACGCAGAGCTCGGCCAGGTGAGTTACCAGGGTTTGGTGCTGAAACGGGTCGGTGGGCAAATCCAGGGGCAGGCTGTAAAGCCCCATGCCCAGCGCCAGGTAGATTACGGGGTAGGACAGCGGGTATTTCTCCAGCAGCGAGGGCAGCCAGGCAACGCCCAGAATAGCCACTCCCAGAATGACCAGCGTGGTGGTGTAGACAGGCATCAGGCGAGGGAAAAAAGCCAAAGGAGTTTCAGGGCCGGATAATTGGCGCTGAAACGATACGGCCATGAAAGGAGCCCGCGCGGCCCTGGGCCGGCGGGTAACGGGAAGATGCGCGGACCGGCAGTTGCCGCCCGCTCGGGTTGAGCAAAAGCCAGCGGCCAGGCTAGGGCGCGTTCGGAATAATGGATGCCTGCAACCGGCCCCGCAGCACCGGCACCCCGATAATCGGGTGACTTTTCGGGCCGCGGAGGCTGCGTAAGCCTGTGTAAGCCAGGAGCCCCGGGGCCAGAGCCGGGGGCAGCGCCCAGCTGCCCCCCGCCGAACGCAGCTCTTTGCCGACGGCCAGGGCTTCGTTGCCCACGGCAGCATCTTCGCGGCCCAGCGCCTGGTGCTGGTAGGAGCCCGGCGCGTGCCCGGCCTGTACTACCGCCGCCGGGCGGGAAGCCGCCGCCACCTGATTAGGAGCCGCGAAGTGCCACCCCAGCCCCAAAAGGAGCAGGAAGTGAAACCAAAGCGCTATGGAAATCAGGCGACGCAAAAACCGGAAAGACAGCAGACGGGGAGAGTAAACAACAATACTAACGAAGATACGGCGGATGCGTTGGGCTTATCGTGTTTGCAACCACCCGGATACGGAGGGCCGCAAACCGGATTTCTGCCCGCCACAACGGCCCTGCGGGCCCAACGACAAATACTCCAAGCCCCGGCCGACATCCTGGTCAACCGGGGCTTGGAGTGTTTGTCGTTGGGCGGACTTACCCGGCCAGCGTGGCCGTGGGCAGCCAGATGGAAAAGGTGGTGCCGGCCTCGTGGGAGGCCACCTCCAGGCGAAAGGCGTGAAACTGTGCGATGGTGCGCACCAGGGCCAACCCCAGGCCGTAGCCTTCGGTGGTGTGCACGTTGGCCGCCCGCCGGAACCGCTCGAACAGGTGGGGCAGGTGCTCGGCCGGAATGGGGCGGCCGGTGTTGAATACCTGGAGCAGGTAGGGCTGGCCCGGCTGCTGCTGCCCCGTCAGCCGGATCAGGCCGCCGGTGTGGTTGTACTTCACTGCGTTGCTGAGCAGGTTGTAGAAAAAGGTAAACAGCAGGCTGGCGTTGGCCGACACAACGCGCGGGTCGCCGGCCAGGTCCCACTCCAGGGTCAGGTTTTCGTCGGCAATGCGGTCCTCCAGCTCGGCTACCACTTCCTGCAGCACCGTGCGCACGGCCACCGTGTCGTTGCGGGCGTACTGCTCGTTTTCGATGCGTGAAATCATGAGCAGGGTGCGCAGCGTGGCCGTGAGCCGGTGCAGGGTGCGCTGCGAGGTGACGATCTGCTGCTCGGCCTCTTCGGGCAGGATTTCGGCCTGTAGCATGTTCTCGAAGCGGTTTTGCAGAATACTCACCGGCGTGAGCAGCTCGTGGGAGGCGTTGGCAATGAACTCGCGCTCCTGCTCAAACACCAGCTTTATTTTCTGCAGCATGCGCCGAATCGTCGCGTCCAGGTACTTAAAGTCGGACGTGGTGGTGCGCAGCGGCGGCAGGGGCGGGGGCGTGGGGCCCTGCACGGCCCGCAGCCGCTCCACAATCTGGTCGACGGGCCGCAGCAGGTAGTTGATTACACCCAGCTCAATCAGTAGCGTCGTCAGCACGGCGAAGGCCAGGGCGTAGGCGGCCAGGG